>NZ_JBYTCI010000007.1:0-169505 GCF_058790095.1 Terrabacter sp. FW104-15G4B | reverse complement strand
CCCGGGGGGGGGGGGGGGGGGCACGCGTTCGCGTATGCCGTCCCGTCCCTCGCGCCGCAGCCGCGCCGGGCGCGTCGGGCACGTCCACCCGCTGGTGGCGCTGCTCTGGCTCGCGCCCGCACTCGCGCTGATCCTCGGGGTGGTGCTCTACCCCGCGATCAAGCTGTTCGACGCCTCCCGCGGTGAGTACTCCATCACCGGTCTGCGCAAGGGCGACGCCGGGTGGGACAACTACAGCAATGTGCTGCAGCACCCCGACCTCGGGACGGTCCTGCGCAACACCGTCGTGTGGGTGGTCGCGGTCGTCGCGATCACGATCGTGATCAGCCTCGCCCTGGCCCAGTTCCTCAGCAAGAGCTTCCCCGGGCGGCGCTTCGTGCGCTGGGCCGTCATCATCCCGTGGGCCGCCTCGCTCGTCATCACGAGCCAGCTGTTCGTCCTGCTCTACGACTACAACTACGGGATCTTCAACCACGTCCTGCTGAGCCTGCACGTGATCAGCACGCCGATCGACTTCCTCGGCAACGACAGCTGGACGATGTTCTCGATGGTGGTCGTGGGCATCTTCGTGTCGCTGCCGTTCACGATCTTCGTCTTCATCGCCGGCCTCGGCGCGATCCCGGACGACGTCATGGAGGCGGCGACCGTCGACGGCGCGAGCCCGTGGCAGCGCTACTGGAACATCACGCTGCCGCTGATGCGTCCGGCCCTGATGATCGCGACGGTGCTCAACGTCATCTACGTCTTCAACAGCTTCCCGATCATCTACACCCTCAACGACCGCAACCCCGGCTACCTGCACGACACGACGATCACGTTCATGTACAAGCTGGCCTTCAAGAGCCAGGAGAAGGACGTCGGCATGTCGGCGGCTGCGGGCATCTTCAACGTCCTGCTCATCCTGGTGGTCGTCGCGATCTACCTGAAGATCATCAACTGGCGCGAGGAGACGAGCCGATGAGCACCACGACGGCTGCCGCGCCGGTCGCCCCCGGCACCCCTGCCGCGCGGGAGAAGGCGCTGACGAACAACCACGACCCCAGGCGCCGCAGGCGGATCCTCATGGCGATCGGCGGAGCGCTCGTCGCGTTCGTCTTCGTCGCTCCCTACCTCGTCATGGTGCTCGACTCGTTGCGCACGAGCACCGACGTCAAGAGCACGCCGCCCTCGATCCTGCCGAAGGTGTGGCAGCTGGACACCTACGCCCAGGTGCTGGGTGACGACCGCTTCATCAACTGGCTCAAGACCTCGTTGATCGTGGCTTCGGGGTCGACCGTCATCGTCATCCTCGTGGCCATCCCGGCCGCCTTCATGACGGCCCGGCACCGCTTCCCGGGCCGGGGGTTCTTCCTGCTGCTCGTGCTCGTCACGCAGATGTTCGCGCCGACCTCGCTCGTCGTGGGTCTGTACCGGCAGTTCTTCGAGCTGAACCTGATCAACACCTACGGCGCGCTGATCCTCACGAACGCCGCGTTCAACCTGGCCTTCGCCATCTGGATCCTGCACGGCTTCTTCTCCTCGATCCCCCTCGAGGTGGAGGAGGCGGCCGCGCTCGACGGCGCCACCCGCTGGCAGATCCTGCGGCGCGTGATGCTGCCGCTGACCCTGCCGGGCCTCGTGACGGCGACGATCTTCACGTTCATCGCAGCCTGGAACGAGTACGTCGTGGCCCTGACGCTGATGATCGACGACGACAAGAAGCCGTTGACGGTGGGCATGCGCGCCTACATCACCGGCTACGAGCAGCACTGGGACCAGCTCTTCGCGGCCTCGGTCATCGCGGTCGTGCCGGTCGTCATCCTCTTCGCGATCATCGAGAAGCACCTCGTCGGCGGGCTCACGGCGGGCTCGGTCAAGTAGCCGGTCGCTGATCTGCGACGGCTCGACGGCTCGACGGCTCAGATCCAGGCGGGCGGCCGGGGCACGACGATGCCCACCACGCTGCCGAGGCGCACCACGGGCCCTTCCCCGGCGCGGGCGGCGATCTGGCGGCACTCCTGCGCCGAGCACCAGCGGGGCACGACCCCGTCCTGCGCCTCGCGCACCATCATGCGCATCGTGCCGGCCATCGTCGAGCCCCGGACGGTGGTCCGCCAGTGCGGGTCCTGGTAGATCACGACCTGCGGGCGCGAGCCGTCCGGGCGCGCCCTCGTGGCGTCGGCCACGATCGCGGCATACTCCCGGCGGGTGTCCTGGTGGGCGCCCACGTCGGCTCGCCACGCCAGCGTCCCGATGACCGCCAGGACCGCCAGGCAGGCGACGCCCACGCGTGACGTGACGCCCGGGTGGCGCAGGAGCAGGGCGGCAGGCAGGACGACGGCGAGCCACAGCCACAGCTCCCCACGCACGCTGGTGGTGACGCCGGTGAGCAGCGTCTGGGCCACGCCGAGGGCGAGCACGACCGCGAGGCCGGCCGCCAGCCTGGTCATGAGGGGGCGGACCACCGCGCTGAGGGCGCCGGCGACGACGGCCACCACGGCGGTGGCCGTGGCGAGCGGTTGCAGCCTCGCGATGGCGATGAGGGCGTGCACGGAGCGGCTCGCGTTGACCCGCAGGGCGTGCAGGCTGCTCGCCGGGTTCGGGTGGCGCCAGCTCGCGATGTGCAGGCCGAAGTAGCCGAAGGCGAACCAGTTCACGGCGTAGATGACGGCCACGCCGGCGGCGAAGCTCGCGACCCAGCCGAGTGAGAGCAGCAGCAGCCGGCGCCACGGCATTCGGCCGAGGTGGACGACTGCGGTCAGGAACAGCAGCGCGGCCACTGGCGGATAGGTGAGCATCGACAGCACCGTGACGGCGAGGAGCCAGACGGTGAACCGCGTCCTGCCGCGCGAGGCGAGCGGCAGCGTCCACACTCCCGCGGCGGCCACGAGAGCCGACGAGACCTGCGTGGCGGGCCAGTAGAGCAGCAGGACCCAGACCACCGAGCTGAAGAGGGCGAGCCCGAGCAGCGCCTGCACCGCCCAGTGGGAGTGGTGGTCGGCGCGCCAGAGCAGGCGCCACAGTCCCGCGACGAAGACGGCGTATGCCGCCACGAACGTCAGCGAGGCCCAGAACGGTGTCGTGTGCTGGCCGATGCCGAGCCACCACAGGTAGTTGAGCCAGCGCCCTTCACGCAGGTTCTTGGCGTAGTTGTCGATCGCGCCGGGGGTGTCGACCGGCAGCAGGTAGGGCCAGTCGTCGTTGCGGATGAAGGGCGCCACGGCCTGCAGGGCGCCTTCGCCGACGAGGAGGGCTGCGCCGAGCACGACCGCCATGACGACCCACCGCGGCGGGTGCCACCCACCCCGGCCGCCGAGGGTGCGGGTGGGCGATGTGGGTGGCGCTGGTGTGGGCTGGGCCGTCGTCATCGGGGCTCGCTGACAGGAGGCGTAGGGCTCCCTGTCGAACCTAATCGACCAACCGGTGCGTCACGGGGCGGTTGCGCTGTTCGGCGCTCCCAGGTTCCGAGAGGTCAGAGCCAGCCGGGCGGCCTCGGCATGACGATGCCCATGACGCTGCTGAACCCGGCCGGGCTGACGATCCGGGTGACCGGACCGGACCCCGCTCGCTGGGCCAGCACCGCGCACTCGTCGCCGCGGCACCACCGCGGCAGCACCCCGCCCGTCTGCTGGCGCACCGCCATGAACATGGTGCTGGCCAGGAGCAGTCCATCCCGGGAGCCCTTGATGGCGGGGTCCTGGTAGACGACGACCCTCGGCGTTTCGGTGCCGGCTTCGTGCGCGGTTGCCTTCTCCGCGATGGCGGCGTACTGCATCCGCGTGGCCTGGTGCGCGCCGATGTCGGCGCGCCAGGAGAGCACGCCACCGACGGCGAGCAGCGCGAGCAGCGCCGTGGCGACGTGATGGACCTGCTGAGGGCGTATGCCGTGTGCGTCGTCGAGCGACTCACGCTCGCGGCGCCGCTGGACGAGGAGAAGGGCGACGGGCAGCACGCCGAACAGCCACGTCCACAGCTGGCCGCGGGCCTCGGTGACGATGCCGGACGCCAGCGTCTGGGCGGCGTCGAGCCCGCAGGCGACGGCGAAGGGGACGAGGAGGCGCTGCATGCGTGGCCGCACCGCCGGCTCCCGCCAGCCGAGGACGACGCCGATGAGACCGATGAGCGCCACCCACCACTGGGCGGCCCACATCGACCCGGTCGCGGAGAGCCACCGGCCGGAGTTGACGATGAGGGCGTCGACGGACTTCAGCGGGTTGGACTGGCGCCAGGCCGGGAGGTCGAGCCCGAAGTGGCCGTTGAGCCACCAGTTGAGGGTGTAGCTGATCCCGACCCCGACGGCGAACGCGGCGACCCACGCCGCGACGACCGAGAGGACCCGGCGCCAGGGCGCCGCTCGGAGGCAGACGACGGTGAGGACGAGCAGCACGACCCCGACGGGCGGATACGTCATGACGGCGGCCGCCTCGGCGACGAGGAGCCAGAGCCAGAGCCGGCGGCGGGTGCGCGTGGCCCACGGCAGCAGCCAGACGGCAGTCGCGGCGACGAGGACCGACGGGGTCAGGGCTCCCGGCCAGTAGAGCAGCTGGACCCAGACGCTGGAGGCGAAGAGCGCGATGCCGAGGAGCGCGTCGGCTGCGGGCCGCGGGCGGATCCCTGAGACGTGGAGCACGCGCCACATGCCGGCGACGAAGACGGCGTAGGCGACGGCATACGTCAGCGCCGCTGTCGTGGGAGTGCCGTGCTGGCCGACGAGCTGCCACCAGAGGGTGTTGAGCCAGCGGCCCTCGCTGCTGTTGTAGTAGGACGGCGGGAGTACTCCGCGGGTGCCGTCCGGCAGCAGGAAGGGCCAGTCGTCCTGCCGGATGAACGGGGTGACAGCCTGGGCGAAGGCCTGGGTCAGCAGGACCGCGACGGCGAGAACCGCCGGGACGAGGAAACGGCGCTGCCTCCTGGCGGGCAGCACCGGCTCCCGGGTGGTGACGTGAGGCTCAATCTGCGTCGTCATCGGGGCGCTCTCGAGGGTCGGGGGCCAGAGGGCCGATGCGTGACCTTACCGACCCTTGATACCCGCCCGGCCTGAAGACTGCATCCCCGCCCGGCCAGCGGACGCTGGAAGGACGTCAGTCGCCGAGCGGCGCGGCGGCATACTCCTCGTCGGCGACGGGTGTCAGCCAGTGCACGACGTCGTGGTCCGCGTCGCCCTCGTTGATGGCGACGTGCACCATGAGCCGGCTCGGCGCGGCGCCGTGCCAGTGCTCCTCGTCGGCCTCGAAGAGCACGCGGTCGCCGGGCCGGATGACCTCGACGGGGCCGCCGCGGCGCTGGCACAGGCCCACACCCTCGGTGACGAAGACGGTCTGGCCGAGCGGGTGGCGGTGCCAGTGGGTGCGGGCGCCGGGCATGAAGTGCACGAGGTTGGCCGAGACACGTGACGGGGCGGGCGCGGCGGCGACGGCGTCGATGTAGACGTCGCCGGTGAACCAGTCGCTCGGGCCCTTGGCGGTGTCGACGGAGCTACGGGTGATCTGCATGGGTTTCCTTCTGGCTGTTGGGGGTCGGGGTGTCCGTGGTGGCTGTCGGGCTGGGCGTGGAGGCGGCCCAGGAGGCGAGCAGCTGCAGCCGTTCGTGCGAGGGTGAGCCGGGTTCGGCGGTGTAGACCATGAGGACGAGGCCGGGCTCGGCGGTGATGGCGAGCTCCTCGTAGGCGAGGGTCAGCTCGCCGACGACGGGGTGGTTGAAGCGCTTGGTGCCCGTGCCGTGGGTGCGCACGTCGTGGGCGCTCCAGAGGCGGCGAAACACCTCGCTCTGGGTGGAGAGCTCGCCGACGAGGTCCTGCAGGCCGCGGTCGTGCGGGTCGTGGCCGGCCTCGGCGCGCATGATGCCGACGCACATCTCGGCGAAGAGCTCCCAGTCGGGGTAGAAGTCCCGTGAGGCCGGGTCGAGGAACTGGAACCGGGCGAGGTTCGGCATGCGGCCGCCCTCGCCGATGACGGGCGAGTAGAAGGCGCGGCCGAGGGAGTTGGTGGCGAGCAGGTTCTGGTGTGGGTCGCGGACGAAGGCGACGCCGTCGCGGATCGACTCGAGCGCCCACTGCAGGCTCGGCCGTGACGCGGGCTTGCCGGCGGCGCGCCGGCGCGGGCGACCCGAGGTGGGTATGCCGTCCGCTGCCCTCGCGAGGTCGAGGAGGTGGGCCCGCTCGGTGTCGTCGAGCTGCAGGGCGCGAGCGAGGGCGTCGAGCACGCCGGTAGAGGCGCCGGCGATCTGGCCACGTTCGAGCCGCGCGTAGTACTCGACGCTGAGCCCGGCGATCGTCGCGACCTCGCTGCGGCGCAGACCGGGCACGCGGCGGCCGCGGCCGACGGGCAGGCCGACCTGGTCGGGAGTGATGCGGGCGCGGCGGGTCATGAGGAACTCGCGCACCTCCTGGCGGTTGTCCACGTCTTCGAGACTAGGCCGCGTCGTGGGGTGTGCCGGGCCGTGAGGGGTGCCCTGTCAGTACGTCCCTCGACAGGGACTTCCTCGGCCTCTTGTCGGCGGCTTCACTCGTGTGGTGGCCCGTTGGGCCTGGCGGGCCTGGGGCCCGCGACTGAAGCGACTGATGCGATTGAAGGAGCACACGCAATGCGTGGAGTAGTGATGTACGGACCCGGCGACGTGCGGGTGGAGGAGCGTGAGAACCCGACGATCATCGAGCCGACGGATGCGATCATCCGCCTGACGGCGACGTGCATCTGCGGCAGCGACCTGTGGCCCTTCCGCGGTGCCGAGCCGGTCGATCACCAGGTGATGGGGCACGAGTACGTCGGTGTCGTCGAGGAGGTCGGCTCCGAGGTGCACACCGTCAAGGTGGGCGACTTCGTCGTCGGGTCCTTCTGGGCATCGGACAACACGTGCGAGATCTGTCAGGCCGGCTACCAGGCGTACTGCGTGCACCGCGTCCTCATGGGCACGCTCGGCACCCAGTCCGAGCTGGCTCGCATCCCGCTGGCCGACGGCACGCTGGTTGCCACCCCGGGCCAGCCGGACGCCGACCTGATCCCGTCGCTCATGGCCGCCTCCGACGTGCTGGGCACGGGATGGTTCGCGGCGGTCGCAGCCGAGGCCGGCCCCGGCAAGACCGTGGCCGTCGTCGGTGACGGCGCGGTGGGGCTGATGGGTGTCCTGGCTGCCCGCGAGCTCGGCGCCGAGCGGATCATCGCCTTCAGCCGCCACGCCGACCGGCAGGCGCTGGCTCGCGAGTTCGGTGCCACCGACATCGTCGAGGAGCGCGGTGAGGCCGGTGTGGCCAGGGTCAAGGAGCTCACCGACGGGCTGGGTGCGCACTCGGTCATCGAGGCGGTCGGCACGCAGGAGGCCATGATGCAGGCGATCCACTCGACGCGGGCCGGTGGGCATGTCGGCTTCGTCGGCGTCTCCCACGACGTGGCGATCCCCGGCGACGAGCTGTTCATGGCAGGCGTCCACATCCACGGTGGGCCCGCGCCGGTACGCGAGTACCTGCCGCAGCTGATCCAGCACATCTGGGACCGCAGGATCGACCCCGGGAAGGTCTTCGACCTCATCCTCCCGCTCGACGAGGCCGCCGAGGGTTACAAGGCGATGGACGAGCGCCGGGCGACCAAGGTGCTGCTGACGCTGTGACCATGACTGAGCGGAGACCGGAGGCACGGATGGAGCTGCAGGAGTTCCTCGACCACGTGAACGCGCGGCGGGTTGTCGAGGGTGGGTCGGCGGCGCACGAGTTCATGCACGGGGCGGCCCAGGAGGCGCTGCGAACGCTCGCCGAGCTGAACGGCGCCTACCGCTCGCCGGACGAGGTACGGGCGCTGCTGTCCCGGCTGACTGGAAGGGCCGTGGCCGAGTCGGTCACGGTCTTCCCCCCGTTCTACTCCGAGTTCGGCAAGAACCTCACCCTCGGCGAGGGCGTCTTCGTCAACCTGGGCTGCCGCTTCCAGGACACCGGCGGCATCACCATCGGCGACGGATCGCTGATCGGCCACGGCAGCACGCTGACGACGCTGAACCATTCGCTCGACCCGGCTCGACGCGCCGACATGGAGCCGGCGCCGGTGACGATCGGCCGCAACGTCTGGCTGGGAGCCGGCGTCACGGTGGTGCCGGGAGTGACCATCGGCGACGGGGCCGCCATCGGGGCCGGCGCGGTCGTGACCAGGGACGTCCCCGCCGACACCATCGCCGCCGGAGTCCCGGCGAGGGTCATCCGCCCCACCGGCTTCACGGCCTGATCGTTTCGAACCGCAGTGGGCGACCTGTCATTCGGGACGCGGACGAAAATTTTCGTTGGGCCTTTGCTAGTTTCGGCAGGTGACCCGGCACGGAGACCTCAACATGTCCGACCTCGCCGATCGTGCGGGTGTCTCCATCGCGTCGGTGTCCCGGGCCCTGAGCGGCTCCCCGGGCGTGTCCGAGGCGACGCGCATTCGGATCCGCGGCCTGGCCGCAGAGCTGAACTACGCCGTCTCCCCTGATGCGGCCCGACTGGCCAAGGGGTCGCGGGGTCGTGTCGCGGTGGTGACGGCCGACGTCGCGCACTGGTTCTACGCCTCCATGCTCGAAGGGATCATGAGCTCCCTTCGTGGATCGGACCTCGACGTGCTGCTCTACGAGGTCAAGCGCGAGGAGGAGCGAAGGAGGTTCTTCGAGGAGCTTCCGGCCCGGCGCCAGGTGGACGCGCTCATCATCCTTGCGTTCCCGGTCAGTGAGCAGGAGCGGCTTCAGCTCGACCGGATGGGCGTCACGGTCGTGATGGCCGGCGGCACCTTGGCAGAGCAGCCTCATGTTCGGATCGACGACATGGAGGCGGCTCGGCAGGCCACGCACCACCTGGTTCTCGCTGGGCACGAACGAGTGGCGCTGATCAATGCCTCGGGACGGTGGCGGCTGCCGTATGCCGGTCCACAGGACCGCCTGCAGGGGTATCTGAACGCCCTTCAGGACGCCGACCTTCCGGTGGAGCGAGAGCTCGTGGTGCACGCGGAGTGGGGTACTGCTGGAGGTGCCGAAGCGATGGCTCGCCTGCTCAGTCTTCCGCGACCACCGACCGCAGTGGTCGCCTTCTCCGACGAGATGGCCTTCGGGGCGCTACGGACTCTGCGTCGCTCCGGTATCGCCGTCCCGCAGACCGTCTCCCTGGTGGGCATCGATGACCATGAGATGGCCGATGTCGTTGAGCTGACCACCGTGCGCCAGCCAGTCCTCGAGCTGGGACAGGCAGCGGGAAGCCTGGTGTTCCAGCTCCTCAGCGGGGAGCGCGTGGAGCAGCAGCACGTCACGCTCCCCACCCAGCTGGTCGTCCGGGGCACGAGCGGCCCCCCTCGCACGACGAGGTAAGCGCGAACGCGCAGCCCTTGACATATCGGGACATATGTCGCCATGCTCTGCCGCGTAAGCGCTTGCGTAAACCTGCCTCTGGATGTGTCCACAACGCGGTGGTGCAAACGCAGTGCACATCCGCGCCGTCGGCGCGCTTAGCAGGGAGGCTATGTATGCGCAGGTCCAAACGAGCGTTGCTGGCGGTCGTGACCGCCGTCTTCGCGATGCTGTTCAGCTCCGCCGCGATGTTCTCGAGTGCGGCAACCCCGTCCGCTGCGGCCGCGGAAGCGCCGTGTGTCGACAACCCGTTCGGGAACCGCCCGCTCTACCTCAAGGGCGGTTTCAACGGCTGGTCTGCCAGCGCGGACTACCAGCTCGCCTACAACTGCAACCGGTTCGAGCTGACGGTCAACCTCAACGGCAGCAGTGACTTCAAGGTCGCCGATGCCAACTGGTCCTCCGACGCCGACTTCGGTGGCGGCGCGGCCGGCGGGCGCATGCAGACCGGGGTCCCGTCGCAGCTTGCGCTGCGAGGCTCCAACCTGACCTACACGTTCACCGGCGTCCAGAAGGTGGTGCTGGACGTCTCCAAGTCGCGGACGACACCGACCCTGACGATCAGCTCCTGCGCGCAGAACCCGCTCGACGAGGCGCTCCTGGGCCTCAGTGGCGACTTCAACGGCTTCAACCCACGCCCGGCCGACTTCTTCCAGTACAGCTGTGACGGGTACTACCTGAACGTCAACCTCCAGGGCACCCACGAGTTCAAGATCCTCGACCCCATCGGGCCGCCGAAGACGCGCCTGGGGGCGCCCGACGCCAGCCACGACGTCGTCACGCTGAACCAGCCGTTCCCCCTGGCCTCGGAGGCCGACGGCGCCACCACCAACCTGCGGTTCGACTTCACCGGCGAGCACACGCTGCGGGTGAGCTTCGAGGGCGCGGACCGGCACCCGACCCTGACGATCACACCCAAGACCTGGGTCAACCCCGGCCTGCCCGCCCAGGTCACCGACTCGGTGGCCCGCCAGGTCAAGTACGACTCTCGCGACGGCGACTTCAAGGCTCCGTACGGTGCGATGACGACGGGGCAGAAGGCTCGCTTCTCCCTCACCGCTCCCCCCGGGGTCACCTCGGCCACGCTGGTCGTGGAGACCCGCCGCCTGGAGGGCAACCAGGACGTCATCGAGTACCTCGACCCGGTCAAGGTGCCCATGACGCGTACGAAGGACGGCGGCCTCGAGCAGTGGAGCGGCTCGTACCGCTTCGCGGCCAAGAGCGTGTACGGCTACTACTTCGAGCTCACCATCGGTGGCCAGCAGTACGTCTACGAGAACAACAACGACTCGATCTACTGGACGACGGAGCGCGGCTCCTTCGGAGTCGGCCAGATCGCGTTCGCGCCGTCCGATCCCAAGCAGGTGCGGCGCTACCGGCAGACGGTCTACGACCCTGACTTCACGGTGCCGGACTGGGCCCAGGACGCCGTGTACTACTACATCTTCCCGGAGCGCTTCCGGAACGGTGACACCTCGAACGACCCCCACCCGGGGAGCGCCACCTACCTCGGCGGCCCGATCGAGTTCCACAACAACTGGCTGGACAAGCCGTATGTCCCCGGGAACGCCGACGGGTCCACCACCGACGACAACACCTACAACAACGACTTCTTCGGCGGCGACCTCGCCGGCATCATCGACAAGCTCGACTACCTGAAGAAGCTCGGCGTCAACACGCTCTACATCAACCCGATCTTCGAGGCGGGCAGCAACCACAAGTACGACACCGCTGACTACCTGAAGGTCGACGACAGCTTCGGCACCAACGACGACGTCACCAAGCTGACCAAGGAGGCCAAGGCGCGCGGGATGCGCGTCATCCTCGACACCTCGCTGAACCACACGGGTAGCGACTCGGTCTACTTCGACCGCTACGCGAACTTCCCGGGCACCGGGGCGTTCGAGAACGCCAAGGTCCGACCCGACTCCCCGTATGCCGACTGGTACACCTTCTTCCCCGACAAGACCCAGCCGGACAGCCAGTACTCCGGCTGGGGCGGCCCCTCGATGCCTGAGCTGACGGAGTCGGACAGCTTCAAGGACTTCGCCTTCCGCAAGCCGGACTCGGTGATGAACACGTGGCTGGACCACGGGACATCCGGCTGGCGCATGGACGTCGCCCCGTGGGTGAGCGACCAGTTCTGGCGGGAGTGGCGGACCTCCATCAAGCAGCACCGGCCCGACGCGCTGACCGTGGCGGAGACGTGGTTCGACTCCTCGAAGTACTTCCTCGGGGACGAGTTCGACACCACGATGAACTACATCTTCCGCAACGCGGTCATCGACTACGCCAGCGGCCGCAACGCCAAGCAGGCGTACCAGAGCATCGAGCTGATCCGTGAGGCCTACCCCCCGCAGGCCTTCTATGCCCTGATGAACCTGCTGTCCACCCACGATGTGGCGCGCACGTTGAACGAGCTCGGTGACACCGCCACGAGCACTCCGGCTCAGGTCGACCAGGCCAAGGCGCGTTTTCGGCTGGCGGTGCTGTTCCAGATGACGTTCCCGGGAGCACCTGCCGTGTACTACGGCGACGAGGTCGGCGTCACTGGTGGAGCGGACCCGTTGAACCGCGCCACCTACCCCTGGGCTGACAAGGGCGGGAACCCGGACACCGCGCTGCTCGCCGACTTCCAGAAGATGATCGGCCTGCGCAACCAGAACGAGGTCCTCAAGCGCGGCTCCATCGACGCACCGGTGCAGCTCGACGAGAACATCATCGTCCTCACGAGGAAGTACCAGGGCGTCCGCGCCGTCACCGCGTTCAACAACTCGGCGACACCTCGCGAGGTCACCGTGGACCTGCCCACCGGCTACGGCGACAAGCCGTACACCGACGCCATGACGGGCCGCTCGGTCCGACCGGACCAGGGCAAGATCACCCTGACGGTGCCCGCGCTCAGTGGATCGGTGCTCATCACCAAGTGACCAGAACGCCCCCGGGACAGCGCCGTTGGTCGGCTGCTGTCCCGGGGGCGCTCTCTCGTGGGTCCCGGTCCCGACGTGAACCTAACGGCGTCGGTGGGTGAATCGCATCGGGTCGAAGGCCGGCACCGATGCGGCTCGGCCGCGGGCGACGAGCTCCGCCACGAGTGACGCGGTGGGAGCCGCGAGGGTCAGTCCGAGCATGTTGTGCCCGGTCGCCACGACGATGCGTTCAGCGCCCGGTGCGCAGCCGATGAGCGGCTTGCCGTCCGGCGTCATGGGGCGAGGCCCGACCTGCTCGTCCGTGCTGGAGCTCCAGTCGATCCCGGACAGGTAAGGCGCCGCCTTGCGCTTCATGACGTCGATGCGCCCGGCGTGCAGTCCTTCGAGGGTTCCGTCCAGCTCCACCATGCCGACCACCCTCGTGCGGCCCGTCATGGGGGTCACGCCGACATGCGTCTCGCCGAGCCGGAGCACATGCGTCGGTGGGTGCTCGGGATGGATCGTGAAGCTGTAGCCCTTGCCGGGGGTCACGTGACCCCGGACTCCCAGTGGCCGGAGCAGGTGCTCGGCCCAGGCACCGGCGGCGATGACGGCGTGGCCCGCTTCCACGACGCCCGAGCGGGTGGTGAGCTCGACTTCGGTACCGCGCTGCCGCACCGCCATGACCGGCGTGTCCGTCTGGATGCGTACGCCTCGTGACGTCAGGGATTCGCCGAGGCGATCCACCAGCCGCGACGGGTCCAGCCACCGGTCGCCCCGATGGACGAAACCCACCTGCGCTGCGTCGCCGAGCCCCGGTTCGAGCTCGAGCAGGGCCTGCCGTTCCAGGATCGGCTCGGGCGCCGGGCAGAGGCCGCGCCGCGAGACCGCGAGCAGGGACTCCCGTGACGCCTCCGCCTCCTCGCGGGTCGTGTGCAGCATGAGGAACCCCTCGTCCTGCAGGTCCTCGATGATCCCGGCCTCGACGAGCTCGTCCACGAGACCGGCCGTCCGACGGTTGAGCAGGTCGAGCTCGTCCCAGGACCGGCGGAACCTGCCCTGGCCCGAGCTCGCGAGGAACCGTGCGAGGTAGCCCGCCACGCGCGGAAGCGCTCGCGCGCTCAGGAGGAAGCTGCCGCTCCCCGGCGAGGCGAGCGAGCGCATCCCGTCGCGGACGACACCCCACGACGGGAGCGGGTCGCTGCGTGCCGGGCAGACCCAGCCCCCGTTGACGCGAGCCGCACCGCCGCCGAGCCCGCTTCCCGCTTCGAGGACCGTGATGGCATACCCCCGCTCGAGCAGCTGGTGCGCGCTGAACAGGCCGATCAGCCCGCCACCGACGACGGCGACCTCACCCGCCGGCATCAGAACCGCGGGTCCGTGATGTCGCCGGGCAGGTGCGGCTGGGCCCGCGCGCTGAGCTCGGCCTCCTTGATCTGCGAGCGCCGCTCGTCGTCGGGGTCCACGTCGGCCTCCGGGTCGACGTGCGTGGGGTCGAGGACCCGCTTGAGGAAGGTTCGGGTCCGATGGTGCTGCGGGTCACCGATCACGCGGTCGGGGTGGCCCTCCTCGACGATGACGCCGCCGTCCATGAAGATGACGCGGTCGGCGACCTCACGGGCGAACGCCATCTCGTGCGTCACCACGATCATCGTCATGCCCTCGGACGCGAGCCGTCGCATGACGGCCAGCACGTCGCCGACGAGCTCAGGATCAAGAGCAGAGGTCGGCTCGTCGAAGAGCATGAGCTCCGGGTCCATGGACAGCGCGCGGGCGATCGCAACCCGCTGCTGCTGACCACCGGAGAGCTGCGCGGGGAAGGCGTCGGCACGGTCTGCGAGCCCGACCTTGTCGAGGTTGGCCCGGGCGACCTGCTGCGCCTCGGCCTTGCTCCGCTTGTGGACGACCTGCTGCGCCATGGTGCAGTTCTCGAGGACCGTCAGGTGCGAGAAGAGGTTGAACTGCTGGAAGACCATCCCCATCCTGCTGCGGACACGATCGATGTCGCAGTCAGGATCGGTGACATCGATCCCGTCGACGAGCACCGTGCCGCCGCTCGGCTGTTCGAGCAGGTTGATGCACCGCAGCAGCGTGGACTTGCCCGAGCCCGAGGGCCCGATGACGCAGACCACCTCGCCCAGCTTGATCGAGGCGGTGATGTTGGTCAGCACCTCGACGGACCCGAAGGACTTGCGGAGGTCCGCGATCTCGACGACGACGGCCTCCCGGTTCGTCGAGGTCGTATGCGTCGGGGCTGGGTTCGTCGTCATCGTGCCCTCGCCGACTTCGCCTCCATGCGCCTGACCACGAAGGTCAGCGGCAGGGTGATGAGGAGGTAGCAGAGACCAGCGATGACGAGCGGGGTGAGGTTCGCATTCGTGTTGGCGAGGTCCCGGCCGTACTTGGTCAGGTCGAAGGACGTCGCGGACAACCCGATGATGTAGGCGAGCGAGCTGTCCTTGACGACGAGGATGAGCTCGTTCGTCAACGGCGGCGTGACGATCCGGAAAGCTTGGGGCAGAACGATCTTGCGGGTGGCGGCGCCCGCCGGCATGCCGAGCGAGCGGGCGGCCTCGACCTGCCCCTTCGGCACGGCCTGGATGCCGGCGCGGATCGTCTCGGCCATGTAGGCCGCCGCGACGATGCCGAGCGCGCTCCACACCGTTCCGTAGATGCCGAAGGGGATCTCCAAGCCGGGGAAGGCCAGTGGGAGCAGTCCGAAGGCCAGCAGCACGATGATCGTCGGCAACCCTCGGAAGAACTCGATGTAGACGGTCGCGATCCAGCGGTAGGGACCGACGGAGGACAGGCGCATCAGGGCGAGGATCGTCCCGAGCACCAGGCCGACGACGAAGGCTCCGAGGGCGTACACCACAGTGTTGAAGAGGGCGCGGCCGAGCCCCTGGGTCAGGGTGTCGTAGATCAGGTCGCCGCGGAAGAAGACCTGCTGGATCTGGCGCAGGTCTGCGACCGCGATGAGGAGGATGACGGCGGCGACAAGAACGGCGTACTGCACCCATCGGATGCGCTGGGCCCGCTTGCGGGGCGAGAGTGAACGCACTCGCCCCGCCGCTGCAGGGGAGGTCATGGCAGTGACCTCACGACACGGTCGGCATCACGGCCGGGTCGGAGCCGAACCACTTCTTGTAGCTGGCCTTGTAGGACCCGTCCTCGATCGACTTCTTCAGGGCCGCGTTGAAGGCGTCCTTGATCTTGGTGCCATTGGCATTGTCCTTCTGGAAGAGGAAGCCGTACTGCTCGCCCGTGTCGAACTCCTTGACCACCGCGAAGTCCGGGTTGGACTTGGTGAAGTCGAGCAGCGGTCCGTTGTCGTTGATGGCCGCGTCGACCCGGCCCGACTGGACGCCGGCGATCTCGGTGGGCAGGTCGTCGAAGACGACGACCTCGTAGCCGTTGGCGTCCTTGTTCTTCTCGGCGTAGGCCTGTCCCGTCGTGTCGGTCTGGACGCCGAGCTTCTTGCCCTTGAGGGACGACAGGTCGGTGATGTTGGAGGACTTCTTCGCCAGGAGGGCCTGCGTCGCGCTGAAGTAAGGCGTCGAGAACGCCACGGACTGCTTCCGCTTGTCGTTGATGGTGACCGCGCCCATCGCCATGTCGCACTTCTTCGCGGCGAAGACGGCACCGGAGGTCTGCGAGGCGAAGTCGATGTCGACGATCGTCACGTTGGGCTGGCCTAGCTGCTTCGCCGCGTTCTGCGCGAGGTCCATGTCGAAGCCGACGACGTTGCCGGAGCTGTCCTTGAACTCGAACGGCTTGTAGGACAGGTGGGTGCAGACGGTGAGGGTGCCGGGGCTGACGAGCTGCGGTCCGCCCGAGGGGTTGCTGGCGGCACTGCCGCCCGAGCCCGAGCTGGAGCCGCAGGCCGCGAGGGCGAGGGAGGTGGCGGAGACGACCGCCGCGAAGCCGAGAATGCGTGATCTGACCTGCGACATCTGTGTTCCTCCAGGGTTGTTGGTAGCGGCGAGACTACCGAGCGGTGTCCCATCCGGATACGTCAACGAGGGCACGTTCCGGTAACTCGCCAGATCGGGGCGCTGGGCATCGCGAAGGGCGCCTTCGTGGTCGACGAGCGGCCGCCGGCTGCGGGCGCGTCTCCAAGGGTGGACGCAGTGGCCTGTCGGACCTGCTCCGGGACCCAATCCGACGTGGGCGGGCGCCAAGCGTCGATGGGCCCACCGCCACCGGATCGGCGTGCGACGAGGCCGCGTGGTCCGGTGGGCCAGCCAGTATCGGCCAGCGTGTCGAACAGGTCGCTCATCGGAGAGGTAGGCGCAGGGCAGTCTTCACGAATCCCGGGGCGGAATGAAAAGCGGCCGGTCGAACGCACCGGATCTCCGCGTGAATCTGGCGCGAAGCGGGCGTTCGAGGAACCTGAAGCTCGCCTCGGCCAGAACGACGCATACGCCGACCCAGGCGAGGTCACCGACTACCGAGTGTCCGAACAGGTTGAGTATCGCGATTCTCGCAAGGACGTTCCAGAGATAGATGGAGTACGACCGCTCGCCAAGCCACCTCATCGGGGCGCTCGCAAGCAGCAATCCAACCGCCGAGCCTGGCCGCTGCACGACACCGGTCAGCATCGCCAGCGTCAGCCCGGTCCCGGCGACGATCACCAACGAGGTGTGATACGTGTCGTTGCGATATGCCAGGACCGGCAGGAGAGCAACCGCCAATATCGCGAAGGGCGCAAGACGGCCTACCGCTTCTGACAGCCAGCCGTTTTGAACGACCATCGCCAGCAATGAGCCGACCAAGATCGGGAGCGCGTTTGTGTCGGTCCCGAAATACTCGTGCTGGTCGAAGATGATCTCTTGACTCAGGCCGAGGTGGAGGTCAAGCGCCAGTGTGATCCAGATGAGCGAAACGGTGAGCCCGGTGAACAGCCGAGGACTGCGACGATAGCCCCAGAGCAGCGCGAACGGCCACAACAAGTAGAACTGCTCCTCGACGGAGAGCGTCCAGGTGTAGTTGAAGTAGTCCTGCGTGGCGAAAGGGTGGCCAGCCCAGTCAAAGAGGCTTGTCGTATAGGTGGCGGCTGCGCCAGCCGGTGCGAGAACCTGCCCGACACTTAGATCGTGTCGACCTACGAGAAGCACCACGATGGTCGCCGCGCCGACGGTCACCAGTGCCGGGTAGAGGCGCGCCGCGCGTCGGCGGTAGAACGTTCGGACGTCGATGGTGCCTGTTTGGAGTTCGCGGACCAACAGGCTGGTGATGAGGTAGCCCGATAGGCAGAAGAACACGGTCACTCCGACGAACCCGTTGATCAACGGTTTGGTGGGGGCGTGCTGGCCGAGGACCAGAAGAATTGCTAGACCACGGACCCCGTCCAGTGCAGGCTGGTGACCGCGGTCGCGCACGAGTCGCTCTGAGAAGGTAGGCGGCGTCGGCCGATCGACCGCCATCGGACCGGACTTGCGAGGAGAGCCTGCAGACGAGGTTCGCCAGGTACGCGCACTACCGAGGCGACGCGCAGGCCAGCACGGACGGCACCAGCAGTGCCGAACCGCTCGGGTCGCGACGACCATCAATCTCGGGGCCGAGGCCCCCAGGTGCATCCGATGTGTCCCCGTTCGCACCCGGGTTCCTCCCTTCGGACATCGCTGAAGCCGATGCCGCGGCACAGCGCGCCCCACGTTGATGGAACGAGTACGACGTAGTCACGCTGCTGGTTCAGACCAACGAGACGGCACGTCTCAGTTCTGTGTGGGGGCGCTCAAGGATCGCTGAAACGCCGGCGGCATGCTGGAGTTGTGGCTGGGTGGTCGCGGCCACGCGGCGGAATGGGAAAGTCGCTGTCGTGGCGAATCTCAGCTGACACGGGACACAGGGCGAAGCAGGCGCGCCCTGGATGCGAGTGGAGTTAGTTCTTGTTGTGCCCAAGTGAGCGCGCGTGTAGGACTTCCTTCCAATATGACTCCCGCTCCAGGACGTGGGCGTCGTCGGTGCGCATCGACCAGAACTCCAGCAAAGCGAACTTCATGTTCTCGCGGAAGTAGCCCTCGCCCTCCTTGTCAACGAGCTCCATGAGCCCCACGTTGTTACCGTGAAGAGTCGCGGCATACGTGCTCCAGCGTTGCCAGATGCCGGTATCGCCGTAGGCCGATCCCACGTACCTGGCGCCGGTCGTCTGGTCGTGGATGACATAGACGCCCTTCATGTGTTCGAGGGCAATTCGCCAGTCGGCGCGCAGTTGGCTGACGATGACCTGGAGGTCGGCGAGCGTGTGGTTGATGCGGTCGTGGCCCGGGAAAGGGTCGCCCACGAACGCCTCCTCGAGGATCGAAGCCACGCTCATCTCGTCAAGACACGACTCCATCGTCCGCCGTCGTTGCCGCCCAGCCAGGTGCAGCCTGATGTAGAGGCGCCGTACGAAGGGGCCCATTAAATCTTCGCGCGGGACGACGTCGTAAGAGTGGGACCTCGGCTCAGAACGCCGGCCGGTAACCTCCCACGTCCCGCCAAAGAGCCACAGGGTTGGATCATGGCGATCCTGGGCGAGAGCGAAAATGAATTGCCGGTTGAAGTCGTTCTTGTCGCCGCGCCACGAGTTCCAGCGCTGCCACTCCAACGGGTCGTTGGCTAGGACGTCAATGGGGTAGTTGTTGCCATTGAAAACCGCGCAGTGCAGTTTGCAGGTCGTCGGGTCGAACCCCGCGGGCAGAAGCGAGGCAAGCGAGATCGGCTGCATGACCTGAGCCTAAGCCGAAGCAACGGCTTCACTTCCGTCCAGCACGGTCGGGGGTGCGCCGACGAACCTCATAGCGTGGGCTGGGCCGCCGCCGTATGTGGCGGCCAAGGCTGCCGCCCGGGGGCTTCAATGAGCCATCGGCCCGCTTCGCGGCGGAATGACCTACCTAGCGCATACGCCGGACTTGCTTGTGGGCAGGGTTACGCCGCCGACCGGCAGAATGCTGCGGAGCTGCTGGCGGGATGGGTGTCAGCAGGTCCGCATGCCAGGTACTCCCCGCGATCATCGGCGCAGCGTCACGCGTGCGGGTCTACGGAAGCTGCGCTTTGGCTTCCTCGGCGCCTGCCACGGACCGATCGTCGCATGACGGTGTCTCACGAGCTTGGCGAGCAACTCCGAGAGTGGTTGGTCTAGCAGGCCCGGGTTCGCCGTGAGCATCTCGGCTACGCATCCTTCGAACTCGTCGGGAGTCAGCTGCGCCATCTCTCGCTGTTGCTCCCGATCTATGGCATCGGCACCCACGATCCGAGCGTGAGCTAGTACCTGCCACAACTCATTACTCATTGTGCGAGTGAGTAGGAGCGCATTGAGGGCATCCTTCCATTCAGCCAGGGTCATCGAGATGGTCGGCACGTCAATGACGACCACGGCCTCGCTGCTTGGCATGGCGATCTCCGCCTCGGGGGGCACAGAAGGCTCGACCCCTGCAGTGACGACGCTGGAATCGGCCTCAACAGC
This sequence comes from Terrabacter sp. FW104-15G4B, assembly GCF_058790095.1. Taxonomy (NCBI): domain Bacteria; kingdom Bacillati; phylum Actinomycetota; class Actinomycetes; order Micrococcales; family Intrasporangiaceae; genus Terrabacter; species Terrabacter sp. FW104-15G4B. The sequence goes on along the minus strand of NZ_JBYTCI010000007.1, from coordinate 149,816 downwards.
GGCTCGCTTAGCGGCTACCTCCTGCCGTCGCGTCCTCTCCGCCTTGCGGGCTGGCCGAGTCGTCACCCATTCCCGAATTGCCTGTTCGAGGCGGTCGAGTACCCGGTCCACGCCACGCTCGACGACACTTAACATGATGTCCCGCTGCGCCGGAGTCGGCTCCCAGCCCCCTCCCGTGGGGCAACGGACGCGATGGGTGGGGATGCCGGTCGGCCCGGCTTTCCCATCTTCATCTTGGATGAAGATCTCCACCTGCGTCTGCACGCCCTTCTTGGACTTGTCGGTACTCCGCACAAGCGGGCTGAAGCCATCCTCGGACTTGCGCGACTTGGATAGCTCCGTCCCGGCCGGGTACTCAATGACCACCCTCTTGCGAATCTTGTCCTCTTCAGCCATAGAACGCCCTCACTCCCTGACACCGAACCGGCTGGGTGGTCGACCATCCAAACACGCCCATCGTTCCAGAAGCGAGCAACTCGACCGCGATCGTCGCGGTACGTACCGCAACTCCGCGGAAGGACGATGATCAGCGCGGGGTGCCGCGGGTGCTCACCGACCGCCGTGAAGCGCCGACCAGGCGCGGGCCCACCGTGGGAGAAGGGCATGGGGGCACCGTGAACGCGGCGAAGTGACGCACCGCCCGCGTCTTCCGGCGGGACCCCGGCGGGCTCTTATACCTCTGGGCGGTGCGACCTCATGCCCGGCCCTTCCGTCTGACTCGGTGTTGGCTCGACACGAGTAGTGCGGCTCATCCGGCATACGGTGGCACTCATGCGATACACCACCCTCGGCACCAGCGGCACCATCGTCTCCACGCAGTGCCTCGGCACGATGACCTTCGGTGCGGAGGCCGATGAGGAGTCTTCCGGGTCCATTCTCGACGCCTTCGCGGAGGCTGGAGGCACCTTCCTCGACACGGCGGACGTCTACAGCAAGGGCGTCTCCGAGGAGATCACCGGCCGGTGGCTGAGGTCCCACCCCGAGGACGCGGCCCAGATGGTCGTGGCGACGAAGGGCCGCTTCCCAATGGGCGAGGGTCACAACGACGTCGGTCTCTCACGACGCCACCTCCGTCAGGCGCTCGACGCGTCGCTGACCCGGCTCGGGGTCGAGCACATCGACCTGTACCAGATGCACGCGTGGGACGCCGTTACGCCGCTCGAGGAGACGCTGCGCTTCCTCGACGACGCCGTTGCAGCGGGCAAGATCGGCTACTACGGCTTCTCCAACTACCTCGGCTACCAGGTCACCAAGGCAGTGCACACGGCGCGTGAGCACGGCTGGACACCGCCGGTGACGTTGCAGCCGCAGTACAACCTCCTCGTTCGCGACATCGAGCACGAGGTCGTGCCGGCCTGTCTCGATGGCGGACTCGGCCTCCTGCCCTGGTCGCCCCTCGCGGGCGGGTGGCTCACCGGCAAGTACCAGCGCAACACCACCCCGACCGGAGCCTCGCGCCTCGGCGAGGACCCGGAGCGCGGTATGGAGGCCTACGGGCCCCGCAACTCGGACGAGCGCACCTGGGCGGTCATCGACGCCGTGGCCGAGGTCGCAAAGGAGCGGGGCGTCACCTCCGCAGCGGTGGCCCTCGCCTGGGTCGCGGCGCAGCCGGCGGTCACGTCGGTGATCCTCGGTGCCCGCACCGTCGAGCAGCTCACCGACAACCTCGCCGCCGCCGACCTCGACCTGACGGCAGACCAGCTTTCCCACCTCACGGAGGTGAGCAGCCCGCGCATGGACGACTACCCCTACGGCGCCGCCGGTATCGCCCAGCGCCACCGCGTCATCGGGTGAGCGCCGGCGGCGAGCGGCCGCGTCCTCATTCGGGCCATCGCAGCCAAACTGGGATCGCGCCCGGCGGCCCTGGTGGCCACGATGGTGTTCAGTCCCCCGGCAGGTCGGGCAGTTGTTCGATCGCTCAGGTGCTGCACCTGTGGCACCGCCGGTCACGGAACGGCGGGAGAAGCCGTGCCGTCCCGGCGGTGGCCGAGAAGTGTGCACAGGATCATACGACTCAGGGTAGGGCTCTGCGCCCGTTGCGTCGGGCCGGGCGACCTTGCCGCAGGTAGTGCACACGGCGGTGCTGCGTACCCGCTCGCAGGAGCTTCCTCACCGGATCGGTACCCGGTAGACGGCGGAGATGTCGCCGGTGCCGCCTAGGCAGTACGACGCATGGCATGTAGGGGTGACGCACGCCGTTAGGCGGCGGAAGGAAGGGCCATCAGTGCGGAGGGATCACCGATCCGCGACCTACCCATCGCGGCACAGCGGCACAATAGGTCTGGTAGTCGGCTCCAAACTTCGACAGCAACGCTGACTCCTCGGCTGCGATCTGAAGTCGGTCGATCGCGACCGTGAAGGCGGCTACTGGGAGGAGAGCCCTCCAAGAGCCAAGTCGCACCGAGTTGGCGACGAGCAGCCCCGCCAGGCCGACATACATGGGATTCCGGCTCACGGAGTTCGCACCATTGGTCACCAAGACGGAGGCCAGCGCCGGGTTGAACGGCTCAAGGGTCGTTCCGCGGCGACGAAACTGGACAGCAGCGGAACCCGCAACGAGCCCGGAAGCGGCAGCGATGGCAAATGCCACTGTGGCACGGGCGGCGTGCGGCCGGTGTGCACCATTCGTGAGCGCTGACTGGGTCAGGGCTGCAGCGATCGCTAGGAGCGGAGGCGGTGGGCGCATCACGCTCCTACGGTGCCACAGGGTCGGCGGGTCGTCGCGCGGATGCCGTCCGTCCGTTAGGGCGCTTCGCGCCCTCTCGGCTCCCAGCACGCGGCGAAAAGACGCACCTCGCGCGATCCGGTGTCTGAAGGGCCACCGAGCAGACGTTCGTCCACGGGTAACCGGAAGATCCAGCGATCTGCGTGCACCGCGTCGACGAGGCTCTCGCGACCTCGTTAATGGTCGCTGCGGCTGTGTTCAGTACTCGCGCGCGTCCGAACTGGAGGGAGGCGAGAACTGGCTCGGCGACACCCTGATCACTCAGCTCATCGCCGGGCGACGATGAAACGCCATCGGCTGAAGAACTCCGTTCCGGCCGCGCTTCCATGGGTCGTGAAGTGGCTCGTGGGGCGGATGAGTGTGATGTTCACGGGCGGTCGTACCGGCAGAGGTGCGAGTGAAACGGGGGCCGACACGGACCTCTTGTTGACCAGGAGAGTGGAGCGGGGCAACGTGGTCACCGCGGCGCCACGGATGACGCCGATGCACCGTTCAGCGAGGAGAAGTACATGAGCGCGATCGAACGGCCCCCGGCCATCGTGCGCTGGACCCTGCGTCTCGAGGAGGCCACCGCGCTCGACAGGCCCGTGCGAGCGCTCGAGCCGTCGATCCGCTCCGCCTTCGGCACGGGGAGGCGGGCTTCGGTGCTGCGCGGCGAGTGGCTGGGCCACGCGATCCACCCGCTGCTCACCGACGTCGTCCTCGGCACGTGGACCTCAGCCACGCTGCTGGACCTCTTCGGCGGGCGCCGCTCGTCGGCAGCGGCGCAGCGGCTCGTCGGCGCCGGTCTCCTCGCGGTCGCCCCGACAGCGTGGGCCGGCTGGGCCGAGTGGTCGGCCGCGGGACCGCGCGAGAAGCGGGTGGGCCTGGTCCACGCGGTGACCAATGCCGTGGCGATCAGCGTCTACGCGGCGTCATGGACCGCCCGCCGGAACGGCCGGCACAGGGCCGGGGCGCGACTTGCGCTTGCTGGAGCGACCGTCTCGGGAGTCGGCGCTTACTTGGGCGGGCATCTGACCGAGGCGCGCAAGGTGTCGAGCCGCCATCCCGCCTACGACAACGCTCCCTCAGAGACTCAGGCGGGCACCCCCTCTGGCCCAGCGACTACCTGATGGGCGCACTCCATGCGCCGCAGAGGTGGAAAGGCGGCGAAAAGACTCAGGTATGGGGGCGCCCCGATCGATCGCGGGACATCCGCCCGCGCTGCCACCCGAGGCGGCGCGTCCCGTGCTGGCGGCGGCCTGAAATGCCGAGCGCGATCACATGTCGCGGTATCGCTGCGCTGCGTTGAGAGCGTCCCGCAGCAGGTCGGCAGCCGTGGGTCGCGCCGTCCAGTCGGGGTAGCTGGTGCCTGGCACCGCGTACGGGGTCACGTAAGCACTGGTGTCGCGCTGGAAGCGCCATCCCTCGGCTAGGGGCCCGACGTCGAGAGTGTCATATCCGATGGCATCGAAGAACCGGACAACCGCCTGCTTGGCGGCTGCGTCATCGCCAGCGATGGTGAGCGCCGAACGGTCAGGATCTCCCGCGGGGCGGCCGAGGGTTGCCAGGTGGTCGACGTAGATGTTGTTGAAGCCCTTGACCACGTGGGAGTCGGGGAGGTGCGCCTGGAGCAGTTCGCTGGTGTCGTGGACTCGGCGTCGAGTTCCGGGAGGTGACCGTCCCGGTCGGGATAGTAGTTGTTGGTGTCGATCACGACCTTGCCACGCAGCGGCTCGACCGGGACCTGTTGGTAGTTCTTGAGCGGCACCGTGACGACTGCGATGTCGGCTGCCTCGGCGGCTTCGGCAGGGGTCGCCGCTCGGGCGCGTGGGCCAAGTCTCTCGACCAGGCCAGAGAGGGTTTCGGGACTCCGGCTGTTGCTGAGCACGACGTCATAGCCGGCGTCAACCGCCAGCCTTGCCACTGTGCTGCCGATGTTGCCGCTACCGATGAGCCCGATCGTTGTCATGCTGCTGGAACGTTGTGTGGGCGGCAGGGCATTCCGCTGCGTCCGCGTCTCGGCAAGTGGGTGAGACGGATACGCCCGTCAGGCGGCGGTATGACGCTAGTGCGCGCCGTGGCAAAGCTGGCGCACCCCGAAGCGCTGGGATGGAGGAGACGACCTAAGGTCATGGCCCTCCCCCGGATTTCAGCGTTTTGGGCTTCTGTACGGCGGTCTCCGCATGATGTCCGGGCCGACTCAAGAAATCGAACCTCAGCGGGCGCCTTGTCTGACCATCAGGGACCCGCTGTACGAGAATCCGTACACCGCAAGTACCGATCAGGAGGAGCTGGCGATGGCAGACCTGGGTTGCAACCGGCGCTTTCATCCAAAGGGTGACGAGCACGATCCCAGTGCGTACTGGTTCTTCTGTCGCCTACCCGAGGGCCACGATGGGGACTGTGACTGTCCCGCGGCGCACGAAGGCCCAGGCGACTGGGAGGACTGAATTTGATGCGCCACCCGGTGGGACAACTAGATGCGTGACAGAACGACATCCAGGATTCGGCCGTGGCCGACGGCCGCTCAGAGACGCAGATCGGGATGCGCGCGCCCACACGTACACTTCCCGAAGTTGGAGCGAGCCCTGAACGAACCGGAGAAGGTAATGGGTCTGGAAGACGTCCCGCACGGCGAGTGCGTCGATTGCGGGTCAACCACGTACCTGTGGTGTCAGAAAGTGGACAACTGGCATTGCACAAGTTGCGATACTGACTGCCCATAGCGTCACCACCGTCGACATAGATTGACGCCGCACGGACCGTCCGCTCATGTCCGATGGTCAGTCTCGGCGAAGTGACCCACCCCAGCTGGCAGAGCGAGACGACCCGACATCGTCATCGGCGGGCACGCTTCGGGCGAACCCTAAAGAGGCAGGGAGTCGTAATCCGAGCCGTCTTCGCCGGACTCGTCCAGCGGGCCGTTCTGGTGAGATTCGTCCTCGCCCTCGACGTCATCCGCCTCACCGTCGGCGGAGTCATCCTGCGCCAACACCATCCCCAACTGTGCCTTCGCTTCGTCGGCACGTGCATCGCGCGTCTTGGCACGCGCTGATAGGCGCTTCGTGATGGCAGCCACTCCAACTGTGGCGACCACCGTGACCGCCACCCCTGCGCCAAACGCCTTGGGCACCGCCTTCTCAACGGCGGCTTTCTCAATGGCCGCAATAAATATCTCGACACCGCCCGACCGCTTCGCCTCGGTCACAATGTCTTGGTACTGGCCAAGGTTCCCCATACCGTCTCCCAATTCTTCCTAAGTCAGTTGCCGGCATAAGCCCAGGCACGGACAACCCTATGTCCCATGCCCACCTTCTCGAGACCGAACGCGGCGGTCATAGGACCGAGAGGAAGTTGGCAACCGTGCCTAGCGCGATGCCGCCCGCGGGGAGCCCGACGGTTGATGCTCGTTCACGAGCGCCTGGGGCCAAGCGAGTCTCGACCCCCGAAGGTCGCCGTGGCAGCGGTGATGCCGGAGTGCGAGACCAGAGGACCGATGCGGAACCGGAGGTGGGCCGCCATCCGTTGTTCTTCCTCAGCAACGGCTTCGGAGTGTACAAGCCATACTGCGGCGAGCACGCCGAGACTGCCGAAGGACTAAACCGACGCCCCCAAGATCACACGCAGCCGCCTCCAGGCACAGGCCTTGAAGAGTCATGGTGACCGTCGGATCCTCGCAGTGTGCACCGACAGCGCGGGTGGCTCCCTTATTTCACCCCGAGTCAACTCCTAATGAGGTGGTCCGGAACACCATCAGGGCTGGTCCTTTCCTAGGTCTGTAGCGGCGGGATGACGCACCGCTGCCTAAGGCACTGACTTCCTGGGCTTGGTGCTTTGCCGATGTCCGAGCGTACTCATCGAGCGTCTGAAAGACTTCGGCTCGAGGTTGGGTAGTCGAGCTTCAGCCGCGGCGGATCACGGCCGATGCTCGGCTATCGGGGGAAGCTTGGGGTCGTCATCCCCGTGGCCCGTCGTGAGCTCCCTCACGGAGATGGGCGAGACAGGGGGACGGTAGTAATGAACGCGAATCAGAAGAGCCGGCCTAGACGGCTTGAGTACATGGCTGCTTGGGGGATGCCGCATCCCTGGCTTTGGGCGTTGGTGCCAGCGGGTGCGTGGGCGCTCCTGTACGGGTTTCGGGACTCCATGACTGAGGCCGTTTACACCGGCATCCGCTCGACGATAGGTCTCCTGCTCGTCTACTCCCTCTTCGGCTGTTGCCTTCGGCTGTTTGGCGTCCGCCCTGCGCCGAAGCCCCGACCGACCAGGTCTGAGTCGCCGGAGAAGTAGGCCTCGATCTGGAGCTTTGGCCCGGTCCGCAGGCGGCGGAATGGGCTACCCCTGCCGCAGAGTCAGATAACGCATGCCGCGCCGTTCCTGGGAACCTGTCGGGGCAGGTGGTCACGCTCCGGGTGCGGGCCCGCGGTGATCTGCGACGGCGGAGTCGGGGTCGACGGGCAGGTCTGCGCCATAGAGATGGACGCCCGGCCATCGGGAATGCCTGAAGAGGTGTGCCGACGTTCCCGTTCACTACGTGGTCGGCACCGCCGACGTTCCTGCAGTCGAAACGGCTCCCCTCCGCGGTGGGTAGCAGTCGTGATTTCTGTCGTCGGCTCGACCACTCGGAATGCCCGGCGCGTCGGGTGGACACGGACGGTGGGGCCGCGCACGGTAGGCGGCCGGATGCCGGGTGCTCGGCTTTGGGTCGCTGGTCGGGGAGCAAGCGCGGCGCGGCAGACCCGGACGGCTTGCCGGCCAACAGCCAAAACTGCCGTCGAGCGTAAATGGAGATCGGGACGATTTCCCCTAGGATCTTCCGATAGAACGAGTCGACCGCGGGACGCATCGAGTTTGCCGCCGCTTGCGGCGCACCATCAATCCAAGTCCGCACTGTTCCACTGCACTTGACTCGCCCGCAGTTTCGCTACCACCACACTGGAGTCGCCTTGCCAGCTCACGCAGTAGCTCCTTCCTTGACGAGTATCCGAGTCGATGGCCTCTTCGACAAAGTCTCCCATACGGTTCGACTCAACGACCCCTCGTCCGTGACGATACTCGCAGGGCCAAATGGATGCGGTAAAACGCACACGCTGAAATTGGCCCGAGCCGTACTAGCCATGGATCTCTCGGAGCTCTTGACCCTTCCGTACCGCCGGTTGACCGCGGAATATCGTGGTGGCAGCGTGCTGACCTGTGAACGGGTAGAAACCGACAACTTGGTGGAGGTGCACCTGTGCAGAACTTCCGCCAAAGGCACTCAGACTTTGGTCGTGAACTCCAACGAGTTCGTGGCAGACGAGACCGATGCGCTTCCGGCTTGGATTCATCGAATTGATGCCAACAGATGGTACGATGAAAGGTTGAATCGCTACTTTGGACCGTCTGAGATGCAGCGACGATATGGGCTTACAGTGGGATCTGAGATTCCGCTCCAGAGAGTTCTTGAGGGTAACCCCTGGCTGGCCGAGCTCGTTGCATCCGCCGCGCCAACATTCATTGATACCAAGCGCCTTGATACTCCCATGGGACAGCGAGGCGTGCGTGATGATTGGGTCGCTACTGGAGGCCGGCCTCATGCGCGGGGCGCTGTGGGCCGAATCTCCCAATATACGGAACAGGTTCGAGCGCAAATAGCGGAAGCTCGGCGCGAGTCGCTCGAACGCTCTCAAGATGCCGATGAGTCGTTCGCCTCCAACTTGCTCAAGCGTGCGCGTCGCACTGTGAGGCAACAGAATCTGGTCAACTCCTACCAGCGGTTGTCGCAATTAAGTGAAGAACTCAGTGGCAACGGCCTCGCCGGCAAAGCGGTCAGCGTCACCATCCCAAACGACACCAACCCCACCGAGCGAAGGGTCCTGGATCTCTTCCTCCAAGATTGGGAAAGGAAGCTGCAGCCCCTGCTTCCCGTGCACCGGAAGATCACGGCCCTCAAGAGGATCGTCAATGACAAGTTTGTCGGCAAGAGCCTGACGCTCGATTCTCGCGGTGTGTTGAAGTTCGCGAGCGACGAGGGCAAGGAGGTTCCCGTCGGCGTGCTCTCCTCGGGGGAGCAGCACCTGCTCGCACTCTTCACAATGCTGCTTTTCGCGGCGAACGAAGGGTCGTTCGTGTTCATTGATGAACCCGAGATAAGTCTGCACGCTGCTTGGAAGCATGCGTTTGTGGATGATCTAGAAGTCGTCGCGGAGCTAGCCGATGTGCAAATCGTGTTCGCGACACACTCGACCGCCGTCATCAATGGTCGCTGGGAGCTCGTGCAGGAACTTGGTGTCGAGTGAAGGGGGCACGCTCCCTAAGAGACTATGACAGCCCAGCAGACCGACTGAAGGCGCATCGTCAGGCAGACCGCCGCGGCATCCTCATTGTTGAAGGTCCCGCGGATAGACGGCTCCTCGCTCGAGCCACGCGCGAGCGCTGGGTGATCTTTGTCTGCGGTACTCGAAACAACGTCAAGAAGGTGCTCGATGGCGCCCGGGCGCTGGAAGTGGAGCGCGTCGCTGGCCTAATTGATAGAGACTTTGACGACTATTATGAATCTGAGTGCCTGTCGGACAGTCAGCTCTTCACATTCGACGCCGCAGATTTGGAGGCCCATCTCGTCGACGGCCCTTGGTTCGAGGATCTCTTGGCGGAACTTGGCAGTGACGACAAGGTCACAGCATTAGGTGGAGTCGACCGGGCCAGGGAGCTGGTGACGGGCCCCGCGAGAGCCGTGGGGATACTTAGGCGTGCTAATGCCCGGCATGGCTGGGGTGTCGACTTCGAAAAAGTCGAGTTCGTGCGTAAGGTCAATGCGCAATCCCTCGAACTTGACGCTGACGGACTTATCGCCAGTGTGCGCGCGAGAGTCCCCCGTGAGCAGGTAGACGAGTTTGCCGAGGTGTGCGGTGCCATTCGGGAATCGTCTTCACACGGAATGTACCGAGGAAAAGACGCTCTCGATGTCCTGGCGAAAGGGCTGAGCCGTGCGTTGTCTACTCTTAAGGGCGTTAGTCGAGCAAGCCTTGAAGCAGCGCTCAGGTTGTCCGCGGACGAGCGTCTCTTGGAGTTCGCCCCGCTGCGTGATGTTGACGCAGCAATCGGCGAGAAGCCCTAGGCGTGTGATAGCTGATCGGGACAGGCTTCGTCTGGCCGTTGGAGCCCGCGTCTATGTGGGCGGGATGGGACACGACGACGTGTCATGTGTCATGGGACAGATACGGCGACAGTCGCCGGAGGCGGTGTTTCGCAACCCCGGCCGTTCCTGTCGCCGCCTTGTTGTCAGGCGGCGACAGGGGCTGTCCAGGGGGAATGGTGGTTTCCTCGGCTCGAGCGGTCGATGGAACTCGGACCGCTCGCCTGCGCCTCGTCGGTTCCTGGAGAGGGTCCGCCGCATGATGCCAACGGTTGTCCACGACCTGGTGCCCGCCACGGTCGTACGCTGGACGGGCCGTGATGCACAGGAGGTGGCGAGGTGTCCCTGTCGCAGTGGCGAGAGCAGTGGAGCGACGCGGAGTGGGCCACGCTCCGGTTGGCGCCCGTGTGGGTCCTGAGCGCCATAGCCGGGCGGGTCCGCTTCGACGCCGACGAGCGTGACGCCTTCTGGGAAGCCGTGACCGACGCCGCGCTGCGCAGCACCGGCCCCGGCCGGGAGCTGCTGGGCACGGTCGCTGCCGACCGTCGCTGGGTCTTCGACGAGTTCGAGCTCGACGGCCGGCCCGTCGTCTCCGGGCTGCTGTCCGTGACGCGTCTCCTCGAACGCATGGGTGCCGACACCCGCGACGACGTCCGCGCCAGCATCCTGAGGATCGGCGAGTCGATCGCCCGGGCCCGCGGCCCGTTCGGTCGACGGATGACCCTCGAGGACGAGCAGACCCTGCTGCTCGTCGGGCAGCTCCTCCAGACGGCGTCCGAAGAGGCGAACGACAACCCGCTCGACTCCACCACCGCCATCTGAGCGCCCGGGCCGACCGCGTCCCTCCACACCCCGCAACGTGGAGTGGCCCATCCGGCATACGGGTACGGGACGGGCATACGATCGCTGGGTGGCTGAGGTCGAGCAGCCTGGGATAGCGCCCGCAAGAGATGTGCCCGCACGTCCGGGCAGGAAGGACGCAGGGGAAACCTCATGTCTGACAAGCACATCGGTGAGGCCCTCCGGGCCAACCTGAGCCGTCGGTCGCTCTTCGCCCTCGGCGGTGCCGCAGCGGTAACGGGAGTCCTCGCCGCGTGCGGCGGCAACACCGGACGCGAGCCCGCAGCCACCGGTGGTGCGAGTGGCGGCGCCAGCGGCCCGACGCTCAACCAGTGGTACCACCAGTACGGCGAGGCCGGCACCCAGCAGGCCGTCGAGAGGTATGCCGCCGCCTACAAGGACGCCACCGTCAAGGTCAGCTGGAAGCCCGGCGACTACGACCAGTCCACCGCCGCCTCGCTGCTCACCAATGCCGGTCCCGACGTCTTCGAGTACGGCAACGGCCCGACCATCGACATGATCAAGGGCAACCAGGTCGTCGACCTCACCGACGTCATCGGCGACACGAAGTCCGACTTCAACCAGGGCCTGCTCGAGCGGATGAGCTTCGACGGCAAGACGTATGCCATCCCGCAAGTCATCGACATGCAGCTGCTCGTCTACCGCAAGTCGATGCTCGACAAGGCCGGCGTCACGCCGCCGCAGACCATCGACGAGCTCATCGACGCCGCGAAGAAGCTGACGCAGGGCAACGTCAAGGGGCTCTTCCTCGGCAACGACGGCGGCGCCGGCCTCATGGGCGGCCCGATGCTGTGGTCGGCCGGCCTCGACTACCTCACCAAGGACAACCAGTTCGGCTTCGACGACCCCCGCGCCGCGACCGCGCTCGGCAAGCTCCGCGAGATGTGGGACGCCAAGGTGCTGCTCCTCGGCGCGCCCAAGGACTGGTTCGACCCGTCGGCCCTCACCGCGGGCCTGACCGCCATGCAGTTCACCGGCCTGTGGACCTTCCCCGACATCAAGAAGGGACTCGGCGACGACTTCGGCGTCATGGCCTGGCCCGGCCTCGACGGCAGCGGCAAGCCCTCCGTGCCGGTCGGTGCCTACGGCTCCTGCGTCAGCGCGAAGAGCAAGGACGTCGAGGCCGCCAAGAAGTTCGCCAAGTGGCTCTGGGTCGACCAGACGGCCTACCAGCTTGACTTCGCGACGGCCTACGGCTTCCACATCCCGTCCCGCACCAGCCTGATCAGCCAGGCGAGCACCCTCAAGAGCGGGCAGGCGGCCGAGGCGGCCAAGCTCGCCACCGACGTCGGCCACGCCCAGAGCCCGATCCTCTGGACGCCGAAGTGCGCGACGGCCTTCGGTGACGCGATGAACCGCATCGTGAAGGAGGGTGCCGACCCGGCCGGCGAGATCGCCAAGGTCAAGGCCGTGGCCGACCCCGAGCTGAAGCGGGTCCTGGCCTGACAGCGCAGGCCGACCGGGCGGCATACGACCGCGGGACAACCGGGTCGTCAGCCGGCGGGGCGACGGCAGCTCGGACGCCGAGGCCGTCGCTCGGTCGCCGCCTGCGCGGACGCCAGGACCGCAACCTGTGGTTCTGGGTCTTCGTCGGGCCGTTCGTCCTCGGGCTGGTCGTCTTCGTCTACGTCCCGATCGCCTGGTCGATCTACCTGTCGTTCTTCGAGTCGTACAACACCGTCACGCCGACGAAGTTCGTCGGCGCCGGCAACTACCTCGACATGGTGCGCGACCCGGCGTTCCGCAGCAGCCTGCTGACCTTCCTCGCGTTCGCCGTCTTCATCGTGCCGACGACCTTCGTGGTCTCCCTCGGCGCAGCCCTGCTCGTCGCGCGCACCCGCGTCATGCAGTCGTTCTTCCGGTCGGTCTTCTTCCTGCCGACGGCGTGCTCCTACGTCGTGGCGGCGCTGATCTGGAAGATGTCGATCTTCAGCGGCATCCGCTCGGGCCTGGCCAACGCGGTGCTCGGCTGGTTCGGCGCCGACTCCGTGCCGTGGCTGAGCCTGGCCAACCCGCCGTGGTACTGGCTCGTCATCGTGACGGCGCGCCTCTGGCTGCAGGTCGGCTTCTACATGATCCTCTTCCTCGCCGGCATCCAGCGGATCAGCCCGACGCTCTACGAGGCGGCCGCGATCGACGGCGCCGAGGGGTGGAAGGTCTTCCGCCACATCACCCTGCCGCAGCTGCGCGCCACGTCGACCGCGGTGCTGCTGCTCCTGCTCATCAACGCGTTCCAGGCGTTCGACGAGTTCTACAACATCCTGTCGACGTTCGGCACCTACCCGCCCTACGCGCGGCCGCCGCTCGTCTACCTCTACTACACGGCGCTCGGCTCGGGCCAGGACTTCGGCCACGGGTCCGCGGGCGCCGTCATCCTCACCCTGATCATCGCCGTCATCGCGGTGGCGCAGGGCCGCATCCTCCGACTCGGCGACAGGGGCGACTGATGGCGATCGTCCGCAGCAAGCGGCAGTCCCGCGTCACGGGCTGGGCCCGCTACAGCGCCCTCGCGCTCGGAGCCGTGCTCTTCCTGATCCCCTTCTACCTCCTCCTGCGCAGCGCCTTCATGCGCGAGCAGGACCTCGGCTCGCCCGACTTCAACTGGCTGCCGCCGCAGTGGGAGACCTCGAACCTCACCGGCCTCTTCGCCAACCCGGCGATCCCGATGGCGCGCAGCCTGCTCAACTCCGGCCTCATCGCGGTGACGCAGACGGTCGGCGTGCTCGTCGTCTCCGGGCTGGCGGGCTACGGCCTGGCCCGCATCCCCTACCGCTGGTCCAACGCCGTCTTCTACTCGATCACCGCGACGCTGCTCATTCCGGCAGCCGTGACGTTCGTGCCGAGCTTCGTCCTCGTCTCGACCCTCGGCTGGATCTCGACGCTGCGCGGCCTCATCATCCCGGGTCTCTTCCAGGCGCTGGCGACGTTCCTGTTCCGTCAGTTCTTCCTCGGCTTCCCGAAGGAGATCGAGGAGGCCGCCTTCATCGACGGCCTCGGCTACTGGGGCACCTTCTGGAAGATCGTCGTCCCGAACTCGATGGGTTTCGTCGCAGCCATCGGCACGATCACCTTCATCGGCTCCTGGAACGCCTTCCTCTGGCCGCTCGTGATCGGCCGCGACCAGGAGTCGTGGACGGTGCAGATCGCGCTGTCCACGTTCCTCACTGCGCAGTCGGTGGAGGTCAGCCAGCTCTTCATGGCGGCGCTCGTCGCGATCGTGCCGCTGCTGCTGATGTTCCTCTTCCTCCAGCGCTGGATCGTCGAGGGCGTCGAGCGCACCGGCATCGCCGGCGACTGACGGCGTATGCGGTGTGGCGCGGGGCTGCCTGAGCCGCCCGCTCAGCGGCGGCGGCGCAGGTGGTCGGGGGCCGGCATACGGCGTACCTCGACGCTCCAGAAGCGCACGACGAGCGCGTAGTCGGGCACGAGCGTGACCCGGTGCTCGAAGCCGCCGTCGGCGGTCTGCACCAGCTCGGACCGCTCCACCTCGGCGGCGGCCGCGACGGCGCGGTCGAGGTCGCGCCGGTTGGTGTGGAGCACGACGGCACCGACGTAGGTGATGTGGGCCAGCTCGTGGCCCCGCTCGGTGTCGCCGGCCAGCAGCGTCCACGAGAAGGAGTCCGAGGCGACGGACCAGTCCTGCACCTCCGCACGGTGCAGGTCCAGGTCGCTGAGGTCGCGCACGTCCGCGGGGAGGTCGGTCACCGCACCATCTTGCCCGGACGGACCGGATCGTCCGGCGGTCAGTCGGCCGGGTGCACGTCAGCGCGCCGGGCGATCGTCGCGGTCGCGCGCCGGCAGGCAGTGACCGGGACGCGGGGCACGATCTCGTCGAGGAAGGCGAAGCGGCGCCGCAGCGAGCGGTGGTACGCGTCAGGGCTCGGACTCGAGACCAGCGCGGTCCACCAGTCGGCGAGGTCACCCCAGCCCGGTGCGGCCAGGGAGCCGCCGTACTGCTGGAGGGCCAGGCCGGCGCACAGGCTGGCGAAGGCCATCCGCTGCTCGAGGGGCCACTCGGCGAGGGTGCCGACGAGCACCGCGGCACCGAAGACGTCGCCGGCGCCGGTCGGGTCGACCTCCTGCACGCGCAGCGACGGGACGCGGGCCTCCTCCCCGGTGCGGGCGTCGACACCCAGCGCGCCGTCGGCCCCGTCGGTGACGATCGCGACGGGCACCCGATCGGCCAATGCCCACACCGCCTCGAGCGGGGACCGCGTGCCGGTGTAGGCCATGGCCTCGACGGCGTTCGGCATGAACACGTCACAGCGGTTTAGACGGTCGAGCACGTGCGGCGACCACTGCTCCGCCGGGTCCCAGCCGACGTCGGCGAAGACGAGGGCGCCGTCGTCGCGGGCCTGGTCGATCCACGTGCGGCCGCCGGCCCCCCAGAGCTCGTCCTCGCCGAGGTCGACCATGACGGCGCGGGACCGCGGGGGCGTACCGATGAGCTCGCTCGCCGGCACCGGCGAGGGGTGGCCGTGCGAGACCATGCTGCGGTCCCGGTCGACCGACATCGAGACCGTGACGGGGCTGTGCCAGTCGGCGAAGCGGCGGCTGCGGCTGAGGTCGATCTCCTCCTGCTCCTCGAGGGTGCGCCAGCAGAAGTCGCCGTAGTCGTCGTCGCTGAAGGCCGCGGCGAGGCCGGTGCGCAGGCCGAGGCGGCGGGTCGCGATGGCGAGGTTGGCGATGCCGCCGGGGCAGGAGGCGAGCCCGTCGGCCCACACCTCGGTGCCCGGCTTGGGGGCGTTCGGCAATCCGGCAAAGATCATGTCGAGGAAGACCGTGCCCCAGACGAACACGTCCAGTGGCGGCTCGTCGGCGGTGCGACGGGACGCGAGCGGGTCGAACGTGTGGTGGGCCGGCACGCGTCCATGGTCTCGCATCGTCGCGCGCGACTCGCCGCGATATCCCGACTTGCGTATGCCGTGGGGCGTGCCCGGTCAGCGGCTGTGGGTCGCGCCTGACATCCGGTGCTGGTGGTCGGCCTCCGTGCCGAGGTCCTGATCGGCGTGGTCGGCGTGGAAGAGGGCCTCCGCCAGCAGGGCGTGCACGTGGGCGTCGGCGGCGGCGTAGTAGACGAAGGTGCCCTCGCGACGGCCGTGCACGAGACCGGCCAGGCGCAGCTTCGCCAGGTGCTGGCTCACGGAGGTCGGGCTCACCGCGGCGAGGTCCGCGAGGCAGGAGACCGAGGACTCCCCTTGGAGCAGGGCCCACAGCAGCTTGATGCGCGTCGGGTCGGCCAGCATGCGGAAGGTCTCGGCGGCCAGGGCGGCCTGCTCGTCGGTGGGCATCGAGAGGTCCGGCAGGTGGGCGTGCATGACGAGACCCTACTGCCTGCATACCTTCGCACATGTGCAGATAGGCTCGGTCCATGGCGTCGACCACCCCGCCCGACCAGGCGTACGACCACGACCACGACCATGGGCACGAGCATGACCACGGGCACGAGCATGACCACCACCACCACCACGACCACGACCACGACCACGGGTCGGGGTGGATCGCCCGCGTCCGGCATGCCCTGACCCCGCACTCGCACGACCCCGCGGACTCCATCGACTCGGCCCTGGAGTCCAGCGCCCGAGGCATACGCGCCGTGCGGATCAGTCTCGTGGGCCTGGCGGTGACGGCGGTGCTCCAGCTCGTCGTGGTCCTCCTCTCCGGCTCGGTCGCCCTGCTGGCCGACACCATCCACAACTTCTCCGACGCCCTGACGGCGGTGCCGCTGTGGATCGCGTTC
This sequence comes from Terrabacter sp. FW104-15G4B, assembly GCF_058790095.1. NCBI lineage: Bacteria > Bacillati > Actinomycetota > Actinomycetes > Micrococcales > Intrasporangiaceae > Terrabacter > Terrabacter sp. FW104-15G4B. The sequence goes on along the minus strand of NZ_JBYTCI010000007.1, from coordinate 133,394 downwards.
CTGCTGGGCCGGCGGGCTGCGACCCGTCGCTACACCTACGGCTACGGGCGCGCCGAGGACCTCGCGGGCCTCTTCGTCGTCGCGATGATCGCGCTGTCCGCCGTGATCGCCGGCTGGGAGGCGGTGCGCCGGCTGCTCGACCCCGCGCCCGTCGACCACCTCGGCTGGGTCGCCGTCGCCGGGCTGGTCGGCTTCGTGGGCAACGAGGTCGTGGCGCTCTTCCGGATCCGGGAGGGGAAGGCCATCGGCTCGGCGGCGCTCGTGGCGGACGGGTACCACGCGCGCACCGACGGTCTGACGTCGCTCGCGGTCCTCATCGGCGCCGGGGGCGTCGCGATCGGGTGGAGCTGGGCCGACCCCGTCGTCGGCCTCGCCATCACGCTCGCCATCGTTCTGGTCCTGCGCACGACGGCCCGTGACGTCTTTCGCCGGTTGCTGGACGGGGTCGACCCCGAGGTCGTCGAGCGGGCGGAGGTGGCCCTTCGCGACTCGGCCGGCGTGCTCGGGGTCCGCCGGCTGCGGATGCGCTGGGTCGGGCACGAGGTCATCGCTGACGCGGTCCTCGACGTCGCCGCCGACCTGTCGCTGCGTGAGGCGCACGATCTGGCGCACCGCGCCGAACGCACGCTGATCGCTGTCGTGCCGAAGCTGACCGAGGCGGTCGTGCACGCGTACCCGCTGTCCCCCTCGAGCGGCCACCAGGCGCCCTGACGCTGGGCGGTCCGTCGCGCTCGCGTGGCTCGGCCCGCAGGTCTTGGTACGGTCCGATGGTGGTGTCGCTATGAAGCTGGTCATCCTCGGCGGGGGCGGCTTCCGCGTGCCGCTCGTCCACGGTGCGCTGCTGAGTGACACGGCCGACCGCCGGGTCACCGAGGTGGTCCTGCACGACGTCGACGCCACCCGGCTCGACGTCATGCGCGGCGTCCTCTCGGCCCAGGCGGCCACGCAGGGCGGCGTCGCGGTGGCACCGCCCTCCGTGAGCGCGACCACCGACCTGGACGCGGCGCTCGCGGGCGCGGACTTCGTCTTCTCGGCGATGCGGGTCGGTGGCCTCGAGGGGCGCACCGCCGACGAGCGGATCGCCCTCGACCTGGGGCTGCTCGGCCAGGAGACGACCGGTCCCGGTGGCGTCGGCTACGGCCTGCGGACGGTGCCGGTCGCGCTCGACGTGGCCGAACGCGTACGCCGTCTGGCGCCCGACGCGTGGGTCATCAACTTCACCAACCCGGCCGGGCTCGTGACGCAGGCCATGCAGTCGGTGCTCGGCGATCGCGTCGTCGGGATCTGTGACTCACCGCTCGGTCTCGCGAAGCGGGCCGCCGGCGCCCTCGGCCGCGACCTCGACGACCTCGAGATCGACTATGCCGGCCTCAACCACCTCGGGTGGCTCACCGGCCTGCGACTCGACGGGCGTGACCTGCTGCCCGACCTGCTTGCCGACGAGGTGGCGCTCGGCGGGATCGAGGAGGGGCAGCTCTTCGGCACCGACTGGCTGCGCTCGCTCGGCTCGCTGCCCAACGAGTACCTCTTCTACTACTACTTCACGCGTGACGCGATCGCGCAGATCGCCGGCGCGGACCAGACGCGGGGTGAGTTCCTCGTCGGGCAGCAGGCCGGCTTCTACACGGACGTGGCGGCCGCGCCCGGTGAGGCCTGGGAGCGCTGGGACGCGGTGCGCCGGGAACGCAACGCCACCTACATGCAGGAGACGCGGGAGGACGACGACGGGCAGGCCCACGAGCGCTCCGCGGCCGACGTGGAGGGTGGCGGCTACGAGGGCGTGGCGCTGGCGCTGATGGCGGCCATCGCGCGCGACGAGCCCGCCCGGCTCATCCTCAACGTCCGCGGCGGCGGCGCGGTCGCCGGCCTCCCCGACGATGCCGTCGTCGAGGTGCCGTGCCGTGTGGACGCAGCCGGACCGGTGCCGGTGGCGGTGAGCCCGCTCGCCGGCCATGCGCTCGGGCTGGTGCAGCAGGTCAAGGCGGTCGACGAGCTCGTCATCCGTGCGGCCGTCGAGCAGTCGAGATCCCTTGCGGTGCAGGCTTTTGCGCTCCACCCGCTCGTCGACTCGGTGACGGTCGCGCGCGAGCTGCTGACGGCATACGAGAAGCGCCTGCCCGACTTCTACTCCGGCCTGAAGTGACTTGGGTCCCGCTGATGCGCCTCGACCTCAACGCCGACGTCGGTGAGTCCTACGGCGCCTGGACGCTCGGCAACGACGCCGCCGTGCTCAACGTCGTGACCAGCGCCAACGTCGCCTGCGGCTTCCACGCCGGGGACCCGCTCACCCTGCGCACGACGTGCCGGTATGCGGCCGAGCGGGGCGTCGTCGTCGGCGCCCAAGTGGGCTACCACGACCTCGTGGGCTTCGGCCGGCGCTTCATGGACGTCCCGCCGGACGAGCTGTCCGCCGACATCATCTACCAGCTCGGTGCCCTGTCGGCGGCGGCTCAGGTGGAGGGCACCCGGGTGGCCTACGTCAAGCCCCACGGCGCCCTCTACAACGCAGTCGTCCACCACGAGGGCCAGGCGCGGGCCATCATCGAGGCCGTGGTGGCAGTCGACAGCTCACTACCGGTCCTCGGCCTGCCCCAGAGCCTCATGCTGGAGCTCGCCGCCGACGCCGGGCTCCGCCCCGTCACGGAGGCCTTCGCCGACCGCGCCTACACGCCCGAGGGTCGGCTCGTCCCGCGAACCGAGCCTGGCGCCGTGCTCCTCGAACCCGCAGAGGTGGCGGCGCGGGTGGTCCGGCTCGCGCTAGAAGGCGTCGTGACCGCGGTAGACGGCACGGACGTCGAGGTTCGGGCCGAGTCCGTGTGCATCCACGGCGACACCCCCGGTGCCGTCGTCATGGCGAGAGCCGTGCGTGCGGCACTCGAGGAGTCGGGCGTCGAGATTCGCCCCTTCGTGGGCTGAGCGTGGAGGCGCGGGCGCTGCCGATCGGCGGCGCAGCCCTGCTCGTCGAGGTCTCGGACACCGTTGCCGCCCTGGCTTTGCGGGCGCACTTGGCAGCGCTCGTGGGCCGCGGTCACGGCGTCTGGGCCGCGGTTGACGACCTCGTCGTCGGAGCCCGCACCGTGCTCGTCACGCTCGCCGACGCCGACAGGTGGGCACAGGTGGCGCGCGAGTGCGTCGAGGAAGCTGCGGCGGTGGAGCCCGCCGCCGCCGCGGCCGCGGACGCCGTCGAGGCCGCTGCGGGTGAGGTCGTCGAGGTCGCGGTGCGCTACGACGGGCCCGACCTCGACGAGGTGGCACGCCTCACCGGCCTCACTCGCGAGGAGGTGGTGGAGGCGCACACGGGACGCACCTGGCGGGTCGGATTCGGCGGCTTCGCACCGGGATTCGCCTACCTGGTCGACGGGGACCCGCGTCTTCAGGTCCCCCGTCGCACCGAGCCGCGCATCCGCGTGCCGGCCGGATCCGTCGCGCTCGCAGGCGAGTTCAGCGGCATCTACCCTCGGGACTCGCCCGGCGGCTGGCAGCTCATCGGCACCACCAACGCCGTGCTCTGGGACGTCGACCGCAACCCGCCTGCCCTGCTCGCTCCCGGCCGCCGGGTCCGCTTCGTCGCAGAGGCGGCGCAGGCCTCGACCTCGCCGCCGACAGCCCCGCTGACCACCCAGCAGACCGCAGCCCGAAGTCTCGCGCCTGGCTCGTCGCCCGCACTCGAGGTGCTCGCCACCGGCCCGCTCACCCTCGTCCAGGACCTGGGCCGGCCGGGTCTGGCCGGCATGGGAGTCGGGCCCTCCGGCGCCGCCGACCCCACGGCATACCTGCTCGGACTGCGCCTGGTGGGGCATCTGCTGGACGCCACCCACCCACCTCCCGCGGCGGCCGCCCCGGCCTCGCTCGAGGTCACGCTCGGCGGCCTGAGGGTGCGCGCCCGGGGTGACCTGCTCGTGGCCCTCACCGGCGCCGAGTGCCGGGCCGACGTCGACGGCCGGCCCGTTCCCCAAGCCGCACCGGTCGCCCTGACCGACGGGCAGGTGCTCACTCTCGGCGCTCCTGCCGCGGGCCTGCGGACGTGGCTCGCCGTGCGCGGCGGCGTCGCGGTCGCCCCCGTGCTCGGGTCGCGGTCGACCGACACGCTGGCACAGATCGGCCCACCGGCGCCAGCCGTCGGGGACGTGCTGCCCGTGGGACGGCCGCCCGCAGCGTTCCCTCTCGTCGAGGTGGCGCCGCAGCAAGCGCCGGCGGGCGGCGAGGTCGTGCTTCTCGTGGATCCTGGCCCTCGGGCCGACTGGTGCGATCTCACGGGCGTCGAGGACTCGGCGTGGACCGTCTCCCCGAGGAGCAATCGTGTGGGGATACGACTGGAGGGCAAGCAGATCCGCAGGAGTGAGGCGTATGCCGAGCGCGAGCTCCCGAGTGAGGGCCTCGTCGCCGGGGCGGTGCAGGTCCCTCCGGGTGGTGAGCCCGTCGTCTTCCTCGCCGACCACCCGGTGACGGGTGGCTATCCCGTCGTCGCGGTGCTGACCAGGGCGTCGGTGTCCCGGGCCGCGCAGCTGCGCCCGGGGCAGCCGGTCCGACTCCGTTGGGCGCAGCGGCGCCGGTCAGGCCGGGGGGATCTCTCCTGACCCGCGCATGACGAGCGTCGGCTCGATGATGACGCGCCGCGGGGGCGAGGTGTCACCCGCGATCCGCGAGAAGAGCAGCCGACCGACCTCTGCACCGATCTGGGCGACGTTCTGGCGGACCACGGTCAGGGCCGGGTCGACCAGGTCGGCGAGCGGGAAGTCGTCGAAGCCGACGACCGCGACCTTGTGCACCAGCCCGAGCGACCGAAGCGCCCTGACGGCCCCGATGGCCAGGTCGTTGCGCCCGGCGAACACCGCGGTCGGGGGAGAGTTGCTGCGGTAGAGGCGGCGCACGGCCTCACTGGCCGCCTCGGGGGTGCGCAGGTCGACCACCTCGAGGGCGCCGTCCGCCGGGATGCCGGCAACCTGGAGCACTTCGCGGTAGCCGCGCAGGCGGTCCGTCGCCGTCTGGATGTTGGACAGGTCGCTCAGCATGGCGATCCTCCGGTGTCCGTGCCGGACGAGGTGCTCGACCGCGTGGCGCGCACCGAGCACGTTGTCGACGGTCACCGAGTCCGCGTCGACGCCGTGGGGCAGGCGGTCGACGAAGACCATGGGCAGTCCCGCCCGCAGCTCGGGGGCGAGGTACTCCTGCCGAGACGTGGCCGGCATGAGCACGAGGCCGTCGACGCGACGCGCGACCAGGCCTCGTACGAGGGCGATCTCACGGTCCGGCTCCTCGTCGAGGCTCGCTGCCAGCACGGCAGTGTGCTGGGTCCTCGCGACGTCCTCCAGCGAGCGCAGCAGGCTCGCCGAGAAGCTGTTGCTGATGTCCTGGAAGAGCGCGCCGATCGTCCCCGTGCGACCGCCCGACCGGCGCAGGTTGCTGGCGTGGACGTTGTGGGTGTAGTCGAGCCGGGCGACCGCCTTCTCGACCCGTTCCCGGACGGCGTCGGAGACGCCCGGCTCTCGGTTGACGACCCGCGAGACCGTCTTGAGGCTGACCCCGGAGAGGGCCGCGACATCCTTCATCGTCGCGCGCGTGACCGGCCGGGTCGCGCTGGACAGGGCGCGGCGCCGGGCACCGGGGCCGAAATCGGACATCGTTGTCTCATCCACGTTGCGATTAGTACCGGATCCCTTGACGTGAGGGCAAGTGCACCCTATAAATCGACATGACAACGTTGTCGAACGATGACGTATGACAGAGAGGTCACGTCCATGCAGCGCACATCCCCTCCCCCGTCCACGCGCCGCCTCGGCCGGCGCGCTCTCGTCGCAGTCGCCAGCTGCTCCGTCCTGCTCGGGGCGGCTGCCTGCGGGTCCGACTCGGGCTCCGGGTCTGGCGGCGGAGGCACCGCTGGATCCGGCGACAAGGTTGGCGTCGCCCTCATCACGAAGGACTCGACGAACCCCTTCTTCGTGGCCATGCAGAAGGGCGCGAAGGCAGACGCGGACAAGAACAACGTGAGCCTCACCGTGGCCTCCGGCAAGGCGGAGGGCGACGACGCGGGTCAGATCACCGCGATCGAGGACTCCGTCGCCCGAGGTGACAAGGGCATCCTCATCACGCCGATGAGCACGGGCGTCAACGCGGCGATGAAGAAGGCCCGCGACGCGGGGCTCTACGTCATCGCCCTCGACACGCCCCCGGACCCTGCCAACACGGTCGACATCACCTTCGCCACGGACAACCGCCAGGCCGGCAAGCTCGACGGCCAGTGGGCGGCAGCCCAGCTCGCCGGCAAGCCGGCCACCATCGCGCTGCTCGACCTCTTCAACGACAAGATCGTCTCGGTCGACTACAACCGTGACCAGGGCTTCCTCGAGGGCATGGGCATCGACGTCAAGGACCCGAAGAAGAACGGTGACGAGGACAAGACCGGCAAGTACACCGGCGGCAAGGGCGGCGACTACACCATCGTCTGCAACGAGGCCGGACAGGGCGCCGAGGACGGCGGGCGCACCGCCATGGAGAAGTGCCTCTCGAAGAACCCCGACATCAACCTCGTCTACACGATCAACGAGCCCACGGCCGTCGGCGCCAACGGGGCACTGAAGGCCCAGGGCAAGACGGCCCTCATCGTCTCCGTCGACGGAGGCTGCGCCGGCGTGAAGTCGGTCAAGGACGGCGTCATCGGCGCGACGGCCCAGCAGTACCCGCTGAAGATGGCCACCCTCGGCATGGAGGCCATCGCCAAGGTCGCCACCGGTGGTGCCAAGCCGTCCGTGTCTCCGGGCCTCGACTTCTACAACACCGGGGTCGCGCTCGTGACCGACAAGAAGGTCGAAGGGGTCGACTCCATCACCTCCGACCAGGCCTTGAAGATCTGCTGGGGCAACTGAGCCATGGCGTCCCAGTCGGCTGCCGCCGAGTTCGCTCGGCGGCAGCAGAGCCCGCTCCAGCGCATCCAGCACGTGCTGCACGGCTACCCGTGGCTGAGCCCGCTCTTCATCCTCGTCGTCGCGTTCATCGCCTTCACGCTGCTGAACTCGCGTTTCGCGTCGGCGTCGTCGCTCGGCCTGCTGCTCCAGCAGACCGCCGTCATCGCCGCCCTCGCCATCGGCCAGACCCTCATCATCCTGACCGCGGGCATCGACCTGTCCGTCGGGGCGATCGCCATCCTGTCGATGATGGTGATGGCCACCCTGGCCAAGGACGGCGGCCTCAACGCGGTTCTGGCCCTGCTCGTCGGCCTGGCCCTGGCCGTGGCGGCCGGCTTGCTCAACGGCCTGCTCGTGACGCGGCTCAACCTGCCGCCCTTCATCGTCACCCTCGGCACCCTCAGCATCTTCACGGCCCTCGCGTTGCTCTACTCGGGCGGCTCTAGCATCCAGGCGGATCACCTGCCGGGGCTGCTCAACGTCCTCGGGGAGGGCTTCGGCCCACGAGGCGGCTTCCGGCTGACGTGGGGCGTGGTGGCCGTCGGGGTGATGTACGCCATCGTGGGCTTCGCGCTGTCGCAGACCGCCTGGGGGCGCCACGTGTATGCCGTCGGCGACGACCGCGAGTCTGCGCGCCTCTCCGGCGTGGCGACCGGGCGCGTGCTGCTCGCCGTCTACACCGTCGCGGGGCTCATCTACGGGTTCGCCGCGTGGGTGCTCATCGGACGTTCGGGTGCAGCCACGCCCAACGCCATCGTGGATGCGAACCTCAGCAGCATCACCGCTGTGGTCATCGGTGGCACGAGCCTCTTCGGTGGGCGCGGTCGGCTCGTCGGCACCCTCATCGGTGCGCTGATCGTCCAGTCGCTGGCGTTCGGCCTGTCACTCGCCGGCATCGACCAGCAGTACCGGGTCCTCGCGACGGGTGTGCTCGTGATCGTCGCCGTCTCGGTCGACCAGTGGATCAGGAAGGTCAAGGCATGAGCACAGACGCCGTACCCACCACCACGGACACAGCCGTCGAGCATCGCGGGGTGCTGGCGACGTCCGAACCGAACGGCGACAGAGGTGATCCGGTGCTCTCGGCACGCGGCCTGGTGAAGACCTTCGGCCGGGTCGTCGGGCTCGACGGCGTGGACCTCGATCTCTACCCCGGCGAGGTCTTCGCGGTCATCGGCGACAACGGCGCCGGCAAGTCGACCCTCATCAAGTGCCTGAGCGGCGCCCTCGAGCCGGACTCGGGAGAGATCCGCCTCGACGGCAAGGTCGTCCACTTCAAACGTCCTCAGGACGCCCGTGATGCCGGCATCGAGACGGTCTACCAGCAGCTGGCGGTCATCCCGGCCCTCGACATCGCCAGCAATCTCTACCTCGCGCGCGAGGAGCGACGGCCGGGACCCCTCGGCTCGGTCCTCCGGATGCTCGACAAGAAGGGGATGCGGGTGCGCGCCGGAGAGTCGGTGCGGGGACTGGGGATCCAGACGATCCAGAACATGGCGCAGGCCGTCGAGACGCTCTCGGGTGGTCAGCGACAGGCCGTGGCCGTGAGCCGCGCCGCCGCCTTCGGCGGCAAGGTCGTCATCCTCGACGAGCCCACCGCGGCCCTCGGGGTCAGGGAGGGCAACCAGGTGCTGGAGATGATCCGTCAGCTGCGTGACAAGGGCCTCGGGATCATCCTCATCTCGCACAACATGCCCCACGTGTGGGAGGTCGCCGACCGGATCCACGTCCAACGGCTGGGCGGGCGAGCCGGCGTCATCACCCCGTCCTCCCACTCCATGACCGACGGCGTCGCGATCATGACGGGCGCGATGAAGCTCGAGCAGTAGTCAGTCATCCTCGCCGAGCGGGGCCGCCTCCCCGGTGGCCCCGCTCGGGAGCCAGCCCGTAGGAGAAGCATGTTCGCCAGGATCGTCGTCGGCTACATCCCGACCCCCGAGGGCGTTGCTGCCCTCGATGCCGCCATCGGGCTTGCCCAGGAGGGCCGGTCGCATCTCACCGTCGTCAACACCGGCCGCGACGGCAACTACGCCGATGCCACCTTCGCCACCGCCGAGGACATCGACACGATCGACCTGCAGCTGGCGGACGCGGACATCGCCCACCAGGTGCGCCAGCCCACGACCGGCCGCTCAGCGGCGGACGAGATCCTCGCCACGGCAGACGAGGTCGACGCGGACCTGGTCGTCATCGGGGTCCGCCGGCGCTCCCCCGTCGGCAAGCTGGTCGCCGGCAGCACGTCGCAGCAGGTCCTGCTCGACGCGCCGTGCGCCGTCCTGGCCGTGAAGGCCCACTGACCGACGCCCGCGACATCAGGGCAGAATGGTCACCCTCCCAGCGGTTGTCGGTGTTCGTCGCCGGGGCGGGGGTTTCCACGCTGTACTGGTGAGCAGGAGCGGCCTGGTGCCGCCGGGGGAGGGGCGGACATGGCACGCCGGAGGGAGCGACGGCTGACCGCCGCGGTGGCCGCGGCACTGTCGCTCGCCGCTGCCGCCGTGGTCGGCGCAGCGGCGCCGTCAGCCTTTGCCGACAGTGCGCCTCCGGTGCCGACGCCGACGCCCGCGCCGCTGCTGCCGCCGTTGGTTCCGGGAGCGCCGGGTCCGTCGACCATGTCGCCGGCACCCGCCAGCCCCGGATTCGGGTCGGTGACCGGCGACCTCGTGCTCCCGTTCTTCGACGAGATACGCGTCGCGGCGGTCCTGTCCGTCGAGGGGGCGAGCCCGCCCTCGGCGGCTTCGCTCGAGCCGGGAGGCGGGTCGAGCAGCGACCCCACGCCGTGGCAGCCCAAGGCGCCCATCCAGGTCCCCACTGCCGTCCGGGTGCCGTCGAAGACCACCGGCACGAGGGCCGCGCAGAGCAAGGACGAGATCATCTGGGCTGCCTACGCCTCCGCAGCCGAGCGCGAGGGCCGCTGCAAGCTGCCGGTCATGCTGCTGGCCGCCATCGGGGAGGTGGAGTCGTCCTCGCTACGTGGGCGACGGCTGGACACGGCGCACGACGCCGTCCCTCCGGTCATCGGGCCCGCGCTCACGGGTGGCTCGTTCGCGGCGATACGGGACACCGACCGGGGCCGCTGGGACGGCGACTCTGTCTGGGACCACGCCGTGGGCCCGATGCAGTTCATCCCTGCCACGTGGCGCCTCTGGGGTGCTGACGGCAACGGCGACGGCGTCAACGACCCGCAGAACATCGAGGATGCCGCGCTCGCGGCGGCGAACTACCTCTGCGCCGGTGTCGGGGACCTGTCGCGACCGGCGGACTTGCGTGCGTCGATCCTGTCCTACAACCACTCGCAGCGGTACCTCGCGACGGTGCTCGGTATCGTCGAGGCCGTCGACTCCGGCCAGCTGGCCGGGCCCTGACGAGCGGCCCGCTGCGCACGGCATACGCAAGCGGTCGATCGGGTCGAGGTGGCCTTTCCCACTCGTCCGGTGGGAAAGGGCCGCACTCTGGACCTGGGTGGGTCCGGATAATCGGCAGTTATACATTCGATTACATGACCGTCACCGACTCCTCGACCGGGACCACCCGCCCGAGCACGCGACCGCCCCGCGCCGGCCGTTCCAACGGGCAGTGGAAGGTCGACGGCCCCGAGCCGCTGAACGGCAACGAGACCTGGAAGCTCGAGGACAACGGGCTCAACGTGCGCGAGCGCATCGAGCAGATCTACTCCCGCGACGGCTTCGACTCCATCCCGACGCACGACCTCTCGGGCCGTTTCCGCTGGTGGGGCCTCTACACCCAGCGCCGTCCGGGGATCGACGGCGGGCGCACGGCCCAGCTGAGCGACGACGAGCTGAGCGACCGCTACTTCATGCTCCGGGTCCGCAGCGACGGCCAGGCCCTGACGCCCGGGCGCCTGCGCGTCCTCGGCGGCATCTCCACCGACTTCGCCCGCGACAGCGCCGACATCACGGACCGGCAGAACCTCCAGTACCACTGGGTGCGCATCGAGGACGTGCCTGAGATCTGGCGGCGTCTGGAGTCGGTCGGCCTGCAGACGACGGAGGCGTGCGGTGACACCCCGCGCGGCTTCCTCGGCAGCCCCGTGGCCGGCGTCGCGGCGGACGAGATCATCGACCCGACGCCCGTCATCGCCCGGATCACCGAGAAGTACCTCGGCGACCTCGACCTGTCCAACCTGCCCCGCAAGTTCAAGACCGCCATCACCGGGCACCCGAGCCTCGATGTCGTCCACGAGATCAACGACATCTCGCTCGTCGGGGTCATCCACCCCGAGCTCGGCCCCGGCTACGACCTCTGGGTCGGCGGCGGCCTGTCGACCTCCCCGCGCCTGGCAGAGCGCCTCGGCGTCTTCGTCTCCGAGGACGACGCCGTCGACGTGTGGCACGGGGTCATCTCGATCTTCCGCGACTACGGCTACCGCCGGCTGCGCAACAAGGCGCGCCTGAAGTTCCTGCTCGCGGAGTGGGGTCCGGCAAAGTTCCGCGAGGTGCTCGAGACGGAGTACCTCGGACGCCCGCTGCCCGACGGTCCGCCGCCCGCACCGGCCACCGGCCCCGGTGACCACGTCGGCGTGCACCGGCAGAAGGACGGCGACTACTACGTCGGAGCCGCTCCGACGGTGGGCCGCATCAGCGGCACCCTGCTGACCCGCCTCGCCGACCTCGTCGAGTCCCATGGAGCGACCGCGGTGCGGCTCACCGCCCACCAGAAGCTCGTGATCCTCGGGGTGCCCGCCGCCCGCGTCGACGACTTCGTCGCGGGGCTCGAGGGGCTGGGGCTCACGGCGAAGCCCAGCCCCTTCCGCCGCACGACGATGGCCTGCACCGGCATCGAGTACTGCAAGCTCGCCATCGTCGAGACGAAGCAGACGGCCACCGACGCCATCGCCGAGCTGGAGCAGCGGCTGGCCGACCTCGTCGAGGACGGCTCGCTCGATGCCCCGATCCTGCTCAACATCAACGGCTGCCCGAACTCGTGCGCCCGCATCCAGACCGCGGACATCGGGCTCAAGGGCCAGCTCGTCACCATCGACGGCGAGCAGGTGCCGGGCTTCCAGGTGCACCTCGGTGGCGGCCTGGCGTCCGCCGACCGTGACGAGGCCGGCCTCGGGCGCACCGTCCGCGGCCTCAAGGTGGCGGTCGACGGCCTACCCGACTACGTCGAGCGCGTCGTGCGCCGTTTCGTCGCCGAGCGCGAAGACGGCGAGACCTTCTCCCAGTGGACTGCCCGAGCAGAGGAAGGAGCGCTGGTATGACGACCGTGTCCCTCGCCACCCCCCAGGTGCCGCGCAAGCGGCGATCCGAGGCCGAGCTCAAGGCCATCGTCGACGACTTCAACGCGACGCTCGCCGCCGACCCGGAGCGCGAGCCGACCGCCGACGAGGTCGCGGCCTGGGCGGCCTTCCACTTCGACGGCAGCCTCGCGGTGGCCTGCTCGATGGCGGATGCCGTTCTACCGCATGTCGTCTCGCGCTTCGCGCCTGGGGTCGACGTCCTCTTCCTCGACACCGGCTACCACTTCTCCGACACGATGGTGACCCGCGACATCGTCGCCGAGGAGCTGCCGATCACCGTCGTCGACGTCCTCCCGGAGCTCACCGTCGCCGAGCAGGACGAGAAGTACGGCGCCCGCCTCTACGAGCGTGACCCGGCCCTGTGCTGCCAGATGCGCAAGGTCGAGCCGCTTGCCCGCACCCTCCCGCTCTACGAGGCGTGGGTGACCGGCGTGCGCCGCGAGGAGGGCCCTAGCCGCGCCGACACGCCGCTCGTGACGTGGGACGCCAAGAACGGCCTCGTCAAGATCAACCCTCTGGCGGCGTGGACCTTCGACGAGCTGCTTGCGTATGCCGCCGAGCACCGGGTCGAGGTCAACTCCCTTCTCTCCGACGGCTACCCGTCCATCGGGTGCGAGCCGTGCACGCGCCGGGTCGAGCCCGGCGAGGACCCTCGCGCCGGCCGCTGGGCCGGCTTCGCCAAGACCGAGTGCGGACTCCACACATGACGACGACCCTGCAGCCCCAGACCACAGCGACGGACGCAGCGGACGAGCGGCGCCTGACGCACCTCGACGCGCTCGAGGCAGAGTCGATCCTCGTCATCCGTGAGATGGCCGGCGAGCTCGAGCGGCCCGCCCTGCTCTTCAGCGGCGGCAAGGACTCCGTCGTCATGCTGCACCTCGCGGCAAAGGCCTTCTGGCCGGCGCCGATCCCCTTCCCGGTGCTGCACGTCGACACGGGTCACAACTTCCCGGAGGTCCTCGCCTACCGCGACGAGACCGTCGAGCGGCTCAGCCTGCGGCTCGTCGTCGCAAGCGTGCAGGACTACATCGACGACGGCCGGCTGCGCGAGCGGGCCGACGGCACCCGCAACCCGCTGCAGACCGTGCCGCTGCTCGACGCCATCAACGAGCACCGCTTCGACGGGGTCTTCGGCGGCGGCCGGCGCGACGAGGAGAAGGCGCGCGCCAAGGAGCGGATTGTCTCGCTCCGTGACGAGTTCGGCCAGTGGGACCCCAAGAACCAGCGCCCCGAGCTGTGGAACCTCTTCAACCCCAGGCACCGCCCCGGCGAGCACGTTCGCGTGTTCCCGATCAGCAACTGGACCGAGGTCGACATCTGGCGCTACATCGAGCGCGAGGACATCCCGCTCGCACCGCTCTACTACGCCCATGAGCGCGAGGTCTTCCGCCGCGACGGCATGTGGCTCGCGGTCGGGCCGGTGAGCCGGCCGCGCGACGACGAGTCCGTCGAGCGGCGCCTGGTGCGCTACCGGACCGTCGGTGACATGTCGTGCACCGGCGCCGTCGAGTCCGCGGCCCGCACCAACGCCGACATCGTCCTCGAGGTCGCTGCCTCGACCCTGACCGAGCGCGGCGCCACGCGCGCCGACGACCGGATCTCCGAGGCCGCCATGGAGGACCGCAAGAAGGAGGGCTACTTCTGAGCTCCCCACGAAGCTCTCCGCTCGTCCCTCGCTCCGATACTTCGCGGGGGCCCCAAGACAAGGACACCCTGAGATGAGCACCCTGTTGCGGCTCGCGACCGCAGGCTCCGTCGACGACGGCAAGTCGACCCTCGTCGGCCGCCTGCTCCACGACACGAAGTCGGTCCTCTCCGACCAGCTCGCCGCCGTCGAGCGCGTCAGTCGTGACCGCGGCCTGACCGCCGCCGACCTGGCCCTGCTCACCGACGGTCTGCGCGCCGAGCGCGAGCAGGGCATCACCATCGACGTCGCCTACCGCTACTTCGCGACCGCCAACCGCTCGTTCGTCCTCGCCGACTGCCCCGGCCACGTGCAGTACACCCGCAACACCGTCACCGGGTCGTCCACCGCGGACGTCGTCGTGCTGCTCGTCGACGCCCGCAAGGGAGTCCTCGAGCAGACCCGGCGCCACCTCGCAGTCACGGCGCTCCTGCGCGTGCCGCACGTCGTCGTCGCCGTCAACAAGATCGACCTCGTCGACTTCTCGCAGGAGGTCTACGCCCGTGTCGAGGCCGAGGTGCAGGCCGTCGCCCGCGAGCTCGGCGTCGTCGACGCCATCGCGGTCCCGGTCAGCGCCCTCGACGGCGACAACATCGCGGAGCGTTCGGCGCGCACCCCGTGGTACTCCGGCCCCAGCCTGCTCGAGCTGCTCGAGGCGCTTCCGCCGTCCGACGACCCGGCTCACGAGTCCTTCCGGATGCCGGTGCAGCTCGTCATCCGCCCGCAGGGCGCAGCGCGCGACGAGGCCCACCGCGACTACCGGGGGTATGCCGGCCAGGTGGCCTCGGGTGTCGTGCGCGTCGGTGACGAGGTGGTGGCCCTCCCCTCGGGTCGCCGCACGACCGTCGCGGGCATCGACCTCGGCGAGCGTCAGCTTCAGGAGGCCTTCGCGCCCCAGTCGGTGACCCTGCGCCTGGCCGACGAGATCGACATCTCGCGCGGTGACGTCATCGCCGCCGCTGCCGACGCCCCCGAACCGACGCAGGACATCAAGGCCGTCGTCTGCTGGCTGGGCGACGCGCCGCTGCGGCCCGGCCAGCGCCTCCTGCTCAAGCACGGGTCGCGAACGGTTCAGACGGCGGTTCGCTCACTCGACGGCGCCCTCGACCTCGACGACCTCCGCACGGCTGCGTCGGAAGCCCTGTCCCTCAACGACATCGGCCTCGTGACTCTGCGACTGGCAGGTCCCGTCCCGGTCGAGAACTACTCGACCTCGCGACGCGGCGGCTCGTTCCTGCTCATCGACGCCCACGACGGGCGCACGGTTGCTGCCGGCATGGTCGGTGCGACCCTCCCCTCGGCGGCCCCGGCCCCGACCGAGCCCGAAGGCGACGAGGCATGGGACATCTGAAGCCCGCGCTGCCGGTCGTGCTCGACCTGACCAGCCGTCTCGTCGTCGCGGTCGGTGGCGGGCCGGTGTCCGCGCGCCGGGTCCGGGCCTTCCTCGACGAAGGCGCGGTGGTGCGGGTCGTCTCGCCGTGGCTCTGCGAGGACCTCCGCGACCTCGCTGTGGCCGGACGCGTCGACTGGGTCGGGCGCGACTACGCCGGCCCCGCCGACCTCGACGGCGCGTGGTTCGCCCACACCGCGACGGGCGAGCCGTCCGTCGACCGCGAGGTCGCCGCCGACGCCGAGGCCCTGCGCGTCTGGTGCGTCGACGCGACCGGCGCGGCCGGGACCACCGCCAGCGTCGCCGCCCGTGCCGACGTGACCACCCCGGACGGCCGCGTCACCGTCGCCGCGTATGCCGCGGGCGACCCCGGTCTGGCCGTGACGGTCCGCGACGGGGTGGAGCGGGCGCTCGTCTCGGGCGCGCTGGATCTGCGCCGAACGCGCACTCACGGCCGGCGCGGCTGGGTCGCCCTTGTCGGCGGCGGCCCGGGCACCGACGGCCTGCTGACGGCCCGGGGCCACGAACTGCTCGCCTCGGCGGACGTCGTCGTCGTCGACCGGCTCGCCCCTCGGGCCGTCGTCGACCGGCTACCCGCATCGGTGCGCGTCATCGACGTCGGCAAGACGCCGGGCAACCACCCGGTGCCGCAGTCGCGGATCAACGACCTCCTCGTGGAGGAGGCGCAGCGTGGACTCGGCGTCGTACGTCTCAAGGGAGGCGACCCGTACGTGCTCGGGCGCGGCGGCGAGGAGCGCGACGCGTGCGAGGCACACGGCATACCCGTGGAGGTGGTGCCCGGCGTGACCAGCGCGGTGAGCGTGCCCGCGGCAGCCGGCATACCGGTGACCCATCGCGGGGTGGCGCGCGGCTTCACGGTCGTCACCGGGCACGAGGACATCCCGGTGCTGCCGACCGGCGGCGACCACACCCTGGTGCTACTGATGGGCGTCACCCAGCTGGCTCGCACGACAGAGCTGCTCGTCGAGCACGGCCGGTCGGCGGACTGCCCCGTCGCGGTCGTCGAGCGCGGCTTCGCGCCCGAGCAGCGCACGACTGTCGGAACCGTCGACACCATCGCCGAGCTCGCCCGCGCCCGTGGTGTGCAGGCGCCGGCCGTCGTCGTCGTGGGCGATGTCGTGCGCCTGGGCCCCGACTGGCGCGAACGCTGACCGACCGCCTCCAGCGCGATCACGGCCCCACCCCAGTCGAATGAGCAGCGTTCGTCCGGCGGACGAACTGCTCATGCGATCAGCACTTGTGCCGATTGACGGTTGGCGCGTCCCGTGACCACCGACTATCGTGGTCGCCAACGCATACCCCCTGGGGTAAAAGACGATGAAGGAGAGCGTCCATGTGCCGAGCGGTCACCTGCAGGACCTGCGGCAGGACGACGTGGGCCGGTTGCGGCCGGCACGTCGACCAGGTCATGCGCAACGTGCCCGCGGGCCAGCGCTGTCCGGGCCACGAGCAGCAGGCGAAGGCTCAGGGCTCGGGCTTCCTCGGCCGCTTCCTGGGCCGCGCCTGACGCGCCTCGTCGGTCAGCTGAGGGCGGCGGCCTGGGCCTCGACGACCTGGACCAGCTGCGGCCACCGCACCGCCTCCGAACGACCCCCCAGCGCAGCCACGATGACCGTGCTGCCGACCACGCACCACAACGTCAGGGTGCGTGAGTGCTCGCCGTCGAGGACGAACGGCTGCTCCGCCGCCTCGACGTGGGCTGTGCCGGCCACCTCAGGTGGTGTGACGGCCCGCAGCTCGCCGACGTCGGAGAGTCCCCTGCTCTGCGGCATGGTCCGCGGCAGGGCCCGCAGCTCCGCCAACGCGGCGCGCGCGTCGTCAGCAGACGCGAACGGGATGACCTGGATGAACAGGTCGGCGCGGCCGAGCTCCTGGTAGCCACGCACGCTCGTGACCGAGCGCATCGCCCGGGCCCGGGTGATCGCCCCGGTCGTGCTGCCGCTCGCCCCGGTGCGGTAGGTCCGGCCGCCACGCGCCGTCCACGGTCCGCCGGGCAGGTCACCGGCGGACAGGCAGGCGTTGCGCGAGCCGAACGACTTGACCTGCGCCAGCATGAGGCGTCCGATACTCGTCACGCAGTCACGATATGCCGACGACGGCCGCACTCCCGAGAGGCAAGTCATGCACGACGACACCCCCTTGACCGTGGGGCGTGTGACCCGCGTCCTCAGTGAGCGCATCCTCCCGGCGGTGCACGCCGAGTCGGTGCCGCTCACGGTCGAGTGGCACGAGCTGCCCGGCGAGCCGATCGAGCCGGCCGAGGGTCTCGCGCTCGACTACGCGCCCTACGAGGTGGGTACGCCGTGGGGCGCGGCCTGGGGGACGACGTGGTTCCGCCTCGCCGGCCGTGTCCCCGCGGAGTGGGCCGGCCGCCGCGTCGAGGTGGTGGCCGACCTCGGCTTCGACCCCGGCATGACCGGCTTCCAGTGCGAGGGCCTCGTCTACCGGGCCGATGGCACGCCGGTGAAGTCGCTCAACCCACGCAACCAGTGGGTGCTCGTCGCCGACGAGGCCGAGGCAGGCCAGGCCGTCGAGCTCTACGTCGAGGCCGCCTCCAACCCGGTGCTGATGGATCGCCACCCCTTCCGGCCGACGCAGCAGGGCGACATCGTCACCAGCTCGTCCCAGCGCCTCTACGCGACCCGCCGCCTCGAGCTCGCGGTCTTCGAGCAGGACGTCTTCGAGCTGGCCCTCGACGTCGAGGTGCTCCTCGAGCTGCAGGCCGAGCTGCCCGACGGGCCGCGCCGAATGCAGGTGCTCCAGGCGCTCGACGAGGCCATGGACCGCCTCGACCTCCAGCACATCGCCGAGACGGCAGCCGACGCGCGGGCCGCGCTCGTCGACGTGCTCACCCGTCCTGCCGAGGCGAGTGCGCACGAGATCTCGGCTGTCGGGCACGCCCACATCGACTCGGCCTGGCTCTGGCCGGTGCGCGAGACGATCCGCAAGGTCGCCCGCACGACGTCGTCGATGACGACCCTCATCGACGAGACCGACGACTTCGTCTACGGCATGTCGAGCGCGCAGCAGTACGCCTGGATCCAGGAGCACCGGCCCGAGGTGTGGGAACGGGTCAAGGCCGCCGTCGAGCCCGGACGCTTCCTCCCGCTCGGCGGAATGTGGGTCGAGAGCGACACCGTCATGCCGTCCGGTGAGTCGCTCGTGCGCCAGTTCCTCTACGGCCAGCGCTTCTTCGAGACCGAGCTCGGCATCCGGTGTCGCGGCGTCTGGCTGCCCGACAGCTTCGGCTACTCCCCGGCGCTGCCGCAGCTGATGCGCCGGGCCGGCTTCGACTGGTTCTTCACCCAGAAGATCTCGTGGAACCAGATCAACACGTTCCCGCACCACACCTTCCTCTGGGAGGGCATCGACGGCTCCCGCGTTTTCAGCCACTTCCCGCCGATGGACACCTACAACTCGCAGCTCTCCGGCATGGAGGTCGCCAGGGCGTCGCGCCAGTTCCGCGAGAACCGCGTCGCCACCGGCTCCATCGCCCCGGTCGGGTGGGGTGACGGCGGCGGCGGCACGACCCGCGAGATGACCGGCAAGGCAAGCCGGCTCGCCGACCTCGAGGGCAGCGCGACCGTGCGCTGGGAGCACCCCGACGCGTTCTTCGACCGCGCCATGGAGCAGCTGCCGCACCCTCCCGTGTGGGTCGGCGAGCTCTACCTCGAGCTGCACCGCGCCACCCTGACGTCCCAGCACCAGACCAAGCAGGGCAACCGGCGCACCGAGCACCTGCTCGTCGAGGCGGAGCTGTGGGCGGCCACGGCCGCGGTCAGGACGGGGACGGCATACCCCCACGACGAGCTCGACGCGCTGTGGAAGCAGGTCCTGCTCCAGCAGTTCCACGACATCCTCCCCGGCACGTCGATCGCGTGGGTGCACCGCGAGGCGGTCGAGCAGTACGCCCGCGTCACCGAGGCCGCGGAGGCCATCGTCGCGGGCTCGCTCGCCGCGCTCGTCGGCGAAGGCGACGTCACTGTCGAGGCCAACGCCGCGCCCTTCGAGCGTGCCGGGGTGCCCGCGGGCGGTGCGGTCGTGCGCGAGCCCGACGCCACGGCGCCGAGGGCGTATGCCGTGTCGCTGAGCGAGCGCGACGGCGGGTGGGTGCTCGAGAACGGCGTCGTCACCGTCACGGTGTCGGCGGAGGGGCTCGTCACGTCCGCCGTCGACCTCGCCACGGGACGTGACGCGATCGCGCCCGGGCACGCGGGCAACCTGCTCCAGCTGCACCAGGACCTCCCGAACATGTGGGACGCCTGGGACGTCGATCGTTACTACCGCAACCGGGTCAGCGATGTGCGCGACGTGAGCCGCCTGTCGGCGTGCGTCGACGACGGCGGTGTCGCCCGGGTGGTCGTCGAGCGGCGCATCTCCGCGGATTCCACTGTGCGCCAAGAGGTGTCGCTCGGGCCGGGCGCTCGCCTGCTCGAGATCGAGCAACAGACCGACTGGCACGAGACCGAGAAGTTCCTCAAGGTCGCCTTCCCGCTCGACGTGCGCGCCGAGCACGTGGCCGCCGAGACGCAGTTCGGCTTCCACCGGAGGGTCACGCACACCAACACCAGCTGGGAGGCGGCGAAGTTCGAGACCTCGATGCACCGCTTCGTGCTTGCCGAGGAGCGCGGCTTCGGCGTCGCACTCGTCAACGACTCGGTCTACGGCCACGACGTGACCCGCGACGTGTCGGGTGACGACGTCGTCACGACCCTGCGCCTGTCGCTGCTGCGCGCGCCGCGCTTCCCCGATCCCGAGACCGACCAGGGGATCCAGAGGCACCGCTACGGCCTCGTCGTCGGGGCGGACGCCGAGGTCGCCACGCGTGAGGGTGTGCTCATGGGCACACCGGCGCGGGTCGTCACCGGGGCACGCGGCATCGAGCCGCTCGTCACCGTGGCGGGTGAGGGCATCGTCGTCTCGAGCGTCAAGGAGGCGGCCGACCGCTCGGGCGACCTCGTCGTCCGGGTCTACGAGTCCCTCGGCGGTCGCGCGCGGGGAGCGCTGCACGTCGACCTTCCGGTCGCTTCGGTGACGTCGGCGTCGTTGCTCGAGGAGCCCCTCGACGACGGGGAGGTCACGCTCGTCGACGGAGCCGTGCTGCTCACGCTCAGCGCCTTCGAGGTGCGCACGCTCCGGATCGTCCGCGCCTGATCGCCTCGGTCCGGCTCACGGCACGAGACGCCAGATGGTCACACCGACGGTGAGAACGGCGAGGACCAGGGAGGCCCAGCCAAGGGGGGAGCGCCCTGCCCGGCCCCGACCGAGCAGGAGCAGCAGCGCCGCGAGCACCGACAGCACGGCCGCGACGACCGTCTCCTCCGCGCCGCGGTCGATGGTCCGGATGAGCATCGTGTTCGTGGCGCCGTTGCGCGTCAGGAAGCCGAGGATCCGGATGAGGAAGAAGAGCCACCAGCCGACGGTGATCCAGAAGAGGGCGACCCCGATCTGTCCGAGGAGCGGGTCGACTCCCTCGTCAACGGCAGCAGTCGGGGCGGACTGCCACATCGGCTGTGCGGCATACGGATTCGGCGGTCCCGGAGGCGGCGGTGAGGAGGCTCCGGTCGCCGGTGGTGCTGGCCACGCGGGGTCGGCAACGGGCAGCTCGCGGGTCGGATCGAAGACCGGGATGGCCTGGGTCGGCGCTGCGGGAACCGGCACCGTGAACTGCTTGTCAGGCTCCGTGGACCCGGTGGTCCCGCCTGACGCGGGAGCGTCGCTCATGTCCACAAACGTACCGTCCGGCGCGCCGAACGCTGCAGACGACGTTGCGCGCGTAGCCGACGCAACGCATACGCGCGCCTCCTGATCCGATGGCGATGTCGCCGACCCACCTCGGCGTCGCCCCCGGCGGCAGCCACGCGGCATCGGTCGTCGTCTTTCAGGTGCCACTCAACCGTCTGGATCGATGAGCTTCTGACGCACGGCATACATCGCTGCTTCCATGCGTGAGTGCATCTGCAGCTTCTCGAGGATGTTGCGGACGTGGTTGCGCACGGTGTTCTCGGAGATGACCAGCTCCTCGGCGATCTCGCGGTTGAGGCGACCACGCGCCACGAGCCGGAGGACCTCGAGCTCCCGTTCGGTCAGATGCGGCAGCTCGAGGCCGGACGGGGCCGGACGCGCCGAAGTCGCCTGACTGAGCTGGTTGAACTCGCGGAGAAGCTTGGTCGCCATCGTCGGCGACAGCAGGGACTCGCCGTGGAAGACGCCACGAATCCCCGCCGCGATCTCCTCGGTCGCGCCCTTGAGCAGGTAACCGTTCGCCCCGGCGCGCACTGCCTCGAAGAGGTCCGCCTCGTCGTCCGAGCTCGTGAGCACGAGGATCCGCGCCGAGGGGACCCGCTGCTTGATCATCCGGCAGGCGTCTATCCCGCCACGCTTGGGCATGCCGATGTCCATGACGACGACATCAGGGATCATCGCTTCCGCGCGGTCGACTGCCTGCAGCCCGTCGGCCGCCTCTCCGACGACGCCGATGCCATCCTCCAGGGCGAGGACCGTCTGCAGGCCCCGCCGGAAGAGCGCGTGGTCATCGACGATGAGCACGCGGATGACTTCGGAGGGTGGCTCCACCAGCTCATCGTGGCGTGTGTTGACCTTGGGCGCCATCAAGTGATGGTCTCGATGCCACACGCCGACGGCCGACCGGTCGCGGTTCGTGACAGGGAAGGTCCGTCGGTGTCGTCGACAGCTGCAGGCCCGAGGTGGACTGGTGGTCCGGATGGAGCTGATGCGATGGTCCGGCTCCGGACCCGCTTGTGGCCGATCCCGGTGCTGGCCTTCGTGGCCTGGTTCGTCGGTCTGGTGCCGTGGGTCGTGACCCGGTCCACCACCGGAACGTTCGGCACACCGTTCAACCCGCGCAACGACCTCCGGGAGGCGCTGTTGCCCTTCCACTACCAGCGTCTGCCTCTGCTGCTGGTGGTCACCGTCATGGCCGGTGCGCTCGCCGGCTCGGCGCCGTGGTGGTTCCGTGGCCGGCTCCGTCGTCGGTGGACTCTCGCCCTGCTGACGACGGTTGGTGCCGCCGCGGCCACCATCTGGGCGGTGCGGCAGACGCTCGGGCCACAGCCCGACCTCGGCGGGTGGGAGCGCGACGTCAACGTCGTGCAGCTCGCCTTCATCGCTTTCGCCGTCGCAACCTCGCTGCTCGGGCTGGTCCTCGGACTCGCCGTGTCACTCGGCGGACCGGTCCTGCGCACGGTGACCGCGTCGGTGCTCATCGTGGTCGGCGCCGACTGGCTCGGCCAGGTCATCGTCGCCGCAACGCGTGGCCCGGCGCTGTCGTGGCTGCCGCCGATGCTCAGCCTGCTCGCCGGCGCGGCGGTCGGTGTGCTGCTTGCCGTGCTGGGCGTCCGCCCGCGCTGGCGGTTGCTCGCCTGGCTGGGTGCGTCCCTGCTGGTCGTCCTGACCGCCGCGGCGTTGACGGCGTCCCGCTACGTCCTCGAGGGGCTGCGCGGGACGCCGATGCACGCGGACGCGGTTGCCGAGCTCGTCGTGGACGGTCTCGAGATCTTCTGGCGCTCGACGGCCTCCACTACGACCGCGCTCGTCCCGGCGTCACCGCTCACAGCCGTCCTCGTCGCGCTCGTCGTCGGGGCTGTCGGCGTGGCCCTCGTCGAGCGAGTGCGGGGCGCCCGAGCCGCACCTGCGAGCGTGGGAACGGTGGCTTCGACGACGTCCGGCCCGAGCTGACGGCTCGGCGCCGCTCGGTCATCGGCCGTGACCGCTCCGCTGCACGGATGGGGTTCCGGCGTCCGCGCACCCACGAGCGGAGACGGCTCTGACGGCTGGCTGTGGCGGGCCGAGGGCCGGCTCAGTCGTCCTGGTGGATCCCGGTCGCACCCGGAGGTCAGCGGGCGTCGAACCGCCGACGGGCCACCGTGAGACCGACGAGCGAGATGACCGCCACGACCATGTAGTAGATGCTGGGTGCGTTGAGCGACCCGGTGAGGCTGATGAGCCAGGTGAGCACGAGAGGCGCGATGCCGCCCATGACCGTGACGCCCACGTTGTACGCGACCGAGACGCCGGTGGCTCGCACGTCACTCGGGAAGAGGGTCGTCAGCAGGGCGGGCAGCGGGCCGAAGTAGAAGGCCATGATGACGCCCAGGATCCCGATGGCGATGACCAGGACCGGGACGGTCGGTGAGGCGATGACCACCGCGAACAGCGGCCAGGCGAGCACGAGCGCGCCGACGGCAGCCCACAGCATGACCCGCACCGGTCCCACACGATCGGCCAGCCGGCCGACGAGCGGGACGCCGACCATGGTGACAAGGCCCGCCACCACGCCGCCGAGGTAGGCGGCGCTCGCCGGGACGCCGAGGTTCTTCACGGCATACGTGGGCATGAAGAGGATGAGGTAGACCGAGATGGTGGCGACGCCGACGCAGGCCGAGCCGGTGAGCACGCGCCCGAGGTGCTCGGTGAGCGTGGCGCGGATCGGCGCCTCGTGCGGGGTGCTCTCGGTGAACTCCTTCGTCTCGGACAGGCGCGCCCGGATGTAGAGACCGACCGGGCCGATGAGGCAGCCGATGATGAACGGGATCCGCCAGCCCCAGGAGTAGAGGTCCTGCTTGGACAGCTGGTTGAACAGCACGTAGCCGAAGGCCGAGGCGAGGAACATGGAGATGCCCTGGGCCGCCACCTGCCACGAGGCGTAATACGCCTTGCGGTTCGGGGCCGTCTCGACGAGGAACGTCGTGGCGGAACCGAACTCGCCGCCGGCGGAGAAGCCTTGGACGAGTCGCGAGATGAGGATGATGATGCCTGCCCAGGCGCCCACCATGGCGTGCGTCGGCGCAGCGGCCATCAGGATGGTGCCCACCATCATGAGCAGAAGGGTGAGGGTCAGCGCCTTCTTGCGTCCGTGCCGGTCGCCGTAACCGCCGATCAGCATGCCGCCGAGCGGGCGGACGAGGTACGAGATGGCGAACGTCGCGAAGGTGAGGATCAGGCCGAGGGTCTGGTCGCCCTCGGGGAAGAAGTTCGCGGCGATGACGACGGCGAACGACGCGTAGACGATGATGTCGAACCACTCGAGCGCGGCGCCGATGGAGCTGCTGAGGACGGCCTTGCGGGCCTCGGCCAGGCGTTCGGGCGTCACCTCGGTCTGGGTGGCGGTGAGGGTCATGGTGCTCCTTCGGTCAGGCGGCGGTCAGCCGTGGAGGTGGGCGATGAGAGTGTCGAGCAGGGCGTCGCAGCGGTCGATCTGGTCGAGCTCGACGAACTCGTCCGGCGCGTGGGCCTGCGCGATGTCGCCGGGACCGCACACCACGGTGGGGATGCCGGCCCGCTGGAACAGTCCGGCCTCGGTGCCGTAGGCGACCTTCTCAGTGCTGGCGACGGCGCCCAGCCCGGTCACGAGCTCGATGACGTCGTCGTCCTCCGCGGTCTCGAGGCCGGGCGCCTGGGCCCCGATGGACACCTCGACCCGGGCGTCGGGGTTCTCCTCGCGCATCGCCTGCTCGATCCGGCGCGCCTCGGCGCGGAACGTCTCGATCGTGGCATCGACGTCGACCGCTGCGACCGCGCGGAACTCGAAGGTGACGACGCACTCGGCGGGGACCGTGTTGACCGCGATGCCGCCCTCGATCTGGTTCACGGTGGCCGTGGTGAACGGCACGTCGTAGTGCTCGTCGAACGGGCCGTCGGTGCGGAACCCGTCGGCGACGCCACGGACGAACTGGACGAGTTGGGCCGCATACTCGATCGCGTTGACACCAAAGGGAGTTCGCGAGGAGTGGGCTGCGACGCCGTGGAACGCGACTCGGATCAGCGTCAGCGCCTTGTGCCCGCGGATGACGCGCATGCTGGTGGGCTCGCCGACGATGCACGCTCGGGGCCGCAGGTCACGCCGGACCATCTCGTCCACGAGCGAGATGGCGCCGACGCAGCCGACCTCCTCGTCGTAGGAGAAGGCCAGGTGCACCGGCTCGCGCAGCGGTGTGCTGGCGAGCTGCGGCACCTTGGTCATGACGGACCCGATGAACGCCTTCATGTCGCACGTCCCCCGGCCGTAGAGGCGCCCGTCGCGGGTCTCGGGGACGAACGGTTCGCTCGACCACTCCTGCCCGTCGACCGGCACGACGTCGGTGTGCCCGGAGAGGACGATGCCACCGGTGGTCGTGCCGTCCGCGGCCGGGAAGGTGGCGAGCAGGTTGGCCTTGGTGCCGGTGTCGTCGTGGACGAGGACCGGCTCCACGCCGTGGGTCTGCAGCTCTGTGGCGACGAGGTCGATGAGCGGCAGGTTGCTCTCACGGCTCGTCGTGTCGAGCTCCAGCAGCCTCAGTGTCCAGTCGAGACCAGCCGGCTGGGCCGCAGGGCCGGGCTCGGTGCGGCTGGGCCGCGTCGTCTCACGGGTGGCGCCTTCGGGTGGCATGCATCGCTCCCTGGGTCGAGGTCGTCGTGGGTGGCTTTGAATTACCCATCGCAGTGGTCGAGGATGGCAGTCATGCCATCGGGAGCCGGTTTGACGCAGGATCACGCGACGAGTCGTGAGATTCCGCAGGGATCCGCCACGGTCGCGGACGAGCTCGACCTGGCGATCGTCAACTGCCTGCAGTTGCACCCGCGCGCCTCGTGGACGCTGGTGGGCGAGGCGCTGGGTGTCGACCCGGTGACGGTCGCCCGCAGGTGGCAGCGACTCGCCTCGGCCGGCATCGCCTGGGTGTCGGGACGGGCGACAGGCCAGGGCCGCCCCGAGTCGTGTCTCGCCGTGGTCGAGCTGAGCTGCAGCGCCGCCCAGACCCTCGCCATCGCCCAGCGCGTCACCGAGCTACCGCACGTCCTCAGCGTCGAGCACACGAGCGGGCCCCGTTCGCTGACCATCCTCGTGGAGGTGCGCGACCTCGCCTTCCTGTCGCGCTTCCTGCTCGAGTCGGTCGGGTCGATCCCGGGTGTCGTCGCGACCAGCAGCCACGCGGTGACGAAGGTCTACTCGATGGGCGACCACTGGCAGCTGCACGTCCTCGACCCCGCACAGCAGGCCGTGATGCTGCGGGCGCCGCGCCAGCGCCTGGACGGGCTCACGTCCGAGCAGACGGACCTCGGCCGCGGCTACGACGAGGTCGACCGGAGGGTGATCCTGCTGCTCGGCGAGGACGGACGTATGCCCGTGGCGAGGATCGCGGCCCGGGCTCATCTGAGCGAGAGCACGGTCCGCCGGCGCCTCGCCGACCTCGTCGGCAAGGGGCGGGTCACCCTGCGGTGCGACATCGCATTGCCCGACTCGGGGTGGCCCGTCATCAGCTGGCTCTGGGCGCACGCGGACGCCGGCGACATCGACGACGTCGCCATGACGCTGCGGCGCCTGCCCGGGATCCGGGTGTGCTGGCGCATCTCGGGCGGCCGGTCCAACCTCATGCTCGCGCTCACGACGCACTCGTTGCACGAGCTGTCGCTCGTCGAGGCCCGGCTGGCCGCCGAGGTGCCGCGGATGACGATCCAGGACCGGTCCATGGTCCTGAGGTCGATCAAGAGGATGGGTCGTGAGCTCGACCTGTCCGGTCGCAGCATTCGCGCGGTGCCGCTGGACATCTGGGCCGACACCGTCGGCCCGCAGCGGTCCTGAACCCCGCGACGCCTTCGGCGCGGCCCAGGCTTGGCAGACTGGTTCGATGAGCGATGACGTCGTGGACCTCGACAGCAAGTTCGCCCTCTTCTCGGAGCGGTGGTCGCCCAAGCGCGTGGCGCGCGTCAACGACTACGAGATCAAGCTCGTCAGGCTCGAGGGCGAGTTCGTCTGGCACACCCACGAGGACACCGACGAGCTGTTCCTGGTGGTCGAGGGGCAGCTGACCATCCAGCTGCGTGATCGCGACGTCGTCCTCGGACCGGGCCAGCTGTTCGTGGTGCCACGCGGGGTCGAGCACTGCCCGCGCGCGAACCACGAGGTGAAGGCCCTGCTCCTGGAGCCTGCCGGCGTCGTCAACACCGGAGACGCAGGCGGAGACCTCACCGCTGTCGTCGACGCGATCTGATCGACCTTCGCGGTATGCCGCGCGGCTCGGCGGCGGTCAGCGGCCTCCGGCCTGGCGGGTGATGTAGTTGACCGCGACGAAGGACCGGAAGGCCGCGAGCGCGTCGTCCGACTCGATGCGGATGGTCCGGGTGCCGACGCGCTCGGCGCCCTTGACCCAGCTGCCGACCTCCGCCATGTCGGCGGTCTGCACGTCGAGCTCGAGCCGCACCGGTCTGCCGAGCTGCGGTGGCGGGAGCCGGCCGTCGAGCGCCCGCCCGACGGCCTCGGCGGCCGCCTCCTCGATCCGCTGCCGAGCCACGCGCGGGTGCAGGCTCTTCGCGGCGAAGCGGGTGATCGAATGCTTGGTGGCGACCGTCGCGGCCTCCGGGGCGAAGGGCGCCGTCTCCCTGATCGTCACCTCGTCGCCGGTGACCAGGCCGATCGGCACCCCGAAGTGCGCGGCCACGAGGGCGTTGATGCCGCTCTCGCCGACAGCGGTGTCGCCGATCCGGGCCGCGGAGAACACCTCGGGGTTGTAGGTGTGCGACAGCGTCGACGACTCCCCGGAGATCGAACCGTGGTAGCCGACCAGGAAGACGACGTCGAAGGAGTCGTCGAGCCCCTCCATCATGTAGAGCGGCTTGTGCCTGCCCGAGATGTAGCTCGCGTCGTGGGCCAGCTCCTCCGGGTCGAGGTTGCGCATCTGCCCGTGCGAGTCGTTGACGACCACCTCCGTGGCGCCACCGCGCACGGCGCCCTCGATCGCCGCGTTCACCTCGCCCAGCGTGAGGGCGCACCCGGTGTCGTATGCCGCGCTCCCCTCCCGACACTGCGCCCAGTCGACGATCCCTGCAACGCCTTCGAAGTCGAACGACAGGTAGACCTTCACCGCATGCCCTTCAGCCGGCCCCAGGCGTGCCACCGGTCGATCTCCACCCAGGCGCTGACACGTGGGCGGTCGCGGACGGCATGTGCCTTGCCCGTGTAGTGCCGGGCGATCCGGTCGATGTCGTGCAGGTCGGAGTCGTCGAGGTACCAGGTCGGCACCGAGACCGGCTGCCCGTCCGGACGGACCGTGCTGATCGTCGCGTGCCAGGGCTTGGCGAGCTCCTCTGCGACGGCTGCCGGCACGGGTGGCTTGGGCACGGGGACTCCTCTGGTCGGGCTTCCCACCGTAGACCGCCGGCCGGGTGGTTCGAGTACGCGTGGCCAGGTGAGGATCACGCGGATCGTCCGCGCTTCAGCCGCCCGCGGTTGCGCCGTCCTGCAGGAGATCGACCAGATGTCGCGCCAACCGAGGCGCGACGACGTCGGCGGGGAGCCCGAGCAGGCCGTCGACCTCCTCGGCTTCGGTCGACCCCTGCATCCGTCGGAAGGTGTCGGAGAGGGACTGCCCTTCGAAGTCCACCTCACTGAGCAGGCCGTCTACGTCGAGGTGGACCCACAGGTCGACACACCCGCCGGGCTGGTTCCCGTGGGACTGCGGCAGGTAGGGATAGCGACGGCGGACAGCATCGTAGGAACCGCACCACACGAGCCCGACGGCCTCGGCAGGCAGTGAATCAGCTCCGTTCGCGCCCCGTGCGCGCACGGTCGGATCACGTTCCCAGGGGGTGCCGGCGACAGCCGCGTCCACGGCCACCTCCACTGCGGCCGCCATCGATCGCACGCTCATGTCGCTGAGTCTGCCCGACACGACGCGGGTGGTTGCCGCGATCCGCGGCGGTCACGAGTCCCAGGCGGGGAAGCCGGGACGAGACTCGTGACCGCCCGTCCGTGGGCCGGCCACCGGCGTCAGGCGAAGGCGATGAGCGCCACCGGGTCGGAGGTGGGCTGGTCGGAGCCGCCTGCTGGCTCGACGGTGATGCCGGCTCCCTTGGAGTGGCTCGCGTCGCCGCTCAGCACGACGATCTGGTCGCCGCCGCCCGGCATCAGCCCCGCCGACGTCATGTGTCCCGTGGCGTCCTGCAGCCAGAGCTGGAAGACCTTGCCCGAGGGCGGCTGCGACATGCCCGAGGTGACGATGACGGCCTTGTGCAGGGAGTTGGAGCGCACCACCGTGGCGGTCGCACCCCCGGCGAGTCGCTGTCCGTGACGGGTGGCGTCGGGGGCCGCGAGCACCTGGTCGGCGATGGCCCGCTGCGGGTCCCTGTCGACCTGGCGCCACACGGTGAAGCCGCCGATGGCGAGCACCGCCACCGTGGCGGCCGCGACGACGACCCTCCAGCCGCGGGTGAGCCCTCGGGCGGATCGCGAGCGTCGCCGGTCGGCGAGGTCATCGGCCCGCTCGCCCTGCGAGACGCCCGGCTCGGGCCTGGACGAGGCGCGCCCGTCACCGGACTCCTCAGGCCGCGGGGCTGTGTGCGGCGGGAGCGGACGGACGGTGGAGATGTCGGCGAGCACCTTGGCCCGCAGCGAGGGCGGGGGTGGGACCTCGGTCAGGACCGACAGCTCGGAGGCTGCGGCGACGAGGCTGTCGACCTCCGCCTGGCAGGCGGTGCAGTCGGCGAGGTGGCGTTCGAAGCGGGCCCGCTCCACGTCGTCGAGCGCGTCCACGGCATAGGCACCCGAGAGCGCGTGGATGTCGTCGCTCACAGTGTCACCCCCAGCGTGTCTCGTAGTCTGATCAAACCATCGCGTATGCGTGTCTTGGCAGTCCCGAGCGGCAGGTCGAGCATCGTCGCCACCTCCGTGTGGGTGTATCCCGAGAGGTAGGCCAGCTCGAGGGCCTGCCGTTGGACCGGTGTCAGGGTCTCGAGCGCGCGGTGCACGCGCTCCGCGTCCAGCCGCTCGACGACGGCCTCCGCCGTGGAGTCGTGCGTGACGTCGTGGTTGCTCGCGCCGTAGCCCTCGTCGCGGTGGCGGGACGCCTCCGCCGACCGGACCCGGTCGACGGCCTTGCGGTGGGCGATCGTGAGCATCCACGAGAGCGCTCCGCCCTTGCCCGGGTCGAAGCGCGCGCTGTGCCGCCAGATCTCGAGGAAGACCTCCTGGGTCACCTCCTCGGACTGGGCGGGGTCGCGCACGACCCGTCGGACCAGGCCGAAGAGCCGGGAGGAGACTGCGTCGTAGAGCTCGGCGAATGCCGTCTCGTCCCCGGTCGCCGCTCTGCGGAGCAGCGCCTCCAGCTGGGCGGGGCGGGCGGTCCCCTCCGGCGACTCATCGCCGGGGGGGACCACCGAGAACCGAGACATGGGGTCCATTGTGTCGCCCGTCGTCGTGGTCTGCGTCGGCCTGGTCGGCGGACGATCAGGGCATCAGGACGCCGTCGATGATGTACACCGTGGCGTTGGCGGTCGGGACGTTGCCGCAGATGACCTTCGCGTCGGCCTTGCCCACGGTGAAGTCCTCCCCCGAGCCCTTGACCGTGATCGTGGTGCCGGCGAGCGTCTTGTGGTCGCCCGCGAGCTGGTCCGGCGAGAGCTTGCCGGCCACGACGTGGTTCGTGAGGATCTTGGTGAGGGTCGGCTTGTCGGCGAGGACCTTCTTGAGGTCGGCGGCCGGGATCTTGGCGAACGCGTCGTTGACGGGCGCGAAGACGGTGATCTCCGGAGCCGAGTTCAGGGTGTCGACGAGGCCGGCCGTCTTGACGGCGGTGACGAGCGTCGAGAGCAGCGGGTTGTTGCTCGCGGCCGTCGCAACCGGGTCGGTGGCCATGCCGTTGAACGAGCCCTTGCCGTCCTTCGGCACGGCCTGGCAGCCCTCACCGAAGACGGCCGAGGCGGCGTCCATCGACTCGGACGAGGTCATCGTCTCGGACGGCGTGCTGGTCATCGCGTCGGACGACGTGGCAGCGGGCGTGTTGGCGCCGGCCGCCGGCGTCGCCGCCTCGCTGGCACTGCTGCAGGCCGCGAGGCCAAGGGGCAGGGCGATGGCGAGGGCCACGAGTCCGGTGCGGGTCTTCATGCTCTTCATGTCAGTCACTCCTTGTGGCTGTTGTGTGCACGGTCATCGGGGATTCGGTGCTGCTCTGGCTCCGGATTGCTTCTGGCACAAGTTTTTCCGTCAGTTCGGGTCGTATGCGTTCACGTGACGGTCACGACGACCTCCTGGATGCCGCTCGACCCGCTGGGGAACGGCGTGGCCCGCTCGCTGGTCTGGGTCCGGCCTGCGCGGTCGGTGGCCCGGACCGAGAGCCGGTGCAGGCCCGGTGTCGCCTTCCATGGGAGGTACCACTGCCGCCAGTAGTCGTTGCCGACGTCTGGTCCGAGCCGGGTCTCCTGCCAGGGGCCGTCGTCGATCCTGACCTCCACCGTGCCGACACCGCGGTGCTGGGCCCAGGCGACGCCCCCGATGGCGGTCGTGCCGGCCGGGATGGTGGACAGCGGCGCGGGAGTGTCGATGCGGGCGCTCGTCTTGATGGGGGCGTCCGTCGCCCACTGCTGCTTCGTCCAGTAGGCCTGGTCGGCGGCATACGTCGTCAGGGTGAGCTTCGTCAGCCACTTGGTGGCGCCCACGAAGCCGTAGAGGCCGGGTGTGATGAGGCGGGCAGGGAAGCCGTGCGTGTCGCTGAGCTGCGCCCCGTTCATGCCGATGGCGATCATCGCGTCGCGCCCGTCCCGGACGACGGCGAGGGGCGTGCTGATGGTGAAGCCGTCGATGGCGGTGCTGAGCAGCTGGTCGGGCTTGCCTGTGGCGCCTGCCCGCTCGAGCACGTCGGTGAGCCGGACGCCCAGCCAGCGCGCGGAGCCGATGTAGCCGCCACCGACCTCGTTGGACACGCACGTCATGGTGATGTCGCGCTCGATGAGCGGCATCGCGGTGAGCTCCGCGAAGGTGAGAGTGAAGGGCTTGTCCACCATCCCGTCGACCTCGAGGGCCCACGAGTCGACGTCCACCTTCGGCACGACGAGGTTGGTGTCCACGCGGTAGAACGCGTCCGTCGGCGTCCGCAGCGGCGAGATGCCACGCACCGTCGCCTCGAGCCCCTGCGGCAGTGCCCGGGCTGGGTCGGTGGCTCGCGGGAGCGCGACCTTCTTGACCGCCTGAGCCCCGCTGCGCAGCTGGCCGCCGACGGCGGCGAGCACGGACAGGACGGTCACCCCGAGTGCGCCGGCGACGAAGCCGCGACGGCCCGTGCCGACGTCGTCGCGCAGGCGTGCGGTGGGCCGGTCGTCGTCGGGGGCGCCTTCGGTTGAGCGGGCCGGGGAGGTGAGCCACACGAGGGTTGCGACGCCGGCTGCCATGGCCACCACGGAGGGGAGGGCGTCGAGCGGACGGGCGGCGGGCCGCAGCAGGGCTGCGGCGCCGGCGAGTCCGGTCAGCACGACGATGACGCCGATCGCGACAGGCAGGTGCTTACGGGCCAGCAGGCCGGCGCCCGCGGCCAGCACCAGCGTCACGACGAGCACCGACCCCTGCAGGACCGCCTTGTCAGCGGTGCCGAACGTCGCGATCGCCCACTCCTTGACGGGCGTCGGGGTCAGGTCGATCACCGTCGATCCGATGGCGAGCACGGGTGACGACGCTGGAGCGAGGAAGCCCGCCACCAGGTGGCCGGCCGCGATGCCGGCGACCGCGGCGAGGATGCCGCTGAGGGCGAGTCGTAGGCGTGTCATGGGCGGTGGTTCGTCGCGACACCGCGTGACGGATTGTCGGCCATGGCTCTGCGGTGACCCAGCGATGAGTCAGCGACGACTCAGCGACGACTCAGCGACGACTCAGCGACGACTCAGCGACGACTCAGCGACTCAGTCGGTGGATCCGCAGGGTCGCCCACCAGGCTTGCGCTGTCCCGCGGCCGCGGCCGCAGCGCCCTGACGTAGCGCAAGGATCAACCCCGAGGCCCGACCTTGGTGTGCACCGCCGCGACGATGACCTCACGGAGCTGCTCCAGGGCTGCGGCCCGGGCGCCGGAGAGCTGCGGCTGTTCACCGACGACCGCGGCAACGACCGGCACCTGCCTCGGGAGGTCCGCGGATCGGCGACGCAGCTCGTCGACGAAGAGCCCGTCGCGACCCCAGGCGCCGCCGACGACGACCGCCTCGGGGTCGGCGAGCGCGACGGCGGCGTCCAGTACTCCGGCGACCGCGGCCCCCAACGCGCCGAGCGTCGGGTCGCCCTGCGGCGAGTCGGCGACCCTCGCGCGCAGCAGGTCGACGTCGATGGCGGTCGAGCCGGGTCGGCGCAGGCCGAGCTGTGCGAAGACCTCGGTGAGACGCGTGGCCCGACCGTCCCTGCCCTCGGTCACGAGGTGGGCAATCTCGCCCGCGAGCCCGGAGTGACCACGACGCACCTCGCCGTCGGAGACGACGGCGCACCCGAGCCCCTCGTCGAGGTAGAGGTAGACGAAGTCGGCCGAACCACCCACCCCTCCGGTCGCGCCCGCCGCCTGCTCGGCCCGTGCGGCCCAGTTCACGTCGTTGTCGACGAGCACCGGACCGTCGACGGTCGGGCCGAGCAGGGCGCGTGGATCGAGGTCACCGACGAGGAAGGGCGCGTCGGGGAGGTGCACGGGGCGACCGGTGTCGCGGTCGACAGGGTCGGCGACACTCACCACCGCCACCCGCGGTCGCTGCGACCCGCCGGAGCCGACCGCCGCGAGCGCCCGGGCGAGGGCGAGCGCGGCGGCGCCCGCCCCCGCATCCTGATCGAGGGGGACGTCGGTCGAGCACGCGACCTCGCCGAAGGCGTCGACCGACTGGGCGGCGACGCCGCGCGAGGTGATGCTGACGACGAGGGCGGTGCCGCAGTCGGGCGACAGGGCGTGGTACGAGCCGGACCGGCCCCGCCCAACGCTCCGCTCGCCGGTGTCGACGACGAGGCCGGCCGCGACGAGTCGGCGCACCGCCTCGGAGATCGTCGGCTTCGAGATGCCGGTGCGGCCGGAGATCTCGGCCCGGGTCAGCTGTCGGTGCTCCATCAGCGCCCTCAGCACGTGCTCCTCGGTCAGTGACCGCAGCAGGTCGAGGCTCGGCTTCGTGGACGGCATGCCCGCATCTTAGTTAAGACTCTTGCCCAAAGACCGCGAGCCGCGCTACGGTCGTCCTTCGTAAGGACTCCTCACCAAAGGACCCCCATGACCACTCCACACGTCAGCTCGACTACCGTCACCTTGCCGCACTGGGAGACGACACCC
Organism: Terrabacter sp. FW104-15G4B; assembly: GCF_058790095.1. Classification (NCBI taxonomy): domain Bacteria; kingdom Bacillati; phylum Actinomycetota; class Actinomycetes; order Micrococcales; family Intrasporangiaceae; genus Terrabacter; species Terrabacter sp. FW104-15G4B. The sequence continues at coordinate 99,088 of NZ_JBYTCI010000007.1, read as the reverse complement.
GACGACCTGCCGGCCGCCATCCGCGAGGTCAAGCGCGCGATCCGGGCCCGGATCGAGACCTCGGGCCGCACGGTCGACGAGGTCTTCACCGTCGTCGAGCAGCGCGTCGCCGAGCGCGTCGACGAGATCCGCGCCGACCGCGAGAGCGGTGAAGGTGTCTGGCCCGTCATCGACTACGCCGACATCGAGAACGGCACCGTGGCGCCCGAGCAGCTGGCCAAGCTGCGGCGACGCGGCTGCCTCGTCGTCCGCGGCCACTTCCCCCGCGAGCAGGCCCTCGCCTGGGACGCCGGAATCGTCGACTACGTCGAGGGCAACGCCTTCTTCGAGCACTACCGCGGCCCCGGCGACGACTTCTTCGGCAGCGTCGGCTCCAAGCCCGAGATCTACCCGATCTACTGGTCCGAGGCGCAGATGGAGGCGCGCCAGAGCGAGCGGATGGCGACGGTCCAGTCGCTGCTCAACGCGCAGTGGAAGCACGAGTCCGACGGCGTCACGTGGTTCGACCCCGATCGCGACTCGCTCTACCCCGACCGCATCCGGCGCCGCCCGCCGGGCGCCGACTCGAACGGCCTCGGCGCCCACTGCGACCCCGGCACCCTCGACCTCTGGATGACCGAGGGTTATCAGCGCGCCTTCCGGCACCTCTTCGACGGCAGTGTGGAGGCCTACGACCCGTGGGACGCCGCCTTCCGGACAGCGGGCCCGCAGTATCCCGGTACGACGATGTGCTCTGCCTTCCGCACCTTCCAAGGCTGGACCGCCCTGTCCGACATGTCTCACGACCAGGGCGTCCTGCACACGGTCCCGATCCCCGAGGCGATGGCTTACCTCCTGCTCCGCCCGCTCCTCGACGACGTCGCCGATGACGACATGTGCGGCGTGACGACCAACCAGGTCTTCCCGGCCACCGAGAAGTGGCACCCGCTCCTGCTCGAGGGACTCAGCGGCATACCCGACGTCCGGGCCGGCGACTCCGTCTGGTGGCACTGCGACATGATCCACAGCGTGGCCCCCGTCACGGACCAGCAGGGCTGGGGCAACGTCATGTACATCCCTGCGGCGCCGTGGTGCGAGCGCAACGAGCGGTATGCCGCCGACGTCCGCGAGGCGTTCCTCAGTGGTTCCAGCCCGAGCGACTTCCCGGAGGAGCACTACGAGCGCACCTGGGCCGACCGCTTCGGTCCGGACCGGCTCAACGCGACGGGCCGGCGAGGCCTCGGACTCGACTGAGCCCAGGGAGCCCGGCGGGCCGTGCCGGGAGGGTCCCCCGGACACAACGGGTATGGCCTGGGGTCGGATCTGGGGGAGATGAGGGCGACGAAAGAACCCATCTGCGGACACCGCAACGCAAGTGTGGACAGCGCCCTTGCCCTACCTTCGTTCGTGCCTCATGGTGGGTCCTGTGACGCAGACCCAGAGAGCCGCGCCACCACGGCCGGCCGCATGACCTCACAGTTGTCCACGCACTCCCGGGCGAGGCTCCGGGTGATCTCCAGCGACGGTCTCGAGTCGCAGGTCGGCGCGCACAGCCTCGCCGAGTCCCTCGCGCGCACGGACGAGCTCCTCGAGCAGGTGTGCGAAAGCCTTGCCGACCAATGGCGCTCGCGCTCACCGGAGGCCGCCGACCTGCTTCCCGCCGACTTCCCGCAGCTGCTCCACGGCTGGCTGCTGCCCTCGACGGGCAAGCGACTGCGTCCGGTCATGTGCCACTGGGGCTGGGCGGCGGCCCGCGGCGCAGCCCGCCGCCAGCACGACGACGTCATCGCCATGTGTGCCGCGCTCGAGCTGGTGCACCTCTTCGCCCTCGTCCACGACGACGTCATGGACCGGTCCGACTCCCGGCGCGGCCGCACGACGACCCACGTCGAGGCGGCCCGGGCCCACGTGGAGGCGGACGGTCTGGGCGACCCCACCCTCTTCGGTGACAGCGTCGCGATCCTCTACGGCGACCTCGCCCTCAACGAGGCGTGGGACCTCGCCGCCGGCTGCGCGCCGTCGCTGCGTCGCGCCTGGTCCGACATGCTGCGCGAGCTCGTGCAGGGCCAGCTGCTCGACATCACCGGCGCGGCGGCCCGCAGGCGTGACCTCGAGCGAGCCCGCCGGGTGGCCCGGCTGAAGTCCGGGGCCTACACGGTCCAGCGCCCGCTCCACTTCGGTGCGCTCGCCGCCGGCGCCGGCCCCGACCTGCTCGAGGCGCTCGACGTCTACGGCCGGCACCTCGGCGAGGCCTTCGCCCTGCGCGACGACGTCCTCGGCGTCTGGGGCGACCCCGACCGCACCGGCAAGCCCGTCGGCGACGACCTGCTCTCGGGCAAGCCGACCGTCCTGCTGGCGGAAGCCCGGGAGGTGCTGCCCCCGGAGCTGGCCGAGCGCCACCTCGGCGAGCACGGGTCCGTCACCGCGGAGACCGTCCCCCTGCTGCAGCAGCTGATGCTCGAGGCCGGGGTCCTCGACCGCACGGAGCGCCGCATCGCCCACGAGGTCGAGCTCGCCTCGGAGGCGCTCGACGGCGCCGACCTCGACCCCGACGCGGTCGTCGAGCTGCGCCGTCTGGCCCACACGATCGCCTGGCGCGACGCATGAGCGTCGTCGTCATCGGGGCGGGCCTGTCCGGCCTGTCCGCCGCGTGCCACCTCATCGGGCGCGGTCACGAGGTGACCCTCGTCGAGCGCCACGACGCCGCCGGCGGCCGGGGCCTGCGCCTCCGACAGGACGGCTTCACCTTCGACACCGGTCCCACCGTCATGACGATGCCCGACCTCGTCGGCGACGCGCTCGCCGCGGCAGGCTCGTCCCTGCACGATGCGCTGCCGATGCGCCTGCTCGACCCCGCCTATCGAGCCCGCTTCGACGACGGCAGCCAGATCATGGTGCGCCACGGCGTCGAGGCCATGCGCCAGGAGATCGCCGACACGTGCGGCAGCGTCGACGCGGCGTCCTTCGTCGACTTCGTCGACTGGCTGCGCAAGCTCTACCGCGTCGAGATGCCGAACTTCATCGACGCCAACTTCGACAGCCCGCTCGACCTGATGGCCCACCCGCGAGCCGCGGCCCGCCTCGTCCGGCTCGGTGGCTTCCGCCGCCTCGGCCCGGTGATCCGCGACTGGTTCCGTGACGAGCGCCTGCACCGGCTCTTCTCCTTCCAGGCCCTGTATGCCGGCCTGTCCCCGGAGAACGCGCTGGCTCTCTACGCGGTCATCACCTACATGGACAGCATCGAGGGCGTCTGGTGGCCCGAGGGCGGGATGGACGCCGTACCAGCAGCACTCGCTACCGCGGCGAGCAAGGCCGGCGCCGACCTGCGCTTCGGCGCCACCGTGTCGCGGCTCGTCCTCGACCGGCGGGGCGCGGTGGCCGGGGTGGAGCTCGAGTCCGGCGAACGCATACGCGCCGACGCCGTCGTGTGCACGCTCGACCTGCCGACCGCCTACGAGCACCTGCTGCCCCAGCTCTCGGCGCCGCGCGTTGTGCGCTCCGGCTCCTACTCCCCGTCCGCGGTCGTCTGGCACGTCGGGGCCCGCGGGCTGCCTGCCGAGGGCACCGCGCACCACAACATCCACTTCGGAGCCGACTGGGACGGCGCCTTCCGGGCGCTCATCGACGACCGCCGGCTGATGCCCGACCCGTCGCGCCTCGTCACGGTGCCCACCCTGACCGAGCCGGGGCTGGCGCCCGCCGGTGACTCGGTGCTCTACGTCCTCGAGCCGGTGCCCAATCTCTCGGCGGGCATCGACTGGGAGCGCGAGCGCGGCCCGATGCGCGAGCGGCTGCACGGCTTCCTCACCGCCAACGGCTATCCCGACGAGGTGCTGACCGAGGAGCTCGTCACGCCGCTCGAGTGGCAGCAGCTCGGGATGCACCAGGGCACGCCGTTCTCGCTCGCCCACACGTTCATGCAGACCGGTCCCTTCCGGCCGGGCAACCTCGACCGTCGCGTGCCCGGCCTCGTCTTCGCCGGCTCGGGCACGGTGCCGGGCGTCGGGGTCCCCATGGTGCTCGTCAGCGGGAAGCTCGCGGCCGAGCGCGTCGACGCCTACCTCCCCGGGACCCGGCCTGATCGGGGGCCGCGATGAAAACCACTGCGAGGCAGCTGGATCCGCTCCTCGTCGAGGGCTACCGGCGCTGCGCCCGCATCACTCGCGAGTTCGGCACCACGTACTACTGGGCCGCGCTGCTGCTGCCGCCGGAGCGCCGCCGACACGTGTATGCCGTGTACACCCTGTGCCGTCTCGCGGACGACATCGTCGACGACCTCGGCGCCACCGGACCATTGCGCGTCGACGCGACGTCGGCCGCCCTGCAGGACTTCGCCGCCGCCTTCCGGAAGGTGGCCGCGGGCGAGCCGAGCGACGACCCCGTTGTCGCCGCGATCGGTCACAGCGTGCGCACCTGCGGCATCCCCGACGAGTGCTTCGACCGCTTCTTCGGCGCCATGGAGCTCGACCTGACCCAGACGACCTACGAGACGTGGGACGACCTGCTCGGCTACATGGACGGCTCGGCGGCCGTCATCGGCGAGATGATGCTGCCCGTGCTGCAGCCGCGCTCGCCCGAGGCGCTCGCCCCGGCCCGCGCCCTCGGTCTCGCGTTCCAGCTGACCAACTTCCTGCGCGACGTCGGCGAGGACCTCGACCGCGGCCGGGTCTACGTGCCCCAGGAGGACCTGCGCCGCTTCGGCGTCGACCCCGCCGACCGCCGCGTGACCCCGGGGTGGCGGGAGCTGATGCGTTTCGAGCTGGAGCGCAACCGCGAGCTCTACCGGGAGTCCGACGCCGGCATACCCCTGCTGCCCGGACCGTCGGCCCGGTGCGTGTCCACGGCCCGCACCCTCTACGCGCGCATCCTCGAGCGCATCGAGGCCCGTGACTACGACGTCTTCAGCAGCCGCGCCCGGGTCCCCACCTGGCACAAGGCCGCGGTGTCGGCGCGCATCCTCGTCCTCGGTCCGGCCCAGTCACGGGAGGCCACCCCATGACCATGCGCTTCCTGCGCCAGACACCCGCCCGCGTCGGCGGCGACGTGCAGGCGCCGGCCCGGACCGAGCGACGCAGCCCGAACCCCTTGCGGCTGATGCCGGAGGAGCCGCGCGACCGGCTCGCCGGCACGTGGCGCGACGCGCGACCGGGCCGGATCAAGCGGTCGTTCCTCGACGCCCAGGGGCGCAACCCGGGTGGCTGGCACGTCGTCGGCGCCTCCTCCGAGCTCGGCTCGACCCGGTCGGTGGCCCGCACGGTCGGTGACCGCGAGGTGGTGCTCTGGAGGGCGACCGACGGGAGCCCGCTCGCCGGTCCCGGCACCTGTCCGCACCTCGGGGCGCTGCTCGACGACTGCGAGGTCATGCACGACGAGGTGTACTGCCGCTGGCACGGCCTCGCCCTGGGGCCGGGTGTGCGTCGCGACTGGCTCACCTACCCCGCGCACGATGATGGCGTGCTCCTCTGGGTGCGGCTGCCCACCGACAGCGAGCCGCCGACCGACGCCCCCACCTTGACCGCCCGGCCGCCGAGCGATGCGTCGTTCGCGACCGTGGTCTCGCTTCGCGGGACGTGCGAGCCGTCCGACGTCATCGCCAACCGGCTCGACCCGTGGCACGGCACGTGGTACCACCCGTACGCCTTCAGCCACCTGCGCGTCGACGACGCCGCCTCGTCGGACGATCGGCTCGTCGTCGACGTGGCCTTCCGCGTGACGCGGAGGTATGCCGTGCCGGTGCGGGCCGAGTTCACCTGCCCCGACGCGCGCACCATCGTCATGACCATCGTCGAGGGCGAGGGTGAGGGCAGCATCGTCGAGACCCACGCGACGCTGCTGGGCCACGACCGGTCCGGCCGACCGACGACCGTCGTCACCGAGGCGACGATCGCCCACTCCGAGCGCAAGGGCTTCGGGGTCGCCCGCGCCCTGTCGCCGCTGCTGCGGCCCGCGGTGGCCTCGACGGCGCGGCGGCTCTGGGTCGACGACCTGGCGTACGCCGAGCGACGGTGGCTTCTCCGCGACCGCGGCGAGACGTTCGGCTACTGACTATCTGGGGTCACCGAGCGCTCGGCCGACGGTGCCGAGGGCCTGTCGCAGCGCGTGCGCGACCGGCTGCCCGCGCCCGCGCATCGGGACGGTCCACAGGTCGTGGCCGGGCAGACCCCGTTGGGCCAGAAGGGCGTTCGCGGCAAGCCAGCCGGTCGTGGCGGCACGCTCCATCAGGGCGACCGGCAGCTCGCACCGCACCCCGTCGCCGGCGAGCACCACGTGCGGGTCGGGCGTCACGACCCCGGGACGGTCAGCCCACGGGTCGATGCCCGCGAGCGGGCAGTCCTGCGACAGCAGCCACTCCTCGTGCAGCACCGCAGCGCCCCCCAGCTCGGGGTGGATCCGGTCCAGCTGGCGACGCAGCTCCTCCCGCAGGGACGCATCGTCGCTGCCCGGCGACACGGCATACGCGTGCAGCTCGACGATGCAGCCACCCGAATCCTTCGCCCACGCAGCGGCGCCCGCCTCCATCTGGTCGACGAAGGTGACGTTGTCGAGCGGGCCGTAGCCGCTCGTCCCGAGGAAGAGCGGCGTGCCGTCGTCCGGCTTGCGGTCGAGCCAGAGCCGCCACACCGCGAACGGTGGAGCGGTGCGCTGGCCGGCGAGGCGGTCCCGCCAGGTGGGGCAGCCGAGCCACGTCGCGCCGTCGACGAGCCGCTGGAGCGCGGCGCGGTCGGTCGCGAGCACGACGTCTGTGACCGTCAGCGAGCTGCCGTCGTCGAGCCCGGCGCGTATGCCGTCCGCCGACCTCTCGAGGCCCGTGACCGACGTGCCGGTGCGGAGGTCGGCGCCCAGCCCGATGAGGTGCTGAGCGAGGGGCTGCCACAGGGCAGTGTCGTAGTCGTCGTCGGGCACGTCGAAGAGCAGGCCCTCGGCCGAGCCGGTGAAGTAGGTGTGGAACATCGCGACGAGCTCGCCGCCGGAGAAGTCCGACGGGTGGGCGAAGAAGCTGCGGGCGAAGACCTCCAGGGCCAGGTGCCGCGCCTGGTCGGGGAAGCGCAGCCGGTCGAGCACCTCGGCGGCGCTGACCCCGTCGAGCTCCGAGTAGGTGTCGGGAAAGCGGACGTCGAGCAGCCCGAGGGCGGCGCCGACGTCGACCTTGCGCAGGGCCGACACCGGGAAGCTGGGGCTGCGGGCGACGAACGCCGCGATCGACAGCGGCGGCGTGCGCGGGATCCCGGCGAAGGAGTCGGTCGGGCCGTCGGCCAGGGTGAGCGGGTAGTCCGGGACCGGCGTCAGCCGCTCGAGTCCCGGGTCGGCGCGGCGGAGCAGCGACCGCAGGTTGTAGTACTGCCGGAAGAAGGCGTGGAAGCCCCGGCTCATCGTGGCCGGCCCGTGCTCCCCGGTCGTGACGGGCCAGGAGCGCACCCGACCCCCGAGGGTGGACTCGCGCTCGACGAGGATGACGTGGACACCGCGCTCGGCGAGGCCGGTCGCCGCCGCCAGACCGGCGATGCCACCGCCGACCACGAGCACGGGGCCGGGCGCCACGTCGCTCGGACTCCTTTGCGCTGCAGGGGCGCTCGGCGGGGGATGCCGCTCGGCGCGAGGGTCGAGCCCCGGCCGCCAGGAGCCGGCTCGCCGCAGACCCCTCACAGGGCACCGGCCGTCGTGCTCGACGCGGTGCGGGAGGTCGTGCCGGCGGCGGTGGTGCTGCTCGGTCTGTCGACGTCTCCGGCATGGCCGACGACACTGTGCACGGTGCCGCGCTGCCAGCCCGGCACCGGCACGGTCCTCACCCGCTCGAACCCGGCTGCGCGCAGCCGCTGCTCGAGCTCGCTCGTGGAGTCCATCTGCAGGACGCTGCGCCACAGGTAGCGGTAGAGGCCCGTGCGGCCGGAGGTGAGCCGGCCCAGGGGGATGATCGCGCCCCAGCAGACGAGGCTCCACAGGACGGCCGCGACCCGCCGCCCACGCACGGAGTACTCGTGCACGACGAGGACCCCGCCGGGGCGCAGCTCGGCCCGGACGGCACGCAGGAGGGCGTCACGGTCCGGCACGTTGCGCACGAGGTAGGCGGCGAGCGCCCCGTCGAGGCCGCCGGCGGAGCGGGCTGAGTCGAGCTCCGGCTGGGTCGCGAGGTGCTCGGCGCGCCCGTGCGCGAAGGAGACTCGGGACGGCCACACCTTGCGACGAGCCGCAGCCAGCATGCCGGTCGAGCCGTCGATGCCGATGACGTGCGCCCGCGCCGCGTAGCCCTGGGCAGTGGCCGGGTCGTCCGCGGGCTCGGTCGCCCGCACCAAGGCGGCGGTGGACGCGCCCGACCCGCACCCGAGGTCGAGGTAGTGACGCGGCCGGACGGCATACGCCCCTGCGTCTTCCGGCATGGAGGACCGCACCGCGTCGACGAGCACGCTGGCGGACGACTGCAGCTGACGGTGGTAGCCCGGGCTGAGGCCGACCAGGAGGTCGTAGCGGCGGGCGACGCCGTCGAAGGCGCCGGGGACGTCCTCGCGGGCTATCCCTCGGTCTGCCATGCGTCCTCCTCGCCCCTCCGGCGCCGGGCCTCGGTCGTGCTCCCCGTCTGGTCCTGGGCGCGCACCGCTCGCCGCTGCTTGGCACGCTCCCACAGGATGATGACCCCGGCCACCATGGCGAAGCCGAAGAGGTAGTCCTCGACCGGCACGTCCCACGGCCAGCGGACGCCGAGGTGCTGCTCGGGGGCATACAGCACGATGGGTGCGCTGAGCTTGGTGAGCCAGCCGTCGACGAGCACCTGGAAGGCGAAGACGATCGCCATGGCGCACCAGAACTGCGCCTTGGCGAAGACGCGCGTGCCGGACCACCGCTCGAGAACGATCGTGGCGAGGACGGCCAGGACCGCCAGCGCGGTGTACTCAGGCATCTGCGGGCCCTCCGCGCGAGTCACGTCCCCGCAGCCGGGCGAGCACCCGCCCGACCGCCTCGTAGGTGAGCAACCCGCAGATGGGCACCACGATGAAGAAGACGAGCTCCTCGATCGGCATGCCGCCGGGCAGCTGCAGGCCGGTGACGTAGGCGGCGTTGTAGCTCCAGTGATTCCGCCAGATGCCGACGAGGTCCCACACGGAGAAGACGACGACGATCGGCACCAGGGCGGTCACGAGCAGGGACGGCCGCCGGTAGACGCGGGCGCCGAGGACGAGCTCGAGCGGCAGGGTGACCGCCAGGCAGCCCGCCATGAGGAGCAGGTACTGGTAGCGATCCACCGCCAAGGCCTCCACTCGTCGCCGCTCCGCGGGTCTGGCGCCAGCCTAACCTCGGCGCTCCAGCAGCCGCCGCAGGGCGGTGGCGTATGCCGTCCGGGCCACCCGGGCGACCACCCGGTCCAGGGCGCGGGGCACCCCCGTGACGCCGATCTGCTGGGTCCACACGACGCTGGACCCCGACGGCGAGGGTGTCACGTCCAGCTCGATGGAGCCACGGACGACCTTCCCCTCCTTGTGGATCCGTACCTGTCCTGCCGTGTCCTCGGTCGGCGCAGTGATCGAGTCGACGACCATGACGTCGTCGAAGCCGAGCGGGCCGATGCCGGTGCGAGCGACGAAGCGCGAGCCCGGGACGAGCCCGCCCGCCGACATCACCTCACCGGTGACGGTCGTGAGCGGGATGACCGCCGTGTGGGCGCGCAGGTCGAGGACGCGCCGCCACGCCTCGGGCGCGGGAAGGGGGGAGTCGAGCCGAACCTCGAAGTGGGCCATGGGCCCAGTCTGTCGGTAGGGGGCAGTCTCCATGTCTCCTCTTTCGGGAATCGAAGTGTCGAGGATGGCCGCCGCCGACCGACGTGGTGGTGGAGGCTGTGACCGACCGGCCCGCGACCCAAGGAGAGATCCATGCGCTACCTCATGATCCACAAGATCGACGAGTCCCGACCGGAGGCCTGGAACCCGAGCCAGGAGTTCCAGGACGCGATGGGCTCGCTCATGAGCGAGTACGCCGAGTCGGGCGTGCTGCTCGCCGCCGAGGGCGTCACGCAGACCAAGGACGGCGCCATCGTGCGCAAGACCGAGAAGGCCGGCGTCACCGTGACCGACGGGCCGTTCAGCGAGGCCCGCGAGGTCATCGGCGGCTTCGCCCTGGTGAACGTCGAGAGCAAGGAGGAGGCCCTCGAGCTGGCGCAGCGGTTCGTCTCGCTCTTCGACGAGGTCTCGGTCGAGGTGCGCCGCGTCTTCGAGTTCGAGGACCTTCCCGACCCGGGCGCCGCTGGCTGATCCAGGCCCGTCAGGCGGTGGCCGGCGCCGCCGTGCTGCCGGTGCTTCCGCTGCCGGCGGCGCGGCGAGCCATGAGCGCCGTCACGAGCTCGGCGATGCCGATGATCACCAGCACGATGCCGGCGAGCCGCGTCAGCACCAGGAGCGTGGGCCCCGGATAGAACGCGACGACGAGCCCGCCGAGGATCGAGATGGCCCCCGTGACGATGAGGAAGACGCGGGCGCCGGTGCTGCGGTCCGAGCCGAAGCCGTGGGCGATCGCTGCGATGCCCTCGGCGATCCAGCCGATCGCGATGAAGATGGCGAGGACGAGGAGCGAGGTGCCCGGCCGGAAGAGGCAGATGACGCCCGCGACGATCGAGAGCGCGCCGAGCCCGATCGAGACCGGCCTCAGCCAGCCCGGCTCGCTCGGCAGCGCGCGGCTCACGGAGATGCGCACCGCCCCGGCGACGATGAGCTGCAGCCCGAACATGATCGCCACGACCAGCAGCGTCGCCTTGGGCCAGACCAGGACGATGACCCCGAGGACCACCGAGATGATGCCCACGGCGATGAGGGCGCCCGACCATCCGGCCGGGGGTGTGGCGGACGACCACGAGCTCACGGCCTCCCGGCGCGTCTTCGGCGTCTGGGATGCGGGATCGGTCGGGTCGGGTGACGCTGCGTTCGGGACGGGACTCGACATTGCTTCCTCCTGAGGGGTGAGCTGGTGCCCGAGGTGCGACAGCACCAGTCTCGTCCTCAACCGCCCGCGGCGTCCGGTTTTCCCGCACGAACCGGCTGACGGCATACGCCGGCAAAGCCGGCACGGGCGCCAGCCGTGGCGAGCCCCCCGGGGGGCGTATAGCGTCGGGCGCGTGAACATCATCTTCGTTGAGCCGTCGTTCCCGGCGAACCAGCGTCGCTTCGTGCACGCCCTCGCCTCGGTGGGGGCGAACGTCTACGGCATCGGGGAGAGCGACGAGTCGCACCTGGGCGACGACGTGCTGGGATCGCTGCGCGGCTACTACCGCGTCGGGTCGGTGACCAACGTGGAGCAGATGGTCGAAGCGGTCCGCTACTTCCAGGACAAGGTGTGGGTCGACGCCCTCGAGGCCACGGTCGAGGCGCACACGATGCCGGCCGCGCAGGTCCGCGAGGCGTGCGGCATCCCCGGCACGAGCGTGCGCACCACGTGGCTCTGCCGCGACAAGCCGTCGATGAAGGAGGCGCTGCGGGAGGCCGGCGTGCCCACCGCGGCCAGCGCCGCGATCGAGTCCGCGGCCGAGGCCCGCGCGTTCGCCGAGCGCGAGGGCTACCCGCTGATCCTCAAGCCGCGCGCAGGCGCCGGCGCCCAGGGCACGGTCCGGGTCGACAGCGACCACGAGCTCGAGCAGGCGCTGCAGGGCTACGCCGGGGAGGGCGCGACGTCGATCGCCATCGAGGAGTTCGTCGAGGGGCACGAGGGCTTCTACGACACCATCACCCTCCAGGGCCGGGTCGTGCACGACTGGGCCACGCACTACTACCCCAACGTCCTCGAGGCGATGCGCCAGCGCTGGATCTCCCCGCAGTTCATCACCACGAACCGCATCGACGAGCCGGGCAACGCCTTCTACGCCGAGGTGCGCGACCTCGGCCGCCGGGTCATCGAGGTCCTCGGCATCGACACGTCGGCGACGCACATGGAGTGGTTCTACGGCCCGAAGGGGCTGCGCTTCAGCGAGATCGGCGCGCGACCTCCCGGCGTCGGCGCCTGGGACCTGTACTCCGCCGCCAACGAGGTCGACGTCTACCGGGAGTGGGCGCACGTCATCACCAACCGTGCGCCCGAGCAGGCGATGAGGCGCACGTATGCCGCGGGCATCGTCGCGCTCCGCCCCGACCGTGACGGGTCGATCACCGGCTACTCCGGCATCGACGAGATCCAGGCCCGCTACGGCGAGTGGGTCATGGACGGGCACTTCCCGCCGGTGGGCCACGCCACGCAGGCGGTCGAGGCCGGCTACATGGCCAACGCGTGGCTGCGGGTGCGTCACCCCGACTTCGACACGGCCCGGGCCATGCTCGACGACGCGGGGCGCACGATCCACGTGCACGCCGGCTGACGGCGGCTGGGTTCTCGCTCGATGTCGACGACGATCCTGCTCGGTCCCCAACGCTTCACGACGACGGTCGGCTCCGTCGTGCGCTCCCTCGGGGTCGAGGGCCGCGTCGCCATGGTCAACTCCGGCTGGGAGGAGCGCGAGTCCGACGACGCGGAGCTGTCGGGCCTGCTCGACGGGCGCGGCGTCAACCTGCGCCTGCACCACCGGATGCTCGACGTGCTCGCCAAGGACCGGGCGCTCGCGGCCGCGGCGCTCGCCTTCCGCGACCGGGTCGACGAGCTGCGCGCCTTCTACGGCATCCGCCTGCAGGCCGCGATCGACGCGGTGCAGGCGGTCGCCCACCGCACGTCGCTGCACGACCTCGGACCGGTCGCGGAGGAGGCTGCCGTCGAGGGCGTGCGCGACGTCGACCGGTGGTATGCCGCCCAGCTGGCCGAGCTCTACCGCTCGCTCCGCGACGGCGCGGCGCCGGACGAGAGCGGCATCATCGGGTGGCACAAGGGCGAGATCGGAGCGGTCCTCGACGAGTGCCGGGCGGTCGTAATCGCCGGGGGCAACGTGCGCACGCTGATGTGGACGCTGCGTCTCTTCGACGTGGCGCTGCGGCCCGAGCAGTCGGTGGTCGCCTGGTCGGCCGGTGCGATGGCGCTGACCGACGAGATCGTGCTCTTCCACGACTTCACCCCGCACGGGGTCAACGCGGCCGAGGTGCACGACACGGGGATCGGGCGGCTGCCGGGCGTCATTGCGCTGCCGCACGCCAAGCGCCGGCTGCGGCTCGACGACCGCGACCGGATGGCAGTGCTCGCCCGCCGGTTCGGCGACCACCGGCTGCTCCTGCTCGACGACGGTGCCGTCGTCCGCTTCCACCAGGGCAGGACCGAGCCGCCGGCGGGCGCCCGCTTCCTCGACCGATCCGGCCAGGTCACCGTGGTGGGAGCCGCATGAGCGCCATGGAACGGCTCGCCGTCAACACCCTGCGCGACCGGCTGCCCCTCGACGGGCCGGCGATCGACCGCTTCCTCGAGCGCTTCGGCTGCCCGATCATCGAGGGCGAGCGGGCGACCTTCCTCTACCGTGGTGACGTCGACGAGGTGTGGGTGCGCCACCGCGTCGTCGGCCTCCCCGATCCCTTGCCACTCAGGCGGATCGGCGACTCCGACCTGTGGGCGGTCACGACGGTGCTGCCGGAGGGGTCGCGCGTCGAGTACCAGATCGAGATCCGCAAGGGCGAGAGCTACGAGCGCTTCAACGACCCGCTCAACCCGCGGCTCGCGCACAGCCCGATGGGGTCGTCGTCGGTGTGCGCGGCCGTCGGCTACCGCGTGCCCGACTGGGTGGCCCTCGACCCGGAGGCCCGCCAGGGCACCCTCGTGGAGGAGCAGATCCGCAGCAAGGCGCTGCGCCGTGACCAGCCGGTTCAGATCTACCTGCCGGCCCGCTTCAACCGCGCTCAGCGCTACCCGCTCCTCGTCGTGCACGACGGCACCGACTTCCTCGAGTTCGCGGCGATGAAGACCGTGCTCGACAACCTCATCCACCGCCTCGACGTCGACCCGCTCGTCGCCGTCTTCGTGCCGCCCCGCGACCGGCTCAAGGAGTATCCGAACCACGCGCCGCACGCCCGGTTCATCACCCGCGAGCTCGTGCCGCTGCTCACCGGGCGGCTGCCCCTCATCGACACCCCGGAGGCCCGCTGCCTCATGGGCAGCTCCTTCGGCGGCATCGCCGCGCTCTCGACGGCCGTGCGCTACCCCCGCTTCTTCGGCTCCCTGCTGCTGCAGTCGGCCTCGCTCGTCTTCACCGACATCGGCTTCGACCACGGCGGCGGCCCGGCGTTCGACCCGGTCGTGAAGTTCGTCAACCGCTTCCGGGAGAAGCCGTCCGCGGTGGTCGACCGGATCTACATGTCGTGCGGCGTCTACGAGCCGCTGATCAGTCCGAACCGGTCGATGGTCCCCGTCTTCCGACACTCCGGCATGAAGGTGCGCTACACGGAGGCACGCGACGGCCACAACTGGGAGAACTGGCGCGACCGCCTCGGCGACGGCCTCTCCTGGCTCTTCCCCGGGCCCCAGAAGTTCGTCTACGAGTGAAGGGCAGGACCGTATGAAGGTGACCGACCGGTGGTACTCCGACCGTCTGGGACAGGACCTCACCGTCGCCAGGTGGGGCACCTTCGGCGCGCCGGTGCTGCTCTTCCCCACCGCGGGCGGTGACGCGGAGGAGGTCGAGCGACACCGGATGATCGCCCACCTCGAGCCGCTGATCTCGGCCGGCCGCGCGAAGGTCTACTCCGTCGACAGCATCGCCGGGCGTGCCCTCGCGGAGGGCCGCGGCACCCCGGAGCACCGTCTCGCCCTCTTCAACGGCTTCCACGAGGCGATCGCCCGCGAGGTCATCCCGGCGATCCACTCCGACCTCGGCGGCCAGCAGCAGCCGGTCACCGTCGCGGGGGCCTCGATCGGCGCCTTCAACGCCCTGGCCATCACCTGCCGCTACCCAGAGCTCGTCCAGTCCGCGGTGTGCATGAGCGGGACGTATGCCATCGAGCAGTTCCTCGGCGGACACGTCAACGACGACCTCTACTTCAGCTCGCCGCTACGCTTCCTGCCCGGGCTCGAGGGGCCGACGCTCGACCTGCTCCGGACGCGGATGATCGTGCTCGCCTCGGGCAGCGGCCGGTGGGAGGACGTCGGCGAGTCGCGCGCCGTCGCTGACCTGCTCGGCGCCAAGGGCATCCCGAACCGCGTCGACGACTGGGGTACCGCCTACGACCACGACTGGCCCACCTGGTGGGCGATGCTGCCGCTCTACCTCGACGACCTGCTGCCGTGAGTGGCCGGCCCTTCCTGGTGCTGACCTCCCGCGTCGACGACCTGCTGGCCGACCAGGAGCGGGCGGCCTTCCTGCGCCTGACCGGGCTCACCGAGCACGACGTCGTGCAGGTGCGCATGGAGCAGGGGACCTTCCTGCCCGTGGACGTGACGGCATACGCGGGGGTCGTGCTGGGCGGCAGCCCCTTCACGGTGAGCGAGCCGGACTCGGCGAAGTCCGACACCGAACGGCGGGTCGAGCAGGAGCTGACCGTGCTGCTGCGCGAGGTGCTCGAGCGGGAGGTGCCCTACCTCGGGCTCTGCTACGGCGTCGGGGCGACGAGCCTCGCGCTCGGCGGCGTCGTCGACCGGACGTACGGCGAGCCCGTCGGCACCACGACCGTACGCGTCACCGACGCGGGTCGGGACGACCGACTCTTCGGCGCGCTGCCCGACACCTTCACCGCCTTCGTCGGCCACAAGGAGGCGGCCACCGAGCCGCCGCCCGGCGCCGTCGTCGTCGCGACCAGCGACCCGTGCCCGGTCCAGGCCTACCGCGTCGGGACCTGCGGGTGGGTGACCCAGTTCCACCCCGAGCTGGAGGTCGAGACCTTCGTCGAGCGCATCCGGGCCTACGCGCACCTCGGCTACTTCCGCCCCGACGAGCAGGACGCCATCATCGACGCCGTGCGGGCGGCCGACGCCTCGGCGGCGCACGACGTGCTGCGCCGGTTCGTCGCCGAGTTCGGATGAGCGGTCGGGGATCGGGGGAGCGGGAGGGTCGCCGGGAATGTGGAGCGAGCCCTGTGCCGGGAGACGTAATCTTCGCCGCATGGACACGATGAGCACCGCACCAGCAGCGGCGTCGGCCCAGCCGCGCGGCTCCCACCCCGCCGACGTCCACGACACGATCCGCGTGCAGGGTGCCCGCGAGAACAACCTCAAGGACGTCACCCTGGAACTGCCGAAGCGCCGCCTCACCGTCTTCACCGGCGTCTCCGGCTCGGGCAAGAGCTCGCTCGTCTTCGCGACGATCGCGGCCGAGTCGCAGCGGATGATCAACGAGACCTACAGCGCCTTCCTCCAGGGCTTCATGCCCTCGCTGGCGCGGCCCGACGTCGACCGCCTCGAGGGGCTGACGACCGCGATCATCGTCGACCAGGAGCGGATGGGCGCCAACCCGCGCTCGACCGTCGGCACGGCGACCGATGCCAACGCCATGCTCCGCATCCTCTTCAGCCGCATCGGCACGCCCCACATCGGCCCCCCGACCGCGTTCGCCTTCAACGTGCCCACCCGGGTCGCGAGCGGCGTCATGAAGACCGACAAGGGCAACCGGCAGGAGACGTCGATCGTCCGAGAGGCGGTCTACCAGGGCGGCATGTGCGCCCGGTGCGAGGGGATGGGAGCGGTCAACGACTTCGACCTCACGGCGATCTACGACGCGTCGAAGTCGCTGTCCGCGGGGGCGCTGCTCGTCCCGGGCTACAGCATGGACGGGTGGTACGGTCGCGTCTTCAGCGGCGCCGGGCTGCCGATGGACAAGCCGATCGGCTCGTTCACCCCGAAGCAGCTGCAGAAGCTGCTCTACGGGCAGCCGGAGAAGATCAAGGTCGAGGGCGTCAACCTCACCTACGAGGGCGTGCTCACCAAGATCCAGAAGTCGATGCTCTCCAAGGACCTCGAGGCGATGCAGCCGCACGTGCGCCGCTTCGTCGAGCGAGCCGTCACGTTCACCACCTGCCCCGACTGCAACGGCACCCGCCTGTCGCAGGAGGCGCTCTCCTCGAAGATTCGGGGCAAGAACATCGCCCAGCTCTGCTCGATGCAGATCAGCGACCTGGCGCAGTGGCTGCGTGGCCTCGACGAGCCGTCGGTCGCGCCGCTGCTGCGCGGGCTTCAGCACCTGCTCGACTCCTTCGCCGAGATCGGGCTCGGCTACCTCTCGCTCGACCGGCCGGCGGGGACGCTCTCCGGTGGGGAAGCCCAGCGCACCAAGATGATCCGCCACCTCGGCTCGTCGCTCACCGACGTGACGTACGTCTTCGACGAGCCGACGATCGGGCTGCACCCGCACGACATCGCGCGGATGAACTCGTTGCTGCTCCAGCTCCGCGACAAGGGCAACACCGTCCTCGTCGTCGAGCACAAGCCCGAGACCATCGCCATCGCCGACCACGTCGTCGACCTCGGTCCCGGCGCCGGCACGTCGGGCGGCACCGTGTGCTTCGAGGGCACGGTCGAGGGCCTGCGCGGCAGCGACACGATCACCGGCCACCACCTCGACGACCGGGTGAGCCTCAAGGAGGCGCTGCGCCAGCCGTCGGGAGCGCTGGAGGTCCGCGGCGCCTCCACCCACAACCTGCGGGACGTCGACGTCGACATCCCGCTCGGCGTCCTGTGCGTCATCACGGGGGTCGCGGGGTCGGGCAAGAGCTCACTGATCCACGGGTCGGTCGCCGACCGGGAGGGCGTCGTCGTCGTCGACCAGGGCGCGATCCGCGGCTCCCGGCGCAGCAACCCCGCGACGTACACCGGCCTGCTCGAGCCGATCCGCAAGGCGTTCGCCAAGGCCAACGGCGTCAAGCCCGCCCTCTTCAGCTCCAACTCCGAGGGCGCCTGCCCCGCCTGCAACGGCGCCGGCATCATCTACACCGAGCTCGGCGTCATGGCGACCGTCGAGTCGGCGTGCGAGGAGTGCGAGGGCCGGCGCTTCCAGGCGGCCGTGCTGGAGTACGAGCTCGGCGGGCGCAACATCGCCGAGGTGCTCGCGATGCCGGTGACCGAGGCGCTGGGCTTCTTCGCCGAGGGCGACGCGCGCACCCCGGCAGCCCAGACGATCCTCGAGCGGCTCGCCGACGTCGGCCTCGGCTACCTCACGCTGGGCCAGCCGCTGACGACGCTGTCCGGCGGCGAGCGCCAGCGGCTCAAGCTGGCCGCGCAGATGGCCGAGAAGGGCGAGGTCTACGTCCTCGACGAGCCGACGACGGGCCTGCACCTCGCCGACGTCGAGAACCTCCTCGGCCTGCTCGACCGGCTCGTCGACTCGGGCAAGTCGGTGCTCGTCATCGAGCACCACCAGGCCGTCATGGCGCACGCCGACTGGATCATCGACCTCGGCCCGGGCGCCGGGCACGACGGCGGCACGGTGGTCTTCGAGGGCACGCCGTCCGACCTCGTCGCGAGCCGCTCCACCCTCACGGGCGAGCACCTCGCCGGCTACGTCGGGGTGCCGGCCCGATGACCGATGTCCTTCGCGACCTCCCCGACGGCCCCCGCCCGCCCACGCTCCCGGTCAGGGCGGGGAGGACCCGTCGGCGTCATGGCGCTCGACCGCGCGCCCGTCGCGTGGTTCGAGAACGGTCAGGCCTGAGCCGTATCAGGAGCGTCCGCCGGCCCCTCTGAGGAGTCAGGCCCGCTCGGGGCGGGCCGTTCCCCGAAGGACGAGCCACCATGAGCGTCACCGACGTCTTCCCCCTCATCAAGGCGCCCGAGGCGTGGCCGGTGCCCGTCGTCGCGACGATCGCGATGGTGTGCCTCGCAGGGCTCGACCTCGCCGGCGCTCTCTTCGCGAAGGAGTGGGCGCAGAACGGCAGCGTCCGTGCGCTCGTGCTCGGCGCCGGCGCCTTCCTCGTCCTCTTCTGGGTGTACGCGTCGTCGCTGAGGTACGCCGAGCTCGCCCTCGTCACGATGGGCTGGGTCGTCATGCTCCAGGTGGGGCTCGTCCTCGTCGACCGCTGGCGCTACGGGGTGGAGCTGCCCACCGGCAAGTGGGTGGCGATCGCCGTCGTGCTGGCCGCGCAGGCCTACCTCGTGCTCGCGCCGGGGGCGTCACAGGCCGGCGCCGCCGCGCGCCGCGGCGGCTAGACTTCCGAGCACGGGCAGGGGTGCCGCGGGTCGTCGCACCGAGCTGGATTCGGTGTCCTTCGCCCGCACGCTGCCTGTGCCCGCTGCAGTCCAGGTCCGGCTCGCGGCCGGGCACGCCCGAAGGAAGTCCCTTGGCTCGACGTCTGGTCCGCCCCGCCGTGGTGGCGACTCTCGGCGTGCTCGCCCTGGTGTCGGCGGCCGCGTGCACGACGGGATCGGCGGCGCCCGTGCCGAGCGGGGGCGCGACGCCCGCGGCGACGGCCACGCCGACCGCGACCCGCGAGCCGCCACCGCTCGTGGTGGACACCGTCTTCGACCACACGACCCTCGACCCGACGCGGCAGTTCGACCGCAGCGGCGCGATGCTGACGCACGCCCTCTACGAGACGCTGACCACGCTCGACCCCGACGACCCGACGAAGGTCGTGCCGGGCCTTGCCGAGTACACCCTCTCCCCCGAGGGCCGATGGCTCACCCTGCGGCTGCGCAAGGGCCTGGTGTTCTCCGACGGCACTCCCATGACGACTGACGACGTGATCTTCAGCCTCGAGCGCGCCAAGGGGCTGCCGGGGCCGGCGGCGTCGGTCCTCGGCGCGGTGACCGCGGTCAAGGTCGACGACCGCACCTTCACGCTGAGCTCGCCGGGGTCGAACTTCGCCCTGCCCGCCATCCTCGCCAACCCGGCGTTCGGGATCCTCAATGCCGCTGCCGTCAAGGCGCAGGGTGGCACGATCGGTCCCGGCGACGACGCGAGCGCCTACCTCTCGGAGCACTCGGCCGGCTCGGGCCCCTACGTCATCAAGAGCGTGCTCGGGACGTCCGAGGTCCGTCTCGTCGCGAACCCGAACTGGCGGGGCGGGCAGCCGGCTTTCCCGTCGATCGTGGTGCGCAACGTGGACCCCCGCCGGCAGTTCGCCGACATCCGGTCCGGCGCGGCCGACGTGGTGCTCGACCTGTCGCCGACCCAGGCCGGTGGCGTGAGCCCCACTCGGCAGACGGCGGCGGTGACGGTGACGACGATGCGGTCGAGCACCCTCGTCTACCTCGCGCTCAGCCTCGATCCGGCGCTCAACGCGTGGACCGCCAACCCGGACTTCGCCGAGGCGGTGCGCCGCGGGCTCGACCGTGACGCGCTCGCGCTCGTGGCAGCCGGCTCCGGACCGGCTGCCGGGCTCATCCCCGCGGGGATCACCGGGGCGCTGGAGGACCTGCCGACCCTGCCGACGCCGACCCCGCCCGTCACCGGCGCGCCCACGACGACCGGCACCCCGAGCGCGACCGGCTCGCCGACGGCGCCCTCCTCCACGGCGACGCCGTCGGGCGTCGTGGCGGCCCCGGACGGCATCCTGACGACGGGGGCGGACGGCATACCCACGCCTGTCGTGACGGGTCCGGTCCTTCCGGCCCGCGACCTGGCGGCGGCACGGGCCGCCCTGCGCCGCTCGGGCTACGCCGGCCAGCCGATCCCGCTGTCCTATGCCGCCGACCTGCCGATCCAGGGGGTGCCGCCGAGCGCGCTCGCCGCGGCCGTGCGCTCTCAGCTCGCCGAGGTCGGCATCAAGGTGCAGCTCAACCCGACGCCGGCGCGGGCGGCGCTCGACGCCTACCGCGAGGGCCGCACCGCCTTCGGCCTGTGGAGCTGGAGCCCCGACTACCCGGATCCGGAGAACTACCTCGGCTTCGCGCCGGGCGAGCCGGTGGGGTCGAGGGCCGGCTGGCCGCGGGGCGCCGACGCGGTCATGGACGACCTGACGCAGACCGCGCGCGACTCGGTGGGTGAGGGCCGGGCGGCGGCGTATGCCGCGTGGCAGCTCATGATGAACCGGCGCAGCCCGTTCGTCCCCCTCCTCCAGCCGGCGACCCGCTTCGTGAGCGGTGACCGCGTCAAGGTGGTACCGGGCAACCCGGTCTGGACGCTGGACCTCGCCCGCATCCGCTGACGGCGGCTAGTCCAGGAAGCGCACCGGGTCGGTGACCAGCTGCTCGAGCGCGAGCAGGGCCGCGCCGGTGGCCCCGGGTGCGGGATCGTCCGGTGCGACGACCACCCGAGGGGTCACCCAGTGGGCCGACAGCACGCGCCGGCCGAGGATCGCCTCGATGTCGGGGGCGAGGAGGTCGCCGACCTGTGCGAGGTGACCGCCGAGGACCACGGTCGGGATGTCGAGCACGTTGACGACCCCGGCGAGGGCGATGCCGAGCGCCCGGGCCGCGGATCGGATGGCGGTGCAGGCTTTCTCGTCACCCCCGTGAGCTCTCCGTGCCAGCTCGGCCGGCGGGGTGGCGGCGTCGAGCTCGGCGGCGGAGAGCATGGCGAGCCGGCCGGCATACCGCTCGACGCAGCCGGTGGAGCCGCAGCGGCACGCCGGCCCGTCGGGGTCGACGCACACGTGGCCGATCTCGCCGGCCCAGCCGTGGCGGCCGGTCATGACCTCGCCGTCGACGACGACGGCGCCGCCGATGCCGACCTCCCCGCTGAGGTAGACGAAGTCCTGCGGCTCCCGGCGTCGCCCGGGGGCCGGGTGGGCGGAGGCGTGGGCGGCGAGGTCGGCCTCGTTGCCGACGCGGAGCTGCAGGTCGCCGAGGGCGTCGGCGAGGGGTGCCTGGGGGGCGACGTCCTCCCAGCCGAGGTTGGGGGCGCTGAGCAGGCGGCCGGCTCCGACGTCGACGATGCCGGGGAGGGCGAGGCCGGCGCCGACGACGCGGCATCCGTCGGGCGCCGCCTCCAGCACGTCGGCGGCGACGGTGCGCAGGCGGCGGAGTGCCGGGCCGGGGCGCGACCCGGCGAGGTCGGCGGTGACGAAGCGCTCGGCGACCACCGCGCCGGAGAGGTCCAGCAGGCGAGCGGCGAGGTGGCCGACGCCGACCTGGAGGCCGAGGGCGGCGAAACGTCCGCGGGAGGCCGTCAGCGGTGTCGCCGGGCGGCCGGGTCGTCCCGGCCCACCGACGACCGAGTCGACCTCGGCGAGCAGGTCGCCGGCGACGAGCTCGTCGACGAGCCGCGACACGGTCGAGCGCGTCAGGGAGGTCGTGGTGGCGACGTCGGCGCGCGACGGCGGGGTCTCGGCGGCGAGGACGGTGCGTGCGACGAGAGCGAGGTTCGCGTGGCGAAGGCTCGCCTGGCGCAGGTTGGCCATGCCTTGACCCTAGCCGGTGACAGCGTTAAGTTGCATGACAAAACTAATGGTTCGACAAGGAGTCGCAATGACGCGCCAGCCCACCCTCGACGACAAGTTCTCCTTCGGCCTGTGGACGGTCGGCTGGCTCGGCACGGACCCCTTCGGTGGCCCGACCCGCCCGGCACTGGACCCGTGGGAGTACTCCGACAAGCTCGCCGAGCTCGGCGCGTGGGGCATCACCTTCCACGACAACGACGTCTTCCCCTTCGACGCCGACGACGCGACCCGGGCGCGGATCTGCGGGCAGCTCAAGGATGCGACCGACCGCGCGGGGCTGACCATCGAGATGGTCACGACCAACACGTTCAGCCACCCGGTGTTCAAGGACGGCGGCCTGACCGCGAACGACCGCGGGGTGCGCCGCTTCGGGCTGCGCAAGGTGCTGCGGGCGGTCGACCTCGCCGCCGAGATGGGCGCGTCGACCTTCGTCATGTGGGGTGGCCGCGAGGGCAGCGAGTACGACGGGTCGAAGGACGTGCACGCAGCGTTCGAGCGCTACAAGGAGGGCCTCGACACGGTCGCGGGCTACATCAAGTCGAAGGGCTACGACCTGCGGATCGGACTGGAGCCCAAGCCCAACGAGCCCCGCGGCGACATCTTCCTGCCGACCGTCGGGCACGCGCTCGCCCTCATCGCCGAGCTCGAGCACGGCGACATCGTCGGCCTCAACCCGGAGACGGGCCACGAGCAGATGGCGGGGCTCAACTACACGCACGCGCTCGGGCAGGCGCTGTGGAGCGGCAAGCTCTTCCACATCGACCTCAACGGCCAGCGCGGCATGAAGTACGACCAGGACCTCGTCTTCGGCCACGGCGACCTCACCTCGGCGTTCTTCACCGTCGACCTGCTCGAGAACGGGTTCCCCGGCTCGCCGGACGGGCCGCGCTACACCGGCCCGCGGCACTTCGACTACAAGCCGTCGCGTACCGAGTACATGGACGGCGTGTGGGAGTCGGCGAAGGCCAACATGGCGACGTACCTGATGCTGGCCGAGAAGGCCGCGGCCTTCCGCGCGGACCCGCGCACCGCGGAGGCGTGGGCGTATGCCGGCGTGCTGGACCTCGCCGAGCCGACCCTGGGTGCCGGCGAGTCCTTGGAGGACTTCCTCGCGACCGACGACGGCTTCGACCCGGGGAAGGCAGCCGAGCGCGACTACGGCTTCGTCCGCCTCAACCAGCTCGCGCTGGAGCACCTCATCGGCTGAGGCGCTCGGGCGGCAGGCCCGTCGCAGTGGCGCGACGCGTCAGTCGACGCAGAGGCAGAACGGGTGGCCAGCAGGGTCGAGGAAGACGCGGAACGACGTGCCGGGCTGGTGCTCGTGCTTGGTCGCGCCGAGCGCGAGCACCTGCGGCTCGGCTGCGTCGAGGTCCTCGACCATGACGTCGAGGTGGATCTGCTGCGGCACCTGCTGGCCGGGCCACTGCGGCGGCGTGTAGTCCTCGACCTGCTGGAAGCAGATGCACTGCCCGGTGGTGTCGCGGATCTCGCCCCACCCATCGGACGTCGTGACCGGCCAGTCGAGCAGGGTGCCGTAGAAGGTCGCGAGCTCGGTGGCGTCGGGGCAGTCGAGGACGAAGCTGGGATAGCGAGCGATGGCCATGCTCCGACGCTAGAGGCAGCCAGCGACAACCGACGGCCGTATGCCGCGATGACCCCGTTCGATCGTCGGCGATCGATACCCTCGAGGGATGCACCGCATCTTCACCACCTCTTTCGCGTCGGTCTACCCGCTCTACGTCACCAAAGTCGAGCGCAAAGGGCGGACGAAGGCCGAGCTCGACGAGGTGATCGAGTGGCTGACCGGCTTCGACGAGAAGGCGCTCGATGCGCAGCTTGCCGCCGGCACGACCTTCGAGGACTTCTTTGCCCAGGCTCACCTCAACCCGAACGTGTCGGAGATCAAGGGCGTGGTCTGTGGGGTGCGGGTCGAGGACGTCGAGGACCCGCTGATGCAGAGGATCCGCTATCTCGACAAGCTCGTCGACGAGCTCGCCAAGGGCAAGGCGATGGAGAAGGTCCTGAGGGGCTGACCGCCGAAGGCGACCCTGCTGCCGCAGGGTCGCCTTCGGTGTGGAGCGTTTTGCCCGGCCCAGCCAGGGGCTGGTGCTCAGGCGGCGCTCGGGGCGGGCAGGGCGTCGACCGCCGAGCGGTTGAAACCCTTGAAGGTCATCCAGAGGCCGATGGCGAGCTCCCAGCCGGCGATCGGCAGGGTGAGCAGGAACGAGGCCGTCGAGACCTGGGAGAAGACGCCGAAGAGGTTCGCGATGAACGCGGCGAACAGCAGGGGCGCGCCGACGAGGCCGATGGTCGGGATGATCCGGGGCACCAGGCGGGAGCGGTAGAGCAGGGTGCCGAAGAGGATGGCGTTGAAGACGGGCATCAGGCCGGGGCCGAAGAGGAAGGTCCAGTTCCGGACGTCGACCAGCGCGTTGGCCGTCACCGTCAGCGAGGTGGCGTCGGCAGCCGAGGCGGCGAAGTCCTGGCGCATCGTGACGACGGCGAGCAGGCTCACGACGCCGATCATGACCACGGCCGCCTCGACGAGGCGGGAAGTCACGAAGCCGAGGGCCATCGACCCGTTCTGGCGCTTGACCACGGAGTAGACCGCCACGGCGGAGCCGACCGCCGTCAGGGCGTTCACGGTGTCGAGCAGGCAGCCCCACAGCACGCTGGTGTCGTGGCCCGCACCGGTGACGTAGGTGGCGTCGTTCAGCACGGGCCCGATGAGGATGAGCGCCGGGATGGAGGAGAGGAAGGTCAGCAGGTAGAAGATGCCGGCTGCGCGGGCGTACTTCCGCGTGGGGTCCGGGCTGGCGTTGGGGGTGCGGATGGACTCGGTGGGTGCGGTGGTGGTCATGTCAGGCTCCTGTGGGTGAGGTGTCGGGAGTGCGGGGTGGTGGTGTCGTGGCGTCCGGCCCTGCCCTGACGACCGAGTCGAGGGGGAGGCCGAGGTCGCGCAGCTGCTGGAGCAGGCCGTGCAGGGCGCTCTGGTCGACGACGGGGCCGGCGAGCACGGTGAAGCCGTCGTCGGTGGTCAGGGTCATGCCCTCGAAGAGGGCGGCCCAGCGGGGCTCGAGGCGTCCCTGGAGGCGGATCGTGTACCAGCCGGAGTGGTCCGGGCGGCTGGTCGGTGCGGTGTTCATGCCCCGAAGGTAGGAGGGAGCGTGGTGACCGCACCTCACATCATGTGGTGATCTCGATGGTGGTCTGGGTCGGTGTCAGCGGCGGTGCCAGCGGGGGTATCAGCGGCGGCGTCAACGGCTGCGCGAGAGGAGCCCGAGCTCGCCGGCTCTGGTGATGGCGCCGCGTCGGCTGTTGACGCCGAGCTTGGTGTAGATGCTCTTGGTGTGGGTGCGGACCGTGTTGATCGAGACGACGAGCTCGCGAGCGATCGCCGGCCCGTCGAGGTCGGTGGCGAGCAGGCGCAGCACCTCGAGCTCTCGGGCGCTGAGCGGGTCGACCAGACCTTGGTCGTCGGGGTGCTCGGGCGCGCTGGCCGCCGGGGCCGCGAAGGCGTCGAGCAGCCGGCCGGGGTAGCGCCAGGCGGGGTGCTTTCGGACGAGCGCCTCGAGCAGCGTCTCCATGGGCGCCCCCTCGGCGACGAAGAGGCGCACGTAGCCCTCTCCCTCTGCCAGCCGCAGGGCCGGTTCCAGCAGGGCGAGCGAGCCGGGCACGTCGTGCCGGCCGTGGCGGGCGTGGTTCGCGAGCGCCAGGAGCGCCAGGACCTCGATGAGCGTGCCGGTGCGGCCACCCTCCTCGGCCGCAGCTCGGAGGCGCTCGAGCAGGTCGTATGCCGTCCGCAGCGGGGGCACGCACGCCTCGACGGCATTCTGGCCCAAGAGGACTCGCGCAAGTGTGACGTGCTCGTACTCCCGGAGATAGTGCAGGTCGTCGTCCGCGGTCACCTGGTGCTCCTGCGCCCAGAGCAGGGCGTCGCCCAGACGTCCCTGTCTCAGCAGCAGCCGCGTCCGCTGGGCCGGGACCGGTCGCACGTTGGGGGAGAAGTCGCCGACGTAGACCCGCTCGGCCTCCTCGAGCAGGTCGACGGCGGCGGCCGGATCCCCCTGCGCCTCCAGCAGGTTCGCGCGAGCGACGCGCCACCGGTACGGATTCTGGGGCAGGCCGTTGCCCTCGCCCAGCTGCTCGGCGCGCCTCAGGTGCTCCGCGGCGCCTTCGACGTCTCCTCGCTCCAGGGCGATCTGGCTCAGCCCGACCACCATGTCTGCCGTCCCCCGCAACGGCCCGCCGGCCTGGTGGGCCGCCGCGAGGCGAAGGGCGTCCTCGTAGGTGCGCACGGCGTCCGCGAGCCGACCCTGGGCGATACGGAGGTCTGCCAGCGTGATGGAGCAGCCGAGAACGTCCGAGTAGTTGCCGGCTCGCGTCAGGCCCTCGACGGCGGCGGAGTACCCACGGTGGGCAGCCACGAGATCCCCCTGCGCCCAGAACGCCAGGCCGGCCAGGGCAGACCCCGCGGCCACCGTGAGGTCGTCGCCCGGAGCGGCCCGCTGGACGGCCAGCTCGGCGTGACGGGCGGTGACGGCCAGGTCACCCGCCACCAGTGCCAGCGCCGCACGGTAGGTCTCCATCGCCCCGGGAACGCGAGGCAGCTCCGCGGGCTCGAGGACCACCGTGTCGGCAGGCGGGTCTGCGAGCACCTGTTCCAGGTCGTCCAGCCGCTGCTCCACACCGTCGAACCGGTTGCTCGACATCAGCGCCCCGACGAGGGCGACGGCGAGCACCGGGCGACGGTGCACGACGTCGTGGGGGAGGTCGTCGACCCACCGCCTCACCGTGGCTTCCTGCCGGTCGCGCAGCATGCCGATCGCGCACCGCTCCACCACGTCAGCCGCGAGCTCGACGTCGCCGCCCGCGAGGGCGTGCCGCACCGCCGCGTCCGGCTCAGCGTTCACGGCATACCACTGCGCGGCTCGCCGGTGCAGCTCCTGGATGTGGCCCGGCGACTCGTTCACGAGGTGGGTGCGCAGCACCTCGGCGAAGAGGTGGTGGTAGCGGTACCAGTGGCGGGTGTCGTCGAGCGGCACGAGGAAGAGGTTCGACCGGTCGAGCCGCTCCAGCATCGCGCGGCCGCTGCCCTGCTGGGTCACGGCGTCGCAGAGGGAGGCGTTGAGCCGGTCGAGGATCGAGGTCTCCAGGAGGAAGCGCCGGACCTCGGCCGGCTGTCGGGAAACGACCTCCTCGACGAGGTAGTCGACGACGTAGCGGTCGTCACCGGCGAAGCCGGCGATGAAGCCGGCCACGTCCTCGCGGTCCTTGAGGGACAGGGCCGCCAGCTGCAAGGCTGCGATCCAGCCCTCCGTGCGACCCTCGAGGGCGGCGATGTCGCTGGCCGTCAGGCTCAGGCCGACGACGTCGTTGAGGTATGCCGCCACCTCCTCGATTGTGAAGCGCAGGCCCGCTGCGCGCACCTCGACCAGCTCCCCGCGCGCTCGCAACCGGGCGAGCGGGAGGGCCGGGTCCGCCCGGGTGCTGATGACCAGGTGCACCTGGGGTGGCAGGTGCCGCAGCAGGAAGGCCATGTCGTCGGCGATCGCCGGGCCGTCCGCGAGGTGGTAGTCGTCGAGCACGAGGTCGAGCCCCTCGGGCCGGGCGCTGATCTCGTTGAGCACCAAGGTGATTGCCGCTTGAATGGGCGGGTTGGAGCTCTGGAGCAGGGCCAGCGCACCCGCTCCGACGCCGGATACGGCCTCGTCGAGCGCGGTCAGGACATAGCGCCAGAACGACTCGGGCTGCCGCTCGGTCTCCTCCAGGGACACCCACGCGACGGCGCGCCCAGCGGCCAGCGCAGCGTCGGCCCAGGACGTCAGGAGCGTGGTCTTGCCGAAGCCGGGCGGCGCCGAGACGAGCGTCAGTCGCGGGGGTGACGTCCGGTCAGGCCCGTCGACCAGGCGGGGACGCGGGACCAGCCCCCGGCGTACCCGGGGGATGTGGAGCTTGGTTCGTACCAACGGGCTCGGCATCGCCGTTCCCTCCTCGCCGCAGGGCGATCGTCAGGCCAGTAGAGCACGGGTCGGTGTGGGGTTCCGCGGCTCAGCCGGCCGTGCGGGGCTCGGCTCGGGTGGCTCGGTGGGCGGGGCGGGGGCGTTTCACCCGGGCCTCGAGAGCGTCGAGGACCAGGTCGAGGCCGTAGTCGAACTCGAGGCCGAAGTCGTAGCCCGGCTGCAGGATGTGCCCGGTCGAGAACTCCAGGAGGTTCGGGTAGTCGGCCGCGATGTACTGCAGCATCATCGACTCGGCCACCTCGCCAACGGTCTCCGGGCCGTTGATCGGCAGCGAGGCCTCGGACAGTGCGAAGCCGTAGACGTAGGAGTCGATCAGGGCGTAGGCGTGTGCCGTCAGCTCGAGGGAGAAGCCGGCGCCGCGGAGGCAGCCGATGACGGCATCGAGGTGGCGCAGGGTGTGCGGCCCCGGACTCGTACGCGACTGCAGCAGCGGGATCGCCCAGGTGTGGCGGCGCAGCACCTCGCGTGCCGATGCGCATCGGCTGTGCATCTCCGAGCGCCAATCTCGCTCTGCCGCAGGCAGATCCATCTCGCCGAAGACTCGGTCCACGATCCCGTCGATGATCTGCTCCTTGCCATCGACGTAGTGGTAGATCGACATCGGCTTCACGTCGAGCTCCTGGGCGATGGAGCGGATGGTCAGCGCCGCCAGGCCGCCGTCGTCGGCGACGCGCATGGCCGCGTCGAGGACGCGATCGCGGCTCAGTGGTGCGCGCGTCGACGCCGCCCGTGCACCCGTGTTGCTCGTCGTCACGTCCTGCCCTCCGTCGTCCGTCGGCGCTGACCCTAGCCAGTGCCGTACTTAGTACGCTACCGTGATCGTACTAAGTACGACGCGATCGACGCGCCGACGACGATGGAGAAGCAGCCATGACAGACCAATCAGCCGTCCTAGGTGGCAGCGCGTCCGGTCGCGAAGTCCCGTCCCCGAGCACGATGCAGGCCGTCGTCCAGGACGGCTACGGCACCTGTGAGGTCCTCCGCCTCGCCGAGGTCGCCCGCCCCGCAATCGGCCCCCACGAGGTGCTCGTCCACGTCCACGCCGCCGGGCTCGACCGGGGCACGTGGCACCTCATGCAGGGCAAGCCCCGGCTGCTGCGCCTCGTCTTCGGCCTGAAGACTCCGAAGCAGCCCGTCATCGGCCGTGACGTCGCAGGAACCGTGATCGAGGTCGGCTCCGAGGTGACCGCCTTCGCCGTCGGTGACGAGGTGTTCGGCGTCGCGCCCGGCTCGGTCGCGGAGTATGCCGTCGCCCGCGACGACAAGCTCGCCCGCCGCCCGGCCAACGTGACGTGGGAGCAGGCCGCCGCCGTCCCCGTCTCCGGGGGCACGGCCCTGCAGGCCGTCGTGGACGCCGGCAAGGTGTCTGCCGGACAGAAGGTGCTCGTCATCGGGGCCTCCGGCGGCGTGGGGTCGTATGCCGTCCAGCTCGCGGCGTCGGTCGGCGCCGAGGTCACCGGGGTGGCCAGCGCCGCCAAGGCGGACCTGGTCCGTGCCCTCGGGGCGAACCGCGTCTTGGACTACGCCAGGGACGACTTCGCCGATGGGTCAGTGCAGTACGACCTCATCATCGACATCGCAGGCCTGTCCGCCCTCGGCCGTCTGCGGCGCGCCCTCACGCCCACCGGCACCCTGGTGCTCGTCGGCGGCGAGGGCGGCGGCGACTGGACGGGCGGCACGATGGGCCGGCAGCTGTGGGCGCGGCTGGTGTCGGCGCTCAGCCGTCAGCGGCTGACGAGTGTCATCGCCAAGGAACGCGGCTCCGACTACGCCCGACTCGCCGAGCTTCTCGCATCGGGGCAGGTCGTCCCGGCCCTGGACCATGCCGTCCCGATGAGCGAGACGGCCGCCGCGATGAGGCGCCTCGAGTCCGGCCTGGTCCGCGGCAAGGTCGCCATCACGGTGACCCCAGGCCACTGATCCCAGGCGGAACAGCACCTGCCGTCACCGCAGGACCAGGGCCAGCGACGCGCCCACGATGAGCACCGACTGCAGGCTGTGCACGAGAATCGACAGCCAGGTGCTGGTGTATCGCCGCGCGGGATAGGCCAGCGCCAGGCTGTCCAGCAGGATCTTCGGGATGGCCCACGGCATGTGCAGGTGGTAGACCGCGAACAGCACCCCGTTGGCCAGCCAGTCACCGCGGCCGAAGACGCCGCGCATCCTCGGGAGCAGGAGCCCGCGGAAGAGCAGCTCCTCCCCGAGGACGGTGTTGAAGACGGCCATCACGACGATCACGGCGAGCCACGGCCAGTTGCCCGACAGGAAGGCGTGCCCCTCCGCGGACCGGAGCAGCAGGCCCAGGTCCCGGCCGGCCGGTACCGGCAGTGAGGGGAGCAGCTGCTCGACGCCGACCACGAGGACCGCCGGCACCAGCACCCACCACACCCGACCGCCGGTGCGGCCGGTGCGCGGACTGCGTGGCGGCCGCAGCCACAACGCATCCTTCACGGCATACCAGCGAAGCTGCCCGATCTCGCGTCGGAGCAGCACCAGAACCACGCCGCCCTGCCACACCATTCCGACGGCCATGCACGCGATCAGCGCCTTCGGCCACGCGGCGGGACCCGTCAGCCACGACGCCAGCGCCGGGGCGACCAACCACGCCAGCGCTGCCATCGGTAGCGCCGCCAGGGCCCACACCGTCAGCACCTGGCGCAGGCTGTACTGGGGCGGCTCTGGCCCCGGCGCTGTACGAAGGCTGCTGTCCGCCAAGGCGGCTCGGTGCGGTGACGTGCGCTCCAACTCGTGCATGCTCGGCAGCATGCGCTCAACCGTCACCGCGCCACATCCGGGATGACCCCGAAACCGGACCCGAGCCGACCCTGAACATCAGCCCCTTCGAGTGACGCCGCCCCCCGGCCTGTTCGGGAAGTTGGGATGACCGTCTTGGGGGGAACCGTCAGGCAGAGGAGCGCGCGATGGGGTGTCTGTTCGTGTTGCTGGCCGGCGTGTTCCCGCGTCTGGCCCTGTTGATCGTCTGGATCGCCCGACCCGCCATGGTCAACGCCGCCTTCACGACGTGGCTCTGGCCGTTGCTCGGTCTGCTCTTCCTGCCGTTCGCGACTCTGATGTACGTCATCCTGTGGCGCGCCGGTGGCCTGAGTGGCTGGGACTGGTTCTGGGTCGGGATCGCTGCGCTGCTCGATGTGAGCCATTGGGCCGCTGGAGCTGCGCAGCGACGCGCGTCGACCGCGCCCGCAACCAGCTAGCTCCGGGTGGGAGGCGGGTCCGTCCTCACCCGGTGGGGGTGAGGACGGGCCCGATCGCCGCGTGCTTCGCTGAAGGACCGACCACCTGAGCCCGGACCCGCGGCCGAGTGGTGACGACGGACGACGTTCAGAAACGAGGAGTCGTGGGCATTCCGTTCAAGGGCAAGGTCAGTGTCGACATCCGGGACTCGGTCGAGGACTGGGATCCGTTCGCGCCTCCGCAGGCACCTGAGGGAGCGCCCAACGTCGTCTACGTCGTGCTCGACGACGTCGGCTACTCCGCCCTGAGCTGTTACGGCGGGCCGATCGACACCCCGAACATCGACGCCATCGCAGCTGACGGCGTGCGCTACACCCAGTGGCACACGACGGCTCTGTGCTCGCCGACCCGCTCGTGCCTGCTGACCGGGCGGAACCACACCCGCAACAGCATGGCGTGCATCACCGAGGCGGCCAGCGGTTTCCGGAACGCCAGCGGCACGATCCCGCCGGAGAACGGCATGCTGCCCGAGATCCTCGGCGAGCGGGGCTGGAACACCTACATGGTCGGCAAGTGGCACCTGTGTCCCACGGTCGAGATGAACCTCGCCTCGACGCGGCGGAACTGGCCCACCGGTCGCGGCTTCGAGCGCTGGTACGGCTTCCTCGGCGCCGAGACCAGCCAGTGGTATCCGGAGCTCGTCTACGACAACCACCCGGTGCACCAGCCGAAGTCGCCCGAGGACGGCTACCACTTCGGCGAGGACATCACCGACAAGGCCATCGAGTTCATCATGGATGCCAAGGCGGTGGCGCCAGACAAGCCCTTCTTCCTCTACTACGCGCCGGGCGCCGCCCACGCGCCGCACCACGCCCCGAAGGAGTGGATCGAGAGGTATGCCGGCCGCTTCGACGGCGGCTACGAGGCCATGCGTGAGACCACCTTGGCCCGCCAGATCGAGATGGGCATCGTGCCGGCCGACACCGAGCTGCCCCCGATGAACCCGATCGGCACCTCGGAGACCCGCACCGGCCCTGCCGGGCAGCCGTTCCCGCCCCTGGACGTCACCCGACCGTGGGACACGCTGTCGGCCGACGAGAAGCGACTCTTCGCACGGATGGCCGAGGTGTATGCCGGGTTCCTCTCCCACGCCGACGCGCAGATCGGCCGGCTGCTCGCCTACCTCGAGGAGATGGGCCAGCGCGAGAACACGATGGTCATCGTCGTCTCCGACAACGGGGCCAGCGGTGAGGGCGGACCGAACGGTTCGGTCAACGAGATGCTCTTCATGAACGGCATACCGGACGACATCAAGGCCAACCTCGCGATGCTCGACGAGCTCGGCGGGCCGAAGACGTACAACCACTACCCCAACGGGTGGGCGATGGCCTTCAACACGCCCTTCAAGATGTGGAAGCGCTACGAGTTCAACGGCGGCACGTCGGACCCCTGCATGATCTCCTGGCCGGCCGGGATGGCGGCGAGGGGCGAGATCCGGCATCAGTACCACCACGCCGTCGACCTGGTGCCCACCGTGCTCGACGTTCTCGGCATCGAGGCGCCGGAGACCATCAAGGGCCACACCCAGAGCCACTTCGACGGTGTGAGCATGCGCTACAGCTTCGACGACCCGACAGCGGCGGGCGAGCGGCATACCCAGTTCTACTCCATGCTCGGGTCACGCGGGATCTGGCACGAGGGCTGGAAGGCCGTCACGAACCACCCCACGATCAGTGGTTGGTCGCACTTCAACGACGACGAGTGGGAGCTCTACCACGTCGAGGTGGACCGCGCCGAGCTGCACAACCTCGCGGCCGAGGAGCCGGAGAAGCTCCGGGAGATGGTCAACCTCTGGTATGCCGAGGCCGGCGCCAACGAGGGCTTCCCGCTCGACGACCGGTCGGCCCTGGAGATCTTCATCGCCAAGCGACCGCAGCTGTCGGCACCGCGCGACCGCTACGTCTACTTCCCGAACCACGCCGAGGTGCCCGAGGCGCAGGCGGTGATGGTGCGCGGCCGGTCGTTCATCATCGGGGCACTGGTCGACATCCCGGAGCTCGGTGCGGAGGGCGTGCTCTTCGCGCAGGGTTCGCGATTCGGTGGCCACACCCTCTACGTCAAGGACAACCGGTTGCACTACACCAACAGCTTCGTGGGCATGTTCCAGCAGGACGTCGTCTCGACCGTGGACGTGCCGACGGGCAAGAACCTCATCCTGTCGGCGTCGTTCGAGAAGGACGACGACGACCACAACCCGGTCGCCGCCGGCCGCCTCTCCCTCTTCCACGGCGACGCCAAGGTCGGGGAGGGCCAGATCAAGCTCCAGCCCGGCGGCTACATGATCGCCGGCGAGGGGCTGGCCGTCGGCCGCGATGTCGGCGACCCCGTCACGTCCGACTACCCGGGCGAGCATCCGTACCGCTTCACCGGCGGCACGATCCGGCGGGTGGCTGTGGACGTCAGCGGTGAGCCCTACAGGGACCTCGAGCGTGAGGCCCAGGGAATGCTGATGCGCGAGTAGTGGCCCTGGGGCCCGGAGGTCGTTCCGATCCTGAGCCCGGTGGTGTGTCACATCCGGGGCGCGGCTGGTGTCTACATGTCGTCACAAGTCCGACGCTCCCACCAGGAGGAATGATGACCACCAGGATCCCGCCGAAGGAGATCACGGGTCTGTACGGCGCGATGGTGAAGAGGTTCAGCGCCAAGATGTTCGGTCAGGTGCCCGAGTCGCTGGGCGTGATGTGGCACCACGTCCCAGCGCTCAAGGCCAGCATGGGCTTCGGCCAGAAGCTGCAGAAGTGGGACCAGTGCGACGAGGGCCTGAAGTCGTTCGCCCACATGGCCGTGGCGTCGCTCGTCGGCTGCTCGTGGTGTCTGGACTTCAACTACTTCATGGCCAACAACCATGGACTCGACGTGGACCGGGCCCGCGAGATCCCGCGGTGGCGCGTGTCGGAGGTGTTCACTCCGCTCGAGCGAGAGGTGCTGGAGTATGCCGAGGCGATGAGCCAGACGCCGCCTGTCGTGAGCGACGAGATGGTCGCCAGCCTGGCGGAGCAGCTCGGCGCGGCCGGGCTCATCGAGCTGACGAGCGTGATCGGCTTCGCCAACCTGACCACGCGCTCGAACGTGGCCCTGGGCATCGAGTCGGAGGGCTTCGCCAACGCCTGTGGCCTCAAGCCGATGGCGGAGCGTGCCACCGTACGCTCCACGGCATGAGCCAGGACCCGTTCCTCGTCCACCGCAGCCTGCTCTTCACCGTCGCCTACGAGATGCTCGGCTCGGCCGCCGATGCCGAGGACGTTGTCCAGGAGACGTGGCTGCGGTGGGCGGACCTCGGTGACGACGGGCAGGCCGGCGTGCGGAGCCCGCGGGCCTACCTGCTGCGGATCGTCACGCGGCAGGCGCTCAACCGGCTGCGCACCCTCGCCCGCCGGCGGGAGGAGTACGTCGGTGAGTGGCTGCCGGAGCCGCTGCTGACGAGCCCGGATGTCGCCGACGACGTCGAGCTCGCGGAGAGTGTCTCGATCGCGATGCTGACGGTGCTGGAGACGCTGACTCCGACCGAGCGGGCGGTGTTCGTGCTGCGCGAGGTCTTCGACGTGCCGTACGACGAGATCGCGGAGGCTGTCGGCAAGGGAACGGCAACCGTGCGTCAGGTGGCCCATCGCGCGCGTGAGCACGTGGCGGCTCGGCGGCCTCGGATGCAGGTCGACCGGACGGAGCAGGAGCAGGTGCTCGAGCGGTTCATGGCCGCGGTGACGACCGGCGACGTACAGGGCCTGATGGCGGTGCTCGCCCCTGACGTCGTCCTCGTGGCTGACGGCGGTGGGCTCGCGCAGGCCGTGCGGCGTCCGGTCGAGGGCGCTGACCGGGTGACAGCCTTCCTGTCGGTCTTCCCCCGGGTCGGCGCCGAGGCGCTGATCGGCACCATCTGGCTCAACGGTGCGCCGGCAGCCCGGATCGAGATGCCCAGATTCGGCACCACAGTCGTGAGCGTGGCCGTCGAGCACGGCCGGATCACCCACATCTACGCGATGCGCAACCCCTCCAAGCTGGCACGGCTGGACGAGGAAGCAGAGCTCACCCGCTGATCCGGCAGGCGAACCACGGCAGGGTGCGCGCTACTGGCCGGCCAGTAGCGCCACCATCGGGGCCAGCACCTCCGTGGAGCCGGCGCCGAAGACGAAGTAGGAGCAGCCGATCTCCTCGCGCCGCCGTTGGATCTCCTCGGCGGCGGCCGCCGGGTCACCCGGAAGTACGGCCAGCGAGTCCGCCTCCCGGAGCGCAGCTGGGTCGGTGTCTCGCACGGACGCCATGAACGGGGCGATGTCGTCGCCGATGACGGGGACGTGGAGCGCGAGCTCGACGTCCCGCACGGCGCGGAAGTTCCGTGCGAGACGGGTGATGTCGGCGCGAGTGTCGCCCGGAAGTGCTGCAAAGGTGACTGTGTCGGCGACGTCGACGGCCAGCGCCTGGGCGTTCGGCCCGCGCACGGCCATGACGACCGGCGTATGGACGTCCGGGCCGTCCAGGTGTCGCAGCGTCGCCACGGTCTCGCGGACCTGGGCCAGTCTCTCCCTCGGTGGCTCCACAGGCATCCCCAGCTCCCGAAGCTCGTCCTCGATGCCTGGCCGTCCGGTGCCGATGCCCATCTCGAAGCGACCTTCAGTGAGCAGCGACATCGAGTGCGCCTCCCATGCGGTGCTCCAGGCGGGGCGTAGTGGGGAGGCGTAGACCCAGGTGCCGACGCGCAGGTCCGTCAGGGCCGCGGCCATCGCGAGCGTCGGGGCGGGCGCAGGCTGCCACTGCGGCACGTCGGGCATCAGCAGGGTCGAATATCCGCCGTCGGCGATGCGGCGCACCGTGTCCCGCCAGGTCGGCAGGTCAGTAAGCACCGGGGCAACGACCCCGAAGCGAAACGGTCTGCTCATGTCTGCACTCCTTCACGCAGGCGAAGCGCCCGGCTCGATCGGCCCATCATCCCTACAACGAACGAGGTCGCTCTCCTGCCCAGCGAGCTTGCTGTTGGTCGGCGTTCAGGAGGCCTTGCGTGTGAAGGTGAGGTGGGTGACGCCGGTGGGAGACGAGACCGTCTCGACGTCGTAGGCATCCTCGAGAGCCTCGAGTCCGTCCCACAGTCGGACGCCGCGACCGAGCAGGATCGGGACCTGGACGACATGCATGTGGTCGACGAGCCCAGCGGCCAGGAAGTCGCGTACGACGGTGGGGCCGCCGCCGATGCGGACATCCCGGCCATCGGCTGCCTCGCTGGCGGCCGCGAGGGCTTCTCCCGGGGTGGCCGCGAGGAAGTAGAAGGTGGTGCCACCCTCCATGACCATCGAGGTCCTCGGGTGGTGGGTGAGCACGAAGGTCGGTGAGTGGAACGGCGGGTTCGGGCCCCACCAGCCCGTCCAGTCCGGGTCGTCCTGCCATCCGGGCGGCCCGAACTTGTTGGCCCCCATGATCTCAGCGCCGATGCCGGGCGTGTTCTGCTCCGCGAAGGCGTTGTCGACTCCGGTGGTTCCCTTCGCGTCCCAGTACCGGGTGGCGAACATCCACTGGTGCAGTCGCTGGCCCGCATGGCCGAAGGGTGCCTCCAGAGACTGCGGCTCGCCGGTGGCGAAGCCGTCGAGCGAGATGGCCAGGTTGTGGATCCGTGCGAGTGACATCCGCGCTCCTCGGTCGGTGACTGCCGCTGTGCAGTCGGTTGATGCTAGTTCTCGGGGACCTGCTCGTCCGTCCCTTACGGACGTATGCGGTAGGCGAGTTCCAGGACCCGCGCCACCTCGCCCGCGTGCGAGGATCCGGTGGTGAAGCTCAAGCTCGACCTGCACGACATCTACAACCGCGGGGACGAGATCGAGCGAGCGCTCCGGGCGATCATCGACGAGGCGGTCGAGAAGAAGGCGCCCCTCGTGGAGATCATCCCGGGGAAGGGATCCGGGCAGCTCAAGAAGCGCGTGCTGCGCTTCCTCGACCGCAAGGACATCAAGGCCCTCTACCACCGGGTCGAGAAGGACTCCGACAACTTCGGACGCGTCTTCGTCCACTTCCGGTGGAAGTAGGCAGCCGGCTCATGGCGAAGGCTGCGCGTCGTCCTTGTCGACCCGAGCCCCTTCGTCGGACGTGAGGAGGACGACGTTGCCATCGGGATCATCGACCATGGCGGCGTACGGGCCCGTGGTCTGCGTCGGTGGCATGCGGCTCGGGTGGCCGGCGGCGACGAGGTCAGCCCAACGCTGGTCGACGACGGCGTTCTCGCCGACGTAGAACTCGAGCAGCTGCTGATAGCCCCCGGCTGGACGCGTCCAGGCGCGGTCGTAGGTGGCGGCGAACGACGTCGTCAGCAGCAGACTGACGCCGCTGCCCATCCGGTGGATGACGACAGGGCGATCCGACACTGGATCCGGGACGTCGAGACCGAGGTCTCGATAGAAGGCGATCGACCTCGCCAGGTCGCGGACCTCGAGGATCAGCATGCTGAGCTGTATCTCCATCCGCTCACCTTGCCACCGTGGTCCCAGCGCCCGCGGCCGAGCCGGCGCTGGGTACGTTGCCGACATGCGCATAGTGGTCATCGGCGGTACAGGGCACATCGGCACCTACCTGGTTCCGAGCCTGGTCAGGGCCGGGCACGAGACGCTCGTCATCAGCCGTGGTGCGCGACAGCCGTATCGCGGTGACCCGCTCTGGGGCGATGTCGAGATGGTGACGTGCGACCGGGAGGCCGCCGAGAGCGACGGCGAGTTCGGCACGCTCGTCGCCGGTCTGCGACCCGATGCCGTCGTCGATCTCACGTGCTTCACCACCGCGCAGGCCGAGCAGCTCGTCGAGGCACTCGACGGTCAGCACCTGGTCCACACCGGAAGCGTCTGGTCCTACGGCCCCAGCACTCTCGTCCCCACCACGGAGGACGCGCCGAAGCACCCGTACGGCGAGTACGGCGTCGCCAAGCTCGCCATCGAGGAGTACCTCATGTCCCAGGACCGGGTGCGCGCCAGCGTCGTGCATCCCGGCCACATCAGCGGCCCCGGATGGATGCCCATCGGCCCGGCCGGCAACGTCGACCCCGTCGTCATCGAGTCCCTGCGCACCGACGGCTCGTGCACGCTGCCCGACCGCGGACTGGAGACCGTCCACCATGTCCATGCCGAGGACGTGGCCGGTCTCCACCAGGCCTGCCTCGAGCAGCCGGAGGCCGCGGCGGGAGAGAGCTTCAACAGTGTCTGCACGCAGGCGCTGACGCTCCGCGGCTACGCCGAGCTCATCGCCCGCCACTTCGGCCACGAGCCGAAGCTGGACTTCATGCCGTGGGCGGAGTTCGCGAAGACGCTCGATCCGGAGCAGGTGGAGGTGACGCTGGACCACATCGGTCGCTCCCCGATGTTCTCCATGGACAAGGCCCGCACCCTGCTGGGCTTCGTGCCGAAGCACGGCGTCGCCGACACCGTGCTTGAGGCCATCGACGCCTGGGTGGCGTCGCAGTAGCCGAGACCACGTCGGACCAGGTCGGACCACCGTCACGGCACGGTGCGGCGCATGACGCAGTTGAACTGTCCCTTGCTCCGGATGTGCTCGAAGCCGGCCCGCTCGAAGAGGGTCCGGGTGCCGCTGTAGAGGACGGCCTCCCGCTTGCCGCCCTTGTCGTGCGGGTAGCCCTCGACGATGCCGCCGCCTGCCGTCGCGATGAGATGGAGGGCGCCCTGCAGGGCGAGGTCCGACAGGTGCTGCCGCCGGTGGCGCTTGTCGACGAAGATGCACGTCACCCGGTAGTCGGGCAGGACGTCGGCCTCCTCCTCGTACTGCTTGCGGTGACGGATGTTGGGCAGCTCAGCGGGTGACCCGAACTGCGCCCAGGCCACCGCTTCTTCGCCGTCGAAGACGAGCGCCGCGTGCGCCCGGTCCTCGTGGATGAGGCGTTTCTTGAGCGCGCAGTTGGCGTCGTAGGTGCGCTCCTTGTCAGCGCTCATCGTGTGGAACCACGTGCACCAGCACCCGCCGAAGACGCCACCGTGCCGTTCCATCATCGCCGCGTACGCGTCCCAGGTGTCCGGCCCCAGCGCCCTGACCTCGTAGTCCGTCATCTGTCTCCCTGATCGGTCCCGTCGTCGCCGCGATGCGCATCATCGTCGCGACGCGGCTAGTCGTCCATGGCCTCGATCCCGAGCTCGGCGAGCTCCCCCATTCGCTCGCGGATGTGCGCCACCAAATCCTGCGGCGGGGGCTCCCAGCCCACGACCTCCTCGACGACACGCAGCGGCTCCCTCGTGCGGTAGGACCGGGTCGGGTTGCCGGGGAAGCGCTTGTCGGTGACGTTCGGGTCGTCCTCGATGGTGCCGACCGGCTCGACTCGGTAGACCCGCGGCGGCCCGTCGCCGCGGGCGAGCTCGGCGGCCAGCGGTGCGCCTTCGCGGCTGGCCGTGATGTAGATGTGGTTCGACTGACGGCCCGAGCCGTAGTTGGAGCGCCACCCCGGGGTCAGGAGATCACCGACGCCCACGTCGGCCCGGGTCCCGTGGAAGAACGGGCCGGGGTCGTCGACGATGCGGGGCGTGGGCGGCGGGTCCCGGAGCAGGCTGTCGAGCCGCGTCATGAGGGCCGCGACCCGGGTGCGCCCCTGCGGTGCCCGCGGATAGCGCGACAGCACGTCGAGGACGACGGGCGTCGCCCGTTTGGCGGCGGCGGTGACGACATACTCCGCGACCACCGGGTCATCGCCCCGGGCGAGCTCGGCGGCCCGGGCGGCGTGGGCGGCCGACCCGAGGATGTGACGGACCTGCGTCGCCTTGGCCAACGGATGGAGGTATGCCGCGGCGGCCGCATCGCCCGCAGCGGTCGCTGCGTGCCGGGCCGGCTCGGTCGACGCCTCCTTCGCGGCGCGGTGGGCGTCGGTGGCGGCTGTCCGTTGGAGGCGCGAGCGGGGCGCGCC
The DNA here is from genome assembly GCF_058790095.1 of Terrabacter sp. FW104-15G4B. NCBI lineage: Bacteria > Bacillati > Actinomycetota > Actinomycetes > Micrococcales > Intrasporangiaceae > Terrabacter > Terrabacter sp. FW104-15G4B. The sequence goes on along the minus strand of NZ_JBYTCI010000007.1, from coordinate 58,781 downwards.
CTCGACGAAGGTTCGCGCGGCCTCGAGCGCCGCCGCCGGGCGCGGGTCGTTGGGCTGCGCCCTCTCGAAAAGGAGGAGGGCAGGCTCGGCGCACGACACGGCATACGCAGTGATGGAGCGGAGCTCGTCCATCGTCAGCACGAAGTCACCGGGGCGTGTCGGCACGTCCCCGAGTATGGCCCGGGGGTGGCCGCTCGGCTGGTCCGAGCGGTCGGCGAGTGTGTCGGCCACGGCGCCACGGTGTTGCCCACCGGCGGGGCAATGAACAACCCCCCGTCCTGTCGAGAGGACAGGGTGGCGCGTTCACGACTCGAGCGAGTATGCCGGTGTGCCGCGTCGTGCGGCCTCGATCCCTAGGGCAGCTGGTCCCAGAACCGGCGGATCTGCAGGGCGAGGGCCTCCGGCTGCTCCAACGGAATCAAGGTGCGTGCGCCCTCGATCGTCACCGCCTCGGCCTCGGGCGCGAGCGAGGCTGCCTCCACTGCATCCTGAGGGCTGAGGTCGCCGCCGTCGTCGGAGGCGACGAAGAGGCTCGGGACGGTGAGGTCGGCGAGCTCCGCGGTGACGTCGACGCGGTTGAGGATGAACGACCGGACCGCCAGGGCCATGCTGCGGCCGGTGGGACGGGCCAGCGAGTCCACGACGACCCGGCGCACGGGCTCACGATCCGCGGCGGCGTCGGTGAGCATCGCGCTGACGACGGCTGAACGCACAGGCCCCACTGGGCCGGCCGCCCGAAGGATCGGCAGGAGGAGGTTGATCTGCCTGCGGAGCGACGCCGGAAGCGGTTGGGTCGGCGAGCTGACCGCCACCAGGCTGCGGAGCAGCCCTGGCCGCGCAGCGAGCTTGAACCCGACGTGCCCTCCGAACGCGTTGCCGACCCAGTCGACCGGGCCGTGGGCGTCGATCCCGTCGACCTCGGCGAGACCGGCGAGCAGGTCGGTGGCTGCCTCAGCGGCGCCATTGATGTCGCTGACCTCGCGCAGTGCCTGGCTGAGCCCCAACCCGGGAGGGTCGACGAGCACGTACCGGCGGCCCGATGGGAGCAACGCCACCATCGGGTCGAACGTGTGGCTGTCGACGAACATCGACGGCCACAGGACGGTCGTCGTGCCGTCCCCGATGACGCGCACGTGAAGCCGGCCCAGACGCGTCGGGACGAGGACGGCGCTCTCGGCCGGCGGCCCGTCGCTGCTCTCTCTGGGGAGTTGTCGGTGGTCCATGAATGCTCCTCTTGTCATGAAATTGATGTGAGTACGACTCACACGAATAATTGACGTTAGCATGACTAGCATGAAAGAGGAGGCGATGCGGTCCTATCGGATGACCGCTCGGGCGGAGGCCGCCGAGCGAACCGGTGAGCGGATCATCGACGCGATGCTGAGGCGATTTGCCGACGTCCCGTACGACCGCATCCGGCTCGACGACGTCGCTGCGGCCGCCGACGTCGCCGTGCAGACCGTGATTCGGCGGTTCGGCACCAAGCACGGCCTGCTCGCCGCCACCGTCGAGCGCGAGCTCGTCCGGCTCGCCGCCGAACGCGCGGCCGCCCCGGGGGGGACCCCGGAGGCGACGCTGCACTCGCTCGTGCGCTACTACGAGGCCCACGGCCCGCTCATCCTCAAGCTCTACGCCGAGGCAGGTCAGGCGCCCGGTGTGCCGGAGCTCGCTGCCCGCGCACGCAGCTATCACGTGACCTGGTGCCGTGAGGCGTTCGCCGACCGTCTGGGATCCATCGAGGACCCGGTGACCCGGGAGCGACGGCTGGCCCAGGTCGTCGCCGTGTGCGACGCCACGACGTGGCGGATTCTCCGGTTCGACGGCAATCTCTCGCCGGATCAGACGGAGCAGGCGCTCCTCGAGATGCTGCTGCCGTTGCTGCCGATTCGGGGCGAGGTGCCTGGGTGACCGCGGCTCAGGGCACCGTGCGGCGCATGACGCAGTTGCCCTGACCCTTGCTACGGACGTAGTCGAAGCCGGCCCGCTCGAAGAGAGCCCGGGTCCCGTCGTAGAGGACGGACTTCTTCTTGCCCGCGTTGTCGTGCGGGTAGCCCTCGACGATGCCGCCGCCGGCCGCCGCCACGAGGGCGAGAACGCCCTGTAGGGCGAGCTCTGACAGGTGCTTCCGGCGGTAGCGCTTGTCGACGAAGATGCACGTGACCCGGTAGTCAGGGAGCAGGTCGAGCTCCCCCTCGTACTGCTTGCGGTGGTAGATGTTGGGCAACTCAGCGGGTGACCCGAACTGGGCCCACGCCACCGCCTCGTCGCCGTCGAAGACGAGCGCCGCGTGCGCCCGGTCCTCGTGGACGAGGCGCTTCTTGAGCGCGCAGTTGGCGTCGTAGGTGCGCTCCTTCTCGGCGCTCATGGTGTGGAAGTAGGTGCACCAGCAGCCACCGAAGACGCCGTTGTGCCGCTGCATCATCGCCGCGTACGCGTCCCAGGTGTCCGGCGCCAGCGCCCTGACCTCGTAGTCCGTCAACGGTCCCTCCTCAGCCGGGCCGACGCATCGTCGCGTCGTCTGGCCCAGCATGCCTGCCAAGGCGGACAGTGCAGGGGCGGACAGCACGGGTGATTGGATCGACGTATGCGCATCTTCTTCACGGGCGGCAGCGGCAAGGCGGGCAAGCACGTCGCGACGTTCCTTGCCGAGCAGGGTCACCAGGTCACCAACGCCGACCTCCTCCCGCTGCGGGACCCGGCCGTCGCCGACCTCAAGGTCGACCTCACGGACGCAGGCGAGACGTACTCCGCCCTGGCGGGGCTGGCGCGGTTCGAGGAGCTGGAGCTCGCGGCCAAGCCGGCATACGACGCCGTCGTGCACTTCGCCGCAGTGCCGGCGATCCTGCTCATGTCGGACGCCAAGACGTACGCGACGAACGTGCTCAGCACGTACAACGTGCTCGAGGCCGCGACGCGGCTCGGCGTTCGCAAGATCATCTTCGCGTCGTCGGAGACGACCTACGGCGTCTGCTTCGCGCAGGGCGAGCGGCGACCGCTGTACCTGCCGGTGGACGAGGAGCACCCGACGGTCCCGGAGGACTCCTACGCGATGTCCAAGGTGGCCAACGAGGTGACCGCCCGGTCGTTCCAGGCCCGCACCGGCGCCGACATCTACGGCCTGCGGATCAACAACGTGATCGAGCCGCACGAGTACGACGAGATGTTCCCGCCCTTCCTGCAGGACCCGGCGCTGCGGCGGCGCAACGTCTTCGCCTACATCGACACTCGCGACCTGGGCCAGATGGTGCAGCGCTGCCTCGAGGTCGACGGGCTGGGCTACGAGGTCTTCAACGTCGCCAACGCCGACATGTCGGTCGCGGCGACGACCGACGAGGTGCGCGAGCGCTTCTACGACGGGGTGGAGCTACGGCGCCCGATGGGCCGCAACGAGACCTTCTACTCCATCGACAAGGCCCGCGACCTGCTCGGCTACTCACCGCAGCACTCGTGGCGCGACGTGCTGCCGGACCCTCACTCGGCGTGAAGGCTCGGATCTCATTGTGCGAGAGCGGTTCTGAACCTCCGGCGTGAGGGCCGGGCATGCTGTCAGCCCGTCTGGGGGACGAGCTGGTTGCGCAGGGTCGCGGAGTCCGATTCGAGCCAGCCCTCGGCGGCCTTGCCGTTCTCCATGCGGAAGATCTCGATCCAGGTGGTCGTGACCACGCGTCCTGAGGGGGGCAACCCCATGAAGTCGCCGCGATGGGTGCCCCGGTCCGTGCCGCGGACCACGACGCGGTCACCGTCGACCAGCACGTCCTCGAGTGTCGTGCGTAGGTCTGGGAAGGCCGCCCGGTAGTCGGTGACCGCCCCGCCGTACTCGCGGGGCCCGACGATCCGCACGCCGAGGGTGTTGTGGCTGACGAACTCTGGCGCCAGGAACGCCTCGGTCTCGCTGACGTTCCCCTTGTTCCAGACCTCGTCGAAGAAGCGGCGTACAGCCGCCCTCGACTCTTCCTCCGACATTTCGCCTCCTCTTGCTCGCGAGGGCCGCGGAGCGCGGACGCTCTTCCTGCCAGTAGACGCTCACCGCCCATGGTCAGCAAGGGTTTGAACGCCGTGACTGCCTCAGTCAGCGGGTAGCGGTGCGCGTACCAGGTCGAGTCAGGACTGGGGGCGTCGAGAGGCTGCTCGAGCACGGAACCTCGTATCCCACTCAGCGACCTCCGCTGGGCTCATGGACCCTTGGTGGCCGTGCACAGAAACACGCCGAACTCGCGGTTCCCCTTGAGGATGGTCGTGGCGTCGATGAATCTGACCTCGGCGAATCCGGCGTCTGCCAGCTGCTCGGCGAGACGTTGCCTGTTGAATCCGTGATGCCCGTCGAAGTCGACCTTGTCGGCATGGAAGGCGCCGTCGCGGTCCTCGTCGAGGTCCGCAATGGCCAGTCGACCACCGTTGACCAGGAGCTCCGCCACGGACCGCAGCAGCCCATCCAGGTCCTGAACGTGATGCAACGCCATGGAGCTCCACATCACGTCGTAGGCGCCATCGTGCGGGTCGGTGGTGAGGTCCAACTGGAGAGCGCGCAGTCGGTCACTGAGCCCGGCCGCCTCGATCCGCTCCCGGGCCACCTGCACCATTCCTGCGGAGGGATCGGTGACGACAACGGAGCCGACCCGGTCGGCGAGCAAGATGCTGAGCCGGCCAGTGCCAGCACCCACGTCGAGTGCACGCATCCGAGGGGTGAGGGTAACGGCCTCCTCGATGGCCTGGGCCACCGCCACCTGCCGCTCCTCATGACCGGCGTCGTCGTCCCACGACGCTGCTGCGTCATCGAAACCCTTGTGTTCGTGCATGTGCTCGACCCTAGCCCCGGCGCGCTGCCGGCCGGCCGATACCGTCCACCGGGCGGCTCCATGCTGCTACGTTCGCCGCGCTGATCATCGCTGGACCAGGTTGGAGGGTGATTGTGGCTGAGGTGGAGCTGCGGCCGGTTGAGGACTTCGACCTCGATGCATTGTTCGAACAGATGCGGGATCCCGAGTCGGTCCGGGTGGCCGCTTTCACGGTCGAGAATCCCGACGACCGCGCCGCATTCGATGCACATATGGCAAAGGTCCTGGCGGCACCTGAGTCGACCAACCGTGCGGTCACGGTCGATGGACGGCTCGTTGGCAGCATCGCCAGCTTCGTCGTTGCGGGCGATACAGAGGTCACATACTGGATCGACAGGTCCTTCTGGCGGCAGGGCATCGCCGGCCGAGCGCTCGCGCTGCTTCTGGAATCGGTTCGCGTGCGGCCCGTGTTCGCCCGCGCCGCGAGTGACAATGTGGGATCGCTCAAGGTGCTGCAGAGGGCGGGATTCGTCATCGTCGGCACGGAGATCTCGTTCGCCAATGGGCGCAATGCTGAGATCGAGGAAACGATCCTGCGCCTCGACGAGCCCGCGAAGACCGCACCATCCGATGCGTCGAGCGGACAGGGGCCGACGTACTGATCTCGGCTGTCCGGTACCGGGCACACGCGCGTCAAGCGGCGAAGCGACAGGCTGTGGCTAAGTGCCGGACGGCGGCAGCACGGCAATGTGGGCTGCAAGGATTCGCCACCCTGCCTCGCCGTCGTGCGTCCACGTCCGCGTGTAGCGGAGCCGGGCCGACAGGGGTTCCCCGCCGAACGTGCCGGCGACGGTCGCCGTGACGAACGTGACGCCGGTAGTGCCCGCCAAGAGGACCTCCACGTCCTCTTCGACGAGCTCAGTGATGACCGAGAAGCCCGAGCAGTAGCCGGCCAGGTCGTCGCTCTTGGTGTGCCGCGCCCCATCAGGTCCGATGGCAACGAGGCGGTCGTCGAGCAACACGTCCAACGCTGCGACGTCGCCGGCACGCTGAGCGGCTTGGAGCGCCCGTTCTGCGACGAGCAGACCTGCCTGGGATCGGGTCGTGGTCACGCGAGAGATTCTCCCTCATCAAGCGCCTCATCACGTCGTGCGCCCGGCCGCGGGCGGTGTGACGCACCCTGACGTTGGCGACTGAAGAGGCTTGACGGCACCCACGTCCGTCGCTGCCTGGAGAGTCGGGTTGGCCATTCATCCGCTGTCCCGATGCGACGCTGCGGACTGTCTCAACCCGGGATCATCTGATCTGGTGGCAATATCGCCGGATGCTGCGACTCACCGATTTCATCATCGACTGCCCCGACACGATGGAGCTGGCAGCGTTCTACGCAGAGGTGACTGGTCGCCCGGTCAAGGGCGGCAGCTCCGGCCACTGGGCCGGTATCCAGTTTGGTGAGATCGAGCTGGCCTTCATCCGGGTGGAGAACTACCGCCCTCCACGGTGGCCCGACGGCGAGCACCCCAAGCAGTTCCATCTCGACTTCGAAGTTGATGACATCGAGGCCGAACAGAGCCGTGTCCTGACCCTCGGCGCGGCCCTGCAGCTGAACTCCATCGGCCCCGACGGCCACGGCTGGCGCGTCTACACCGACCCCGTCGGCCACCCCTTCTGCCTCTGCCGCAACAAGGATGTCACCTGGAACGACCAGGGCCCCATCTGGCCCAAGAGCGAGTAGGGCGTGTAACGGGAGTGAGTCGGAACCATGCGTTGATCGCGTCGGACAGACGCCCAGTCAAGCGCCCTCGCCACGATCATGGCGTGTTGAGGGTCCTCGTCCCGAGGGCAGCGTCGCCTGCGGAGTGACGTCGTGGGCGACCCTTTCGGGTGCCGTTCCTGGGGCAGGTGCCTCAGGCGCCGGGCTCGGCACCGGGCCACGCTTCGGACATGACCACATCACTGACTACCGCGGAACACACGGGCTACGGCCACGCCGGTCGTCTGCTCGAAGCCTTGGCACACCAGGACTTCGTCATGCTCGCCGACGCTCTCGAGGACGACGTCCACCTACGCGCCCTCGTTAGCGGGGGCATGGTCGAGCTGGAGGGCTCTGCCGATGTGGCGGACAAGTTCAGGTTCTGGTTCGGCGACACCGACGCCTTCGAGCTGCTGGAGGCCTCCATCGGTGAGGTCGCCGGACGACTGCACCTCAGCTGGCGCGTCCGGCTGCAGGCGCCCCGGCTCGGCGACGGCTGGCGTGTCGTCGAGCAGCAGACCTACGTCACCGGCGCCGAGTCGGGCCGCATCGCCCGAATCGACCTGCTCTGCACCGGATACATCCCCGTACGAAAGGAGCTGGTCCCATGACCAGCAAGGCTGTCATCTCCCTCACCACCGGGCTGGAGGACCCCGAGCGCGTCACCGTCGCCTTCCTCGTGTCGGTCGGGGCTGCCGAGACGGGCCGCCGCACCCTGATGTTCCTCACGAAGGAGGCTGTGCGCCTGGCCGTCGAAGGGGTGGCCGTCGGGACCGCCTGCTCCGGGTGCCCGGACCTGCCGAGCCTCGTCAAGCGCTTTCAGGCAGCCGGTGGGGAGATCCTCACCTGCCCGATCTGTGTCTCGTCCAGGGGACTGGACGATGCGCGGCTCATCGAGGGCGCGAGGCTCGGCGGCACGATCCCGATGTGGGAGTGGATCGGCGACGAAGGAGCCACGACGTTCAGCTACTGACCGGGGCGCGTGGGAGGATCGGGCCATGCGGGATCGCCTCCCGGATGGCTCGAACCCAACTGCGCCGGCGCGCGCCGAGCTGCTCGCTGCGCTGTCCCTCGCCATAGACCTCGGCTTGGGGCTGCCGGTGGAGCACGTCCTGCGAGCATCGCTCGTCTCGAAGGCGCTCGCCGAGCAGCTCGGCGGGAACGAGGCCGACCAGGCGACGGCGTTCTACACGACGATGTTCCTGTGGGTCGGCTGCGTGGCCGACTCCCATGAGTACTCGCGGTGGTTCGGTGACGACATCGCGGTCCGCTCGGCCTCCTACGAGGTCGACTGGACGGGGATGCCGTATGCCGTGTTCCTCCTGCGCAGCCTCGGCTACGGGCGTCCCCTGCCACAGCGGATCAAGATGGCTGGCAAGCTGCTGGGCAACCCGCGCGGCAACCTCACCGCGATGATCACCTCCCACTGCTCCTCCGCGGCCCTCTTCGCGAGCCGGCTCGGGTTCGGGGACGACGTGTGCGGTGCCCTTCCTTTTGGGTTCGAGCGGTGGGACGGCAAGGGCCTCCCAGCAGGAGCCTCGGGCGAGCAGCTCCCACTGGCCATTCGGATCACGCAGGTCGCCGACATCGCCGAGGTGCTCCACCATCGCCACGGGCTCGACGCGTGCGTCGCGACGGTCCGTGAGCGCCGGGGCGGCTGGTTCGACCCCGCGGTAGCCGAGGCGTTCGCCGACAACGCCGGGGCACTGCTCGACCTGCCGGATGACGTGTGGCAGCTCGCCGTGGCGGAGGCCCCGGGGGCGCAGGAGGCGGTCACCGAGGCGCAGCTGGACGACCTGGTCATGGCCCTCGGAGACTTCGTGGACCTCAAGAGTCCCTACACGCTGGGGCACTCACGTGCAGTCGCCGCCCTCGTCGGGGCGGCTGCCCGACATGCGGGGCTGACGCCGGACGAGCAGGCGACCCTCCGCCGGGCCGGGCACCTGCACGACATCGGGCGGATCGGCGTCTCCAACCTCGTGTGGGACAAGCCTGGTCGCCTCACCGCGACCGAGCGCGAGCGGATGCAGCTGCACCCGTTCCTCTCCGGCCGCATCGTCGCCCGGGTGCCAGCACTTGCAGCCGAGGCCAGACTCGTCGTCCACCACCACGAGCGACTGGACGGCTCGGGCTACCCCAACCGGCTGTCCGGTGCGGACCTCAGCCTGTCCGACCAGCTCCTGGCTGCCGCGGACCGTTTTCAGGGGCTCGTGGAGCCACGTCCGCACCGGGCGGCACTGTCGCCGGGGCAGGCGACTGACCTGCTGCGGCAGGATGCGAGGGGCGGCCGCCTGCACTCGGGCGCAGTGGACGCGGTGCTCGTCGCGGCCGGTCGCACGTCGGCGCGAGGCGCCTGGCCGGCAGGCCTGACCGACCGGGAGGTCGACGTGCTGAGGCTTGTCGCGGCAGCCACGCCGACCCGTGAGATCGCCACCCGGCTGGGCATCACGGAGAAGACCGTCCGCAACCACATCGACCACGTCTTCGCAAAGACCGGCACGTCGAACCGCGTCGGGCTCAGTCTCTTCGCCCTCACCAGCGGCCTGGCCGCCGCCACCCCGACCCGCGCCTGAACGGCGCCCCGCCCGTGGGGTCAGCCGCACCTGCGCTCAGTCGGGCCTGCGTATGCGACCACCGCTGCCACCCGACGGCTCACCCCCTGCTCGGTCCCGAGATCGAGCGTGGACACGTGCAGGCGGGCCCCGATGGCGGCGTGGGTCCGTTCCCCGGCATCTCGCGCAGCACCTCCCGCTCGCGGGGCGCGAGGGCCTGCGGGGGAGAGGCGCCCTACCGGACTCGATGGTCGACGAGCCGCTGGACGACTCATGACACCGCCGCGCTGGATCGCCGCGTTCGCGCTGGTGACCGGGCTGCCAGTGTTCTCACCGGCCTTTCTGCAGCGAACCCTCAAGGCCCGCTCTTGATCGCCCTGCTGCCCGGCGAAGCTTTGTTCTCGCCTTCGTCGCCGCAGGCAGCGTCCAGCTGCTGCGGTCGCCCGCGCGTGGAACGACGCCTATCCAGCAGACAGGCGCCGGACTAGAAGGCGACCCTCATGTTGAGCAATAGCAGACGTGCAGCGCTCGGACGCGGACACTCGATCAGAGGGGGGAGGCGTTCGGAGATGACATCGCACGCGAGGGAAGCCGCGCCTGAGGCAGCGGCTTCGCAGTGGCCGGCCCGCACAGTCGCCGGGGTCGCTGCGGTCTTGTGGCTCGTCCCGTTCTTCGGGCTCGTCGACCTCCTGGTCGTCCCCCTCCACGATGAGCGCTTCAGTGCGTACTACGTGCTGGAAACGTCGTGGGGGCTCCTGTACACCGCCCTCGTGGCATGGCCTCTCATCATGTTCGCGGTGCGCCCCCAATGGTGGACCTTCCTCCACATCGCTGGCGCGTCTGGCTGCGCCATCCTCATCGTCGGACTGGTCGGACGTATCCCGGGACAGGCCCTTGTGGGAGCCCTGATCGTCCTCTCGGCCGCCGCACCCCTCGTCACGTCCATGCGCACACTGTGGCCCGCCGCGCGGCCCAAGCTTCAGGCCTTTCCCGCGATACCGCTCATCCTGGCGACGATCGCCGCGATCGGGAGCGTCGGCAACGCGGTCACGGTGGTGACCGCGATCCGGTCGAACGCCGTAGACGACAACACGTGGGAGCTGATGCACCTCCCGATGCAGGCCGCGTTCGGGTTCGCTGTCGCCGCAGCGGCGTTCGTGGCTGTGGTCGCCAGAATGGTCGGGGCCAGAGGCTCTCGAGTCAGTGCGCTGGCGCCCTCCTTCTCGGCCATCTGGTTCGGATCCGTATGCGCCCTCTACCCCCACCTGGTCGGAAGCGTCGGAGCGTTCCCGAGCATCGTCGTCATCGCATGGGGGTTGGCCTTCGCAGCCACGGCCTGGACTAGGCGGACAGAGCCGGCCCTATGACAAGTCGGCGACAAGAGCACAGAAGCAGCCGGGAGTGTCGGTGCGCCCCCGACTATCGCGGGAGACGGTGCAGCGCGCGGTGTCGCTGTGGGAGACCGCCGCGGCGCGGCTCGAACCATGGTCGGGATCGGCGGCTGCGATCACGACGCGGACAGGGAAGCAGCTCGCTCGTGGTTCGCGTCACCAGTCTCCAAAAGGCTCTCCTGGCCGACTAGGCGTGTGACAGGTTCAGGGCGCTGTGCTGCCTCCCCGACATCATGCGGTATGCCCGTTCGTCATCGGCGAGTCTTCTGATGCGAGTGGGATTGAGCCAAACGCGCGCCCGGCATGTCCCTGCCGATAGCCGGTCCTTCGGCTAGTCCCAGAACTCGTCGTTGCTCGCTGTGTCGTCGAAGAACTGGCGGGCCTCGATGACGCGCCCGTCGCGCACCTGGAAGACGATGACGGCGTTCTGCTGCAGGGTGTTCGAGTTACGGGTGGCTCGGTTCGTGTTCAACGCCACGGTGTGGTTGTCCCCGCCGACGACCTCGTCGAGGGTGACGACCAAGCTCCCACCCGAACGCGTCATCAACTCGCCGAAGAGGGACAGGATCTCGTCCCGACCCTGCTTCGTCCCCGCGAGCGATCCCCTGCCCGGCACGTACCAGACAGCATCGTCAGCGAAGAGTTCGGTGAGCGTCCCCATGTCACCGGCGCTGAAGGCCGCGTACCCACGCCGGATGACCTCTACATCTTCTGTCGTGCCCATTTCCGATCCCTTCCGTGCCCGACTGCCCCGACCGTTGAGTGAACCAACCAACGTTATCCCCGGGCCGGGACCCTGTCTGCGGAATGCCGGCCGTCGCGCCGCCTGCCGAACCCAGAACTGTCGAGGCCTGGGTGGCGGCCGCTCACGTCACGCACCTCGCCCCGGGAGTTCCCTCTTGGTTCGCTGGCCGTCAGCCGCTGCGAGCAGGCTGTTCGTGAGAAGAGCCGTCGTCGATCGTCAGCACGATGAGCGGGCTGTGTCGCAGCATGTCCGGCACATCCGTGCGACCCCAACGCCTGGCGGCGGCCTCGATCAGGGGCCGGCGTTCGTCGGGGTCGGTGACGACTCGCGCCGTTGCGGGCACATCCGCGGCCAGCGACTGCTTCAGGTGAACGACGACGTGCGGATCGGCTTCGATGTTGTGAATCCAGTCTCGCGTCCGGTCCGCCCGCGGCATCCCGGTGATGAAGAGCTGACCGTCATCGTTGTGCAGGAAGATCTCGATGCGCCGCAGCTGGCCGGTCCGCCTGCCCGTGGTCGTCAAGTCGATGACCTGACTGCGGCTGAGGGCGGCTCGGGTGGCGTCACTCAAAGGACTCTCAGAACCCATGGCACGATCCTCTCGACTAGCACCTTCCCCGTGGTCGCCGACGTCCGATACCTCGAGGGGCCGTCTAGGCGTACAACACGTCTGCGGCTCGCGTTAGTCCCCAGCATGGGGGTCAACGCGGTATCAGCTGGCGAACCGCTGGGCCGACACCCTGGGGCGAACGGTCAGCCCAGGCGCGGGCCCACCCTGGTTCGGCGCTTCGGAGAGGGATGCCTTGTGCGACCTCCTCGAGCGGCTGACCCGACGCGGCAACGGTCCTGGCGCCGCGGACCATCCCGGCCATCGCCGTGCACCCCTGTTCCTACGCGAACATGACCCTGCGGTCGCGCCCAGGTCGGTGGTTCCGGGACCGTGGAAGGCCTGCTCTACTTGCCTCGGCAAGGACACCACGGGCTATGGCTGCCTGCCTCCCGGTCATGGTGCTCCCGCCGCGCGGATGTCGCGACCGCCCGGCTCACCTTTAGGCGGGGGTTGAGGACGGTCAGGCGCCTTTGTAGGCGGCTTGAAGGGCGGCGATGTCGATCTTGCCCATCTTGAGCATCGCCTGGCAGACCCGCAGATTAGCCGCGGAGGTGTAGTCGCCTGACAGTTCCTCGAGCTCGCGGGGGATGACCTGCCAAGAGACGCCGAACTTGTCCTTGCACCAGCCACACGGGCCAGGCTCGCCGCCGTCTGCGGTGAGGATCTGCCAGTACCGGTCGACCTCCTCCTGCCCATCGACGCGGAGATAGAACGAGAACGCTTCGTCGAGGTGGAAGTCTGGTCCCGCGTTGAGCCCGATCACCTCATGTCCGGAAACAGTGAACTCCACGACCTCAGCGACGGGGTTGTCCGGTTCGGTGCGGGCTGTGAAGACTCGCGTGATGGCCGAGTCCGGAATGTGTTCGGCATAGAAGTTTGCCGCCTCGACGGCTTTGTTGTTCCCGAACCACAGGTGCGTTCGAACCGATGCCATGACATCTCCTCCTGTCCGAGGGCCCTCCCGAGCGGGGTCGAGCGTCAGGACAGTATTCACCCGGTCCGGCTGGCGACGCATGTCATCGTGACCGCGCGGTCCCGAGAGGCGCCGCTACTACCGCGTCCAGATTTGCGCTTGGGGAGATCTGTGACGAGCGCTGGTGGGCCGCAGGCAGACCTGGTTCTGCAGGGAACCGCTCAGCGTCGTCGAATACAGGGCCATGGACGCGGCTCTAGCCACGCCGGCAGGCACTCACGACCCTTACCGACGCCACGTCGTCGGCCTGATTCGGTGGACCGCCCGTCAGGCGGCGATAGGAAGCGTGGACAGGCGGTGGCCGCGCCTCCTCTGAGGGTGGCACGCGCCCAAGCGGGCGGCTTTCCACCTGGCTGGTCCTGGGAGGGGCACGAGGTGCTGGTCGGGCCCCTGGCGGCTACGCGGGACGTGAGTCGTCTTGCCACCCCGAACGCCTGCGGCATCACCCCGCTGGTGCCATGGTCGTCGTATGCCCCCTCTTGCGCCTCCCGGAGACCTCGCGACCACCGACCTTCTCCGCTGGATGTTCGACCGCCTCAATGAGCACGACATCTCGAGCATGCGCCAGTTCTGGACCGTCTCCACCGTCGAGTACTTCCCGGACGCCACATGCCGCGGCGCTGATGAAGTGGCCGCCTACTTCGCTGACAAGTTCACCGCGATCGAAGACTTCCATCTCGAAGTGCTGGCTATCGCCGGGTCGGGTGACGACGCGTTGGTTCACTGGCGGATGACGGGACGCCATATTGGCGTGCAGCTCGGGATTACCGGTACCGGCAAGGAGATCGAGCTCGACGGAATCGACCACTTCGTCCTGCGTGACGGCAAGGTTGCGACCAACACAGTCGTCTTCGACCAGATGAGGTTCGCACGCCAAGTGGGCCTGTTGCCGCCGGACGGGTCGGTAGCTGACAAGGCGCTCAAGTTCGGGTTCAACGCCAAGACCAGAGTCGCGATGGCTGCGCGCCGCCGTCTTGGGCACTCCACCGCTGCCGCATCTTCGGTGGATTGAACCGCGTCGACGCGTAGGACGCCTGAGGCCCGAGGGCTCAAGAAGCCGCGCGCAATCGCGCCCGGCGCGACGCCGTGACATGCGCGTGGCGCACCAGGACGCCACGTGGCGAAGTGATGCGCATTCGCGAGGATTCCCTGAATGGGCGGATCGCAACCTCAGAGGCGATCTACGGACAGATTGTCGTCGTCGGGGGGCACGTGCGAATCGCCCCCGACCCGGGTGTGGGGCTCAGCGGCGCGGACGTAACGTGTCAGAGTGATGTTCAGTCAAGACCTTCGCGACGCAGTGGCGCGCGGCGAGGTCACCGTTTCGATCCGGCTGTGGAGCCGGCCGCAAGTCAAGGTCGGCGGCCGCCACCCGACCGCCGGCGTGGTCATCGAGATCGACTCCCTCGAAGTCCTGCCTTTCTCCGCCGTGACTGACGACGATGTACGCGCCTCGGGGGAAATCGACAGGGAGGCCCTGCGTGACCGGGCGGCTCACTCAGGGCCGATCAACGACGGCACATTGGTCTACAGGATCGAGTTCCATGTGGTGTAACCGCAGCGCGAGCCCTTAGTCCGCGGTGTTCATGTTCTGAGCGCGGATGTCCTGCCCAGTGGATCGTCGACCAGCGGCGGTGTGACGCACGTGAGCGGTGATTCATCGCTTCACCGCAGAAGCTACAAGTCCAACCGCCACGGCAGCGTTGGCAGGATGGCTATCCCGGCGCTATGTCGCCGCCTGGGCCCGTCTCGCGATTGCCTGGGGCTTGGAGATCATCATCTGGACCTGGTCAAGTACTCGCCTTCACGGTGTGCCACGCACTGAAGGGACTGCGAGCGGCTGAGATTGGCTCGATCCAGTTCCCACGTGCTCGGCAATCGCCGCTGAGACCAACTGGAGTGCGTCCGACTGGGTACCGACTAGGGGACTCGAAGCCACGACGGCGCCGACACGACGGCCAGGAGGAAGCATGGAGATCGAGAGGCAGCAGATAATTGAGATTCTCGAGAACCGGGGCGACCCAGAGCAAGCGCAGAAGGCTCAGGCTGAGCTCCCTGACCCGGTCGACACGGAGCAACACGAAGACGACCTGAGGCGTTTCCGCATCAGTCACGACGAGCTGCCGGGTTGGTCAGATGGGCCGGCAGACGAGGGCGGCGACTCCTGACCTCAGCCCCGCCACGATCCGGCTCGCTTTCGTCGCAGTCGCCCTCTCCGCCGTCCCGGGGTCAACCGCGTCTTGACGTCCGTTCCGGCGTGACCAGGCCTGTGGGCTCCCGGCTCCCGGCCGTGCGCTCGCGGTTCCGTCGCGGTCTGCGGGACCCGACGGCCCCGCCCACGCCCTGCGTCACGCGATCGTCGACAAGCGGCGGTGTGACGCGGCTCGGGGCGGCGTCGCCGAACGCGCCGCCAGGGGCAGACCCGGCGAGCGTGGCCATTCTCCGCGCGGCCGACCAGGGCGCCGGCTCCAGTCCTCGGGTGCTCGAGCTCACCTCAGTCCTCGAGGCGGAAACCGATCTTCACGGTCACTTGCCAATGAGCGACCCCCTCTCCATCCAGCTGGCCTCGGATGTTCTGAACCTCGAACCAGTCGAGGTTGCGGAGGGTGGTGCTTGCCTTGGCGATGGCGTTGTCTACGGCTGCCTCGACTCCGTCAGGTGACGTTCCGACAATTTCGCTGATCGAGTACACGTGGTTGGCCATGGTTCCCTGCTCCTCACGCGCGCGACGGCGCTTCTGACCACTATGCCTCAGCTGGTGAATCGGCCCTAGTGCTGCAGAAGCGCAACTGCTCACCCGGCACGCAGGGATGTGTGGCCGAAGTGCTAGTCCTGTCACGACACGTTGCGAGACCGCGGCCCTGTCAGCAGGTGGACCTACGGGCACTTGACCCGACTGATGCCAGTTCAGTCAGAAACCGATACCGCCCGCTAGGTACCCCTCTAGGAATGTTGCGCCGTTCGATTCAGCCTTCAAGCGCGCAGTTCCACGCGGCTCCAGCGCCTACTGTCCGATCCTCGGCCGGTCCGGTAGGCAAGGCCTCAGACCCGCGTCCAGCACGCGGCGGAAGGACGCGGCTCGCGGGCGCGGACGCGCATGTCCGCGTCGCCCGTCGTGTCGCGCCTGGTGTCCCGCAGCAGGATCTCGTTGGCCCGCCGGAGCTCCTTGGCCTCAAGCTCGAGCTCGGCGATCCGCTTCGCCTTCTTTCGTCTCGTCACGTCACGTCAATGGCCCTCGTCGACCTCGGCCTTGACCCAGTTGCGCAACGTCTCCGGGTTGATCTCGAGCTGGCCACCCACCCCGTCAATGCACCCGTCTTGGTGTCGAGTCACGCCGCAGATCGACGGCCATCCTGATCGCCCGCTCCCGAAGCTCCTCTGGGTACTTCCTCGGTGCTGCCATGACTCGGCTTCCGTGGAATGAGAGCCTCCATCAGAACCGGAACGGGACATAGTGCCGCGAAGGCTGCACGTCGCGAACTCTGCCTTCAGGCTGGGTTGTCTCGGGGTGCCATGGGGAGGAATCTGGCACTGCGGCCGCATGCAACGGGCGCGGGACGTCGACACGACGCCGACGTTCGCCAGTGACGACCAAGGAGAATCTCATGGGATCGCTCATACGAGCAGGGGCGTTGGCCGGGTCGGCAACGATGGCTGCTTTGCTCCTGCAGGGGTCAGCCCCAAGCGCATCCGCCGACGCGCACGGCAGCGGGGCCAAGAGCACTCAGACGTTTCACGTGCTCTTCAGCCTTCCGAACTACACCGACCTGGGACCGCCTGGGTTCTCCGCCGCGGACGTGATCGTCTTTCACGACCAGCTGCAGCAGGGCTCCCGAACCGTCGGCGATGAAGTCGGAAGCTGCGTCATGCTAGACGAAACGGGCTTGTCCAACTGCAGCGGCGTGGTGCAGCTGACCAACCGCGGGACGATCACCTTCTCCTTCGTCAACGCGCCGCCCCCGCACAAGGTGCTGGCCATCACTGGTGGCTCGGGCCAGTTCGCGACGGCCCGAGGCGATGGGACGCTCGACGAGAACGGCGACGGGACGGGAACTTTGGTACTTGTCCTTCAACTCAGGCCGTAACTCCCACGACGGCAATGGCGCCTTGCGGGCAAAAGGCACAGGTAGCGCACCCCCTAGACGCGATTTCACGCGAGCAACTCGTGGTGGATCACTTCAGCGAGTAGAAGCAACAGACGCTGTTCATGCGTCGCGGTCACAGTGGTCGACTGGCGGCGGTGTGATGCACCATTCCGAGTCGAGCGCGATCCCTTGTCGCGGGCATCTACCCCGGGGACCGGACCGCTCGCCAAGGACTGAACTTCGGGTGCCACGCAGAGGGCGGGCCAGCGCCCGGTGTCAGCAGGTCTACAGCTGTACTTCGCTCAGCACGTCCAGGTTGCGAAAGGTTGGCGCACCTTCGCAAATCCCTGCCAGGAACGCGGCAAACTCCGCGGTCGGGGGGCGGTTGGAGTTCTCCATAGCCTGCTCGTGCGATGCGAACACCACCATCAGCGTGTACTGGTCGTCGTCGTCCCGGTCCTTTGTCAACACGACGCGATGCGGGATCCGATCACCTTCGGTCCTGGCCATCCAGGCATCGAGGTAATGGTCGAACTCGGCGATCCGACTCGACCTGAAGTCGATCATCTGCGCGAACTTCACGACACTCTCGCCTCCAGCACGACGTTGAACGGCGTCTCGGCCACCCGACGGAACGTCGAGAACCCCGCGCCGACAACGATTTCACGCAGTCTGGACTCCCCCGCCTGAGCGCCCAGCGCGGCACCCACGTCTTGGGACAACGAGCTCGGGGTGCAGAGCAGTGTGGAGAACCCGTAGTAGGCCGCACCGACCGGGTTGAGGTTGTCGCTGAGGTCATCATTGGCGAACGGCTCGATGAGCATGAGGGTCCCGCCCGGCGCCAGACGATCGCGTACGTGGGCACATGCACCGGCCGGGTCGCCCATGTCGTGCAGGCAGTCGAAGAAGCAGACGAGATCGAAGGCCCCTTCGAACGTCGCGGCCGAGGCGACCTCGAAGCGGACCCGATCGGCCAGCCCCGCGTCTGCGGCGCGCTTCCGCGCTTCCTCGATCGACCCTTCGTGCGCGTCGACACCGACGATGCTCGATGCCGGGTACTCCTGTGCGAGGAGCAGCGTGGACGCACCGTGTCCGCAGCCCACGTCGGCGACGTGTGCGCCGGCGGTGAGCTTGGCTTCCACCCCGTCGAGCGCCGGGATCCAGGCACCGGCAAGGTTGTTGAGATAGCCGGGCCGGAAGAACCGTTCGCAGCCGCCGAGGACGTGAGCGTCTTGGTCGCCCCAGGCGAAGCCCTTCCCGGTCCGGAATCGCGCTGCGATCGTGTCCGTGGCGTAAACCGATCCGACGGCGATCTCGAAGGCTCCGATGACGCAGGCTGGGCTGGTCTCATCGGTGAGGGGGATGGCGTGTTCGTCGGGGAGCAGGAAGCGGCCGTCACCGTCGTACAGCAGGTAGCCCCGTGCCGCTTGCGCACTCGACCACTCGCGCACGTACCGTTCGGCGGTTCCGGTGCGGCTGGCCAGGTCTGCGGGGCTGAGCCAACCGGCGCCGGCCATCGCCCTGTACAAGCAGAGTTTGTCGCCGATGACAACCATCGAACCGCCGAGTAGGGCTCCAACATCGCCGATGGCTCTCTCGACGAATTCGGTCATTTCCGTTTCGTTCATGTCTTTGTTCCTTTCCGTTCGCGGCACGCTGCCCAGGGTGAAATTCCCATCGCACTCAACCCGTTGTGCTCGGACTCGAGCGGTCTGCATTTCTGCGCGTGGCCGACAGCAGCCCAAAGTTCGAGACGCAAAACGGTGTCAGATACGTCAGAACAGCCTTCGCCCAGACCAGGGCGGTCGCGCGCCCGGCCAGGATGACGCCGAGCTGGTTCATCGCGAAAAACGCGGTCCCGACAACCAACATGACGGATACCGTCCGCTTGAGCTGCCGCGGCGAAAAGGCCACCGACAGCAGTTCACGCGGCGTGGACCACGTTGACCCTGACTCGTTCATCTCGACCTCCCTCGATTACGGGTTGTCGATCAAACTAGACACGGACAGCGAGAGGTACCTCCGTATAGATACGGGACTTCGCTAAATTCCGAGCTCGGCTGCCCGGCGCACGAGTTCCGTCTTCGAGCCGACCTCGAGCTTCTCGTAGACGTTGACGAGGTGGCTCTCCACGGTGCGCTTGCTCACACCGAGCTGGCCGGCGATCACGCTGGCCGTCTCGCCTCGTGACGCGAGCAGGGCCACCTCGCGTTCGCGTCGGCTCAGCGCATCCACCCCGAGGCTGGTCCGCCGCCTCGGACGGCTCTTTCGACCGGTCACGAAGATCTCGACCTCGTCAGCGATCGCGTCGACGTCGCCCAGCCAAGGCCGGTGCTCAGTTCCCGGCAGTTCGACGTAGCGGGCTCCCGGAAGGTGCTCCGCGAGGTACCGCGCGTGTCCCACCTCGATCCACGTGTCACCTGCCCGGTGCAAGATCAGGGTCGGCTGCTCGACCTTCGGGAGCAGGTCGCGGACGTCCATCCGCATGTTCATGCGGATGGCGTTCTGCGCCATGGCAGGGCTCGCCGCCATTCGCAGGTACCGAGCCCACCACGCGCGATGCTGCGCATCGTCAGCCGGGCTCGGGCGGCCGCCATCCCACCACGTGCCGGATGCCCACGCCCGGTCCATTCCGACGATGGTGTCCTCAAGCTGCTCAGCCGAGGGGCCATAGGGGTAGTCCGGTCCGGCAAGACGACGTGCCCACGACCCGTACAGGACCAGCGCCCGGGTCCGCTCCGGGTGCTCGTAGGCGAACAGCAGGCTGAGTGTGCCGCCTTCGGACACCCCCAACAGGGTGGCACGGCTGGATCCGGCGGCATCCATGACGGCCCGGATGTCGTCCATCCGCTGGTCCATCGACGGCGGGCTGTCAACGGGGTCGGACATGCCCGAGCCACGCTTGTCGAACACGATCAGCCGCGAGAACGAGGCCAGCCGGCTTAGGAAATGGGCCAGGCGCGGTTGCTCCCAGGCCACCTCCACATGAGAGACGAAGCCCGGCACCAGGATCAAGTCGTGGGGTCCATCGCCCACAACCTGGTAGGCGACGCTGACCCCGTCGCTCTTCGCGTATTGCGTCTCTCGCTTCATCATTCAGCGCTCCAGCCCCCGGGTCCGCCCGGAAGCAGCTTCCCGTCAACGATAGAGCCCGGGCGGCACGAACCACGGATACCTGCGCCTGACGACGGGCACGAACGTGGGCGCCCCCGGAAGGACCACTGTGCCGTCATCCGATCCAGCCCGCTAGCCTCGGCGGCTCAACACGAGGCGATACGCATGCAGGCCGCCGAAGAGGTGCCCGGATAGGGCCAGTGAGGCGGTCACACACCGGCGACGTAGGCGGTGGATAGACGTAGGTGAGGGTGGTTCCGCGTCTCCGGCGTGAGCCCCTGAATGAGGTCCGGTTCAAAGCCCACTTTGAAGTCGTCCCTCTGTCTGGCCGTAGGAGGCACTACAGCGAGCCGCTGCCTGGTTTGAATGGAAGAAGTGCACGGCAGCGCCGTCGTTCGTTCGGAGGTCTGGCGCCCCGAGTCAGCCCTGACCGCTATGACCACGCTGACAGTCTGCCCTGCTGGCTGGTGAACCCGCCTTCGGAATTGCGTCCCCTTGAGGCGGTGTGTTCCGACGTCGGGTGGCCCAAACATCTGGGGCTCTGGGGCCCTGAGTGGCTTAAATCCGCGCTCGGGGTCACGGGCTGGTGTCTCCGTCGCTTGCGGCCGTTAGCAGGCGGCGATGGAGTTCCGTGGTGAGCACGTGTATTTGGCGCGTCAGGTCGGTGTTCGTCTTGAGCTCAAGCTCGGACTCGTTGAAATCGTGCGCCGCTTTGGCGGACGCAAATGCGGCCTGACGGTTCTGTCCGATCATGACGAAGGTCGACAGGAAGATCGCCTCGAGCGAGACGACCAGCGTCAGAGTGGGCCAAGGGCTCCTCTCGAAGACGAGCATCCACACCGCGAACAGCGCGGCGTGTAAGTACACGAACCCCATTGAGCCTGCGAAGGCCGTGATCTTGTCGGCGGTTCGCAACTGGAAGTCTTCGGCGCGCTGCTGGAGGATCTCGTTGAAGGCGGGATGCGTATGCTGCTGCGCGCGAACGGTCACATCGGTCATGAAGATCACCGTAGGACCGAACGACGCGGACGTCCCGCTGCTCCTGGCGATCAGGGATCGAGCTGCTATGCCTGGCCACCACCACCGGGGTTGGTGTGCGACCCAGGCGATGTAGAGCGCGATGCCCGTGCCTACCGCGACTCGACGTTTGACGAAGTGTTCATGCCGCTCGGGCACTGCGGGTGTCCAACGTCTCGCACGCTCATCAGCAGGATGAGGGTGAGACTCGCCCTGGTCAGCTGGCCGGCTGGCCGGCTGGCGACTGGCCGGCTGGCTGGATAGCGGCGAAGCGACGCAGCTGCAGTCGTTGTCCTTCTCATACGGTTGTCGCATCGGCTTCAAAAGGAAGCACCCGCGCGATCCCGCGTGGCGTTGCCCGATGGAGAGGACTGCCAATGAGAACCCTGCATGTCGGCCTCCGGGTCGTGGATCGGGAGCGTTCGCTTGCGTTCTACACCGCCCTGGGCTACGTAGTGGTTGGGAGCGTCCCGGAGACGGAGTTCGGCAGTTTGACGATGCTCAAGCTTCCCGGTGACGACTTCGTGGCCCTCGAGCTCATCGACAGTCCCGACATCGGCCGGATCGATCCTCAGGGCCTCAACCACCTCGTCATCAAGGTCGAGTCCATGACCGCAACCATCGCTGATCTGGCCGCGCAGGGAGTCACTGCTGAACCGCCCAGTTCGCCGGATGGCTCGGAGGACTTCTTGACGTCCTGGATCATGGACCCCGATGGCCATCGCATAGAGATGGTGCAATGGCCCGCAGGTCACGCCGAGGGCATGACCGAAGCCGACTTTTCCGGATAGGGCTCCCTGCAGCGACTCTGCCTGTCCGGGCCAACTCTGGATACGCCGGCGTGAGGGGAGGCCAACTCGCGGCGGTAAGACGCCAGGTGGCCGCGCCGTCTGGTGCCGCCTCTTGGGAGACTGGTCCCATGACGGGAGCTGATCGTGACCGGGACACCGAGGGCCGCGCTCGACAGGCGAGGCCTCGCGACGCTTTGGGCCGACCGCTGCCCTATGGCGCTGAGGGTGTTGAGCCGGTGTCGGAGGAGCCCCTGCCTGCCAAAGAGACTCTCGACGTAGCTCGAGAACTTGTGGGGGCGGGACGTCCGTTCTCCGCTCATGAGGTGCTGGAGGCGCGTTGGAAGGCGGGGCCGATCGAGGAACGGGACCTGTGGCAGGGGCTTGCGCAGGTCTGTGTTGCCATGACACATGCGGCCCGCGGAAATCAGGTTGGGGCTGATCGGCTTTTCGACCGTGCTGCGGAGCGGTTGAGCGCATTTGCGGGGACCGGTCGCTGGGCCTACGGCCTTGATTTGGATGCGGTCGTGGAGCAAGCGCGAAGTCACGTCGGAAAGCTGTAAGTGCCAGCCCGGATCGCCGCGAATTGACGCGCGCGCCCGGTACCGCACCGCATCGCCACTCTGTTCGCCACCCGCACTCAGGGGCACTCGGATCCCCGTTGTGTCGAACTTCGCGGCCCTGATTCATGTTCTCGTCACCCCACCAGCAGGTCGGCCATGCGGCTCCGAATGGGCCCTATGCGCATGTTGGTAGGCCCTTCGTCATCGCGTATCGAACAGGTGGGTCTGGGAGGAGCCGGAGCGCACCTGAGCGGCGGCGGCCCTCGCGCAGGCGCAGCGAGGACGACTCGCTCCACGGAGTCACCGGAGGGGGCGCCAGACGGACTCCGCTTCGCTGGGCCCCGGCGACCACGCGGCGATCCACGGTCCGGTGCCCTCGCTCGGGTCGAGCACGCCCTCCTCGAGCCAGGTGTAGTCGCCGGCCAGCACACTGCGCGCGAGCCGCGAGTCGGTGGCATCGGTGTTGGTCCACAGGGCGGTGAACAGCGTCTCCACGCGCAGCCGGCTCTGGTCACAGAACGCGTCAGCGAGCTGGTAGGCGTGCCGACCACGCACGTCGTCCTTGACCCGCAGCATCTCGGCCCGGCTGCATGCGGCCGTCATGGCGAACAGCTCGGCGCCGATGTCCACGACCCGGCCGAGGAACACCTGCCGGTACTCCAGCTTCGCCTGCCAGCGGGACATGCCGTAGAACGTGTGCCGTGCCAGCTTGCGGCTGGACCGCTCGACGAACCGCAGGTGCTCGGCGAGAGGTCCGAACTCGGCATACGACATCGGGGCGGAGCCCCGGCCGGCCACGAGATGCGGCAGCCACTTCGCGTAGAACCCACTGGCTCCCACCGCGGCCCGTGCCTTGTCCTGGAACGTCGCCTGCTTGTCCGCCAGCGCGCCGGCCGCCTTGAGGTGCGCGTCGACGGCCTCCCGGGCGATGAGCAGACGCATGATCTCGCTCGAGCCCTCGAAGATGCGGTTGATCCGCGAGTCGCGCAGGATCTGCTCGGCGGGCACGGCTCGCTCGCCGCGGGCGCGCAGGGACTCGGCGGTCTCGTACCCTCGGCCTCCCCGGATCTGTACGAGCTCGTCGGCGATCTTCCACGCCATCTCGCTGGCCCACAGCTTGGCGATTGCGGCCTCGATCCGGATGTCCTTGCTACCCGCGTCGGCGAGCTGTGCCGACAGCTCCAGCACCGACTCCAGGCCGTACGTCGTGGCGGCCATGAAGGCGATCTTCTCGGCGACGGCATCGTGCTCGCCGATCGGCCGACCCCACTGCACCCGCTCCGAGGACCACTCGCGCGCGATCTTCAGCGCCCACTTGGCCGCCGCCGCGCACATCGCGGGGATGGCCAGCCGTCCGGCGTTGAGGGTGGTGAGAGCGATCTTGAGGCCGTCGCCCTCGTTCCCCAGCCGGTTCTCGACGGGGACCCGCACCTGGTGCAACCTGGTCAGACCGTTCTCGATCCCCTTGAGCCCCATGAAGGAGTTGCGCCGCTCGACGGTGATCCCCTTGGAGCTGCCCTCGACGACGAACGCGGTGATGCCTCCCTTCCGACCGTCATGCGCTGGCACCCGCGCGATGACCACGAGCAGGTCGGCAACGACGCCGTTGGTGGTCCACAGCTTCACCCCGTCGAGGAGGTATGCCGTGCCGTCCCCCGTGGGGATGGCGGTGGTTGCCAGCCGGGCCGGGTCGGACCCCACGTCGGGCTCGGTTAGCAGGAAGGCGGAGATGGCGCCCGCGGCGCAGCGGGGCAGGAACGCCTCCTTCTGCTCCGTGGTGCCGACGAGCTTGACCGGCTCTGGGACACCGATCGACTGGTGAGCAGACAGCAGCGCGCCGATGCTCGGGTGGGCGGAGCTGGCAAGCATCAGCGCCTTGCCATAGGACGACGTGGTCAGACCGAGCCCGCCGTACTCGCGGGGGATCTTCATGCCGAAGGCGCCCACGTCGGCCAGTGCCTTGACGTCCTCGTCGGGAATCTGTGCCTCGCGCTCGATGCGGGCGCCGTCGATGTGGTTGCAGACCTCGCGCATCCGGGTCAGGAACTCGTCACCGCGGGCGTCGTCGGCAGGGTCGGCCCGGGGATGGGGATGGACAAGGTCGAGGTCGAAGCGGCCGAGATAGAGGCCCCTGGCGAAGCTCGGTCGCTCCCACCCCTTCTCGCGCGCCGCCTCGACGATCGCGCGAGACTCCCGCTCGGTGGCGTCGACACGACGGGCGCGGTCGGCCTGCTCGGTGGACGGGTTCTCCCTGACGTCACGGCTCATTGCCTCGCCTCCTATACCCCAGTGTTACCTCTGGGTAGCCGAAGCGAAAGCCCAAGGGCTCTCCGGCCGAGACCGCCTGTCGCAGCAGGACGGTCGCCGCCGCTGGGACGAACCGGGTCAGGGCGTACCCGCTGGTGTCGATGACGCGCGCTGGTGAGCCTCGAGCTTGAGACCGCGAAGAGCATGTACCGGAAGCGCTGCGCGCAGTCGAAAAAGGACACGACAAGAGGCCGACCAGCACGACGACTGTCAGCGGATGGCCGTTCAGACCCAGGAGACCGTCACGCCCGGGCGTTAAGGCGAGTGAGCTCAGCGCGGTGCTCGTCACCGCCGCGTTCGCCTCGAGGGGCCGCGGCCCCGGGTCGGTGGGGACGGACGCGCCGGTCCTGCATGACTTTGTGGGTCGGGCTCGACGACACGACAGGCCAGCACCCGCGATCCGGCTCCAGACGTTGGCCGGTCACCTCAAGGCTGAGCTCATCGAGTCGGCAGAACGTCAGCCGCGCGTGCGGGCTCGACGGGGCCCGTGGCCAACGGGTGAGCGACGTCTTCGGCGCCGGGTGAGCTACCGGGCCACGGGCAACATGGCTGTGTAGATGTCCAGCTGGTGCAGCGTCCCGTCCGGGTTGTTCCCCGTGCTGTTGGAGTTGTCCGACCAGACGGGGTGGGCGATTCCGTGGTCGAAGGCGAGCCCGGAGTAGTCGCCGTAATCGATCCCGTTGCCCGAGTCGCGCGAGTTCGAGGTGCCGGCGCTGATCTGACGGTTGGGCCCGAAGCTGTTGCCGCCGTCGGTGCTGACTGCTCCCCAGAACTGCGCATCGTCGTTGCTCAGTCCGTCGGTATCGCCGGGCCCGCCGCTTCCCCCGTCGTTGCGGGCGTCGTACCAGACCACGGCGAGGCTTCCGGTCCACTGATCAAGCGCGATCTTGGGTAGGAACTGGCTGTTCGGGGTGGCGTCGTCGTTGACGCGCGTCTGGGCACTCCAGGTCGCCCCGCCGTCATCGGAGTGCCGCACGTAGACGTCGGTGTCATCGCTTTCGTTCTTGGTCTCTCGGGTGTAGACCATCGATACGCGGCCGACGTGCGGGCCGCCGCTCCGGTCCCACGCCAGACCGACCTCGGTGTCGACCGAGCGGTCCGGCTGCGGCGGGATGAAGTCGAAGCCGCCCACGTGAGTCTCGGTGGCGTAGATCCGGTCCCCGAATCCGGCAGGCCCGACCCCGTCCGGATCGACGTTCACGAAGACCTTTCCGCCGCCTTGTCCGCTCTCGGTCAAGCTGCATGCCTGCATCACCTGCCCGTTGGGACCGATCGCGACATCGCCGTAGGTGCAGTTGTTGGTCCCTGGCACGACCTCGACCGGAACGAACGTCCCTACCCGCCCAAGGCCGCTGACCCGGGCACCGGTGGCGACCATCGGACCTCCGGCGTTGAACACCACCCAGACCTGGCCGGCACCCGACGTGATCGTGGGTTGGTCGACGAACCGGAACAGTCCGCGGCTGTCACCGGCGCCCTTCTTGGGCGGCAGGTCCGACTTCGAGATATTGGCGACCACGGTGAACGACCGGCCGCCGTCCGTGCTCAGCGCGATCGGGACTGTGTCTTCCACCTGGTAGAGGTAGGTCATGAACAGGTTGCCGTACTGGTCGAAGGACAGGCTCGGGTCGCAGCAGCTGTCACCCAGCGGATCGCCGGCGCCGAGCCCGATCAGCTTCGTGGTCCACGTCCGACCCCCGTCGAAGCTCACCGCTTCGAACATGCCAGCGGTCAACCCGGCCTCGCCATGACCGACATTGGTCACGATGACAATGTTGTTGGGGTTGGTCGGATTGACCGCGACGGCTTCCTCTGACTCGTTGAGATGGCGCTGGCTAACGTCGACGTTGGCGGGCGTGGCTGCCGCGTTCGCTGCGCCGGGCGGAAGCAGCGCCGTCAAGGTGAGTGCTGCGGCCAAAGCCGTGATCAGACACAGTAACCGGCGCATGGCAACTCCCAGTCCGTTGCAATCACGAAGAACGCTGCGGCCGCCCCTCCGAGGCGCCAAGTCCTCCTCGGTGAAGCGTACCGAGACGCCGCGGCCCGGCGGCCGCGTTCGCCCAGAGCCCGGGGCACGTGCGCGATCGGCTTGCCCGTCTCGATCACGACCGGCATCGCGCCGTGCTCGAAGTCCTCGTCGAACTTCGGTGCAGCGTCAGGGGCTGAGCGTCACGGGAACCAGCGCAGGGCAGCGCGGGCCAGCGGTGTAGGCGTGAGCTGAGTCAGGCTGGGCCTCCTGGGACACGGCTGTTCACCTATCTTGCGTCGCGTGGGTTGTGGCGCGGTGATTCGCCGGGAACATCGCGGGGCTCGGCAAGTCTCTCGAACCAGTTGACTGAGTCGCCCGGCTCGCGGCGGTTGGACGCACGTCGCGCGACCCTCGCTTGATCAAGCAGATCGCGGAGCTGCGGACGCTGCCCGGAGCCGTAGCGCCCACGTTCAGGCCGGACAGGCCGTGGTGCTGACGGCGACATGACCCCCCGGCCGTCGACGTCCCCGCCGCCTTCATGGGACGCATTACACCTGCGGATAGCGCTGACGCGATCGCCTTGCTTGCCGAGTGCTCGCTCGGTATTTGGCGGTGTTTGGTCGGCGTGCGGGCCATTGACGGCCCGGGCGTTCCTCGCGCGCCGTCATGGCGGCCGCGCCTACGGTTGCCTTCCGCGAGATTGCCGGGTGCCGTCTGGTCCGGGTACGTCCGCATGCGCGCGCCGCGTGCTAGTGGGATTGCACGGGACGCGCCTAGGATCGGTTTGCGCCGCGGATCACAGCCGTCGGCCGCACAGGACGGGCTGCGATGTGATCGGGGGGCCAGAAGTCGTTCACCGCGGGACGGGTGGCCCGGATGCCTGCCCTGACGAGGAGGAGGTGTGATGTCAAAGGAAGCAGGTCCGCTACGCACGTCGAGGGCCGCACCTGGGCGTCCGCTCGCGATCGTTGCGGGTGTCGCGATGGTCTTGATCGCCCTACAGTTCGTGCTCGCTGGTTACGGCATCTTCGAACGGCAGTACCACAAGGCGGACGACGGGTGGTTTGAGCCGCACCAGGCGGTCGGCTACCTCACGATCCTGTCTCTCATCGCCGTCCTCGTCGTCTCGCTCGTCACCCGACAGGGACGCGACATCGTGGTCCGCGCGGTCGTGCTCGTGGTCCTCGGGGTCCTGCAGCCGCTGTTCGCGGGGCTCGGCGCTGACACCAACCCGTGGTACGGCGTCCTGCACGCGGCCGTTGCCGTCGCGATCGCCGGGATCGACGGCTCACTCATCGGGAAGGGCGCCCGCGCCTCGGCGCATCAGTGACGGGGCCGTCGGGGTCGTCCGGGCTCCAGCCGTGCCAGCGCGGCCGCCACGCCGGCACCGCATGGCGGTACGCCTCGTAGCTGGCACCGAAACGCCTGGCCAGCGCTGGCTCCTCGTAGCGCCGCACGAACACCGCGGTGAGCCACCACACAAGCGCGGCGTAGGCGATCAGGCTGAGCCGCCACAGCAGCAGCGCCTCACCGAGGATGATGACGAGGACCCCGAGGTAGATCGGGTTGCGGACGTACCGGTTGAACCCGGCCACCACCAGGCGTTCGGTCAGGGCCCCGGGGACCGGGGTGCCTCTTGCACGAACGAACTGGGCGAACGTCCACACCACCGGAACCAGGCCGGCGACGATGAGCGCGACACCGAGGACCTGGGCTGCGCGGCCGGTCCCCGACTGGTACCCGACCTTCCAGCCCGTGATCCTCCACGGCAGCCAGACCGCGCCGGCACCGGCCGTGATCCCGAACCACGCGACACTGACGACCGCGGCTGCTGACCGACGCATGTCAGCAGCTGACCCACGTCCACGCACCGCCACTGCTCACGACCCAAGCATGCCGCGTCGGCGCCCGGACCGCGCCGAGCGGCTCGCGGCATACCTGGTCGTGGAGGTATCACCAGGTGCCACTGACCTGCATGAAGGCGACTCGTGCCGACGCGACCCGTCTCACGGCTGTGGGCCGCTCCAGCGCGGCGATAGGCGGCGGGTAGACGCGCCTCAGCACGCCCCTCGTGAGGTTTCGACAAAACCGTCACGGCGGGAATGTCCGGTCTAGCGTCGGGGTAGACGGCGCACATCGGCCGCAAGGTTCGTGCTGTCGTGTTGCGCTCTAGCGTGAGGTGGCGCTCTGGAGCGAGATCGTGCTGGTTGGGTGCGACGACTCGGCGCCATGAAGCAGCGGCCAGGAGGGACGTTCTGCGCCGGTCCTCCGATCCCAAGCCATGGCATGCCCATCCGACACGTGATGAGCTGAAGGCTGCGAGCCGACTGTGAGGTAGCGGACTTAACCGACTTTCGTTGTCTATCTCTTAATTGCAGCCTTACTTCGCGCTCAATTCGAAACGTGCGTGAGTCGTTCGAGGAACGTCATACGTTGTGTCCGGGGTCGCCGAGTGAGCGGCCCAGAACGGAGGGAAAGAATGATCAAGAAGTCATGTGCCGTTGCCCTTCTCACAGCTCTGGGTCTGTCGATCGGTGGCGCCAGCACGGCTTTCGCCGGCGAGTCGACCGGAAGCGGGAAGACGACACCGATCTCCGAGTTCCGTGCGAACTCGATCTGCTCCTTCTCGGGGCAGAACCCTGAGCGCTTCCTCGACCCGAGCGACCCCAACTTCGAGCCGGGGCACACGCAGTCGTGGGGACAGATCCCCAAGGCGGATCGGGACTTCCTACGCACCATCGGACTCCTGCCGGGGGACGCCTGTAACGGCCACACCGGCGAGCTGACGGAGCCCTGACGCAGTCGGCACGACGGGGGCTCGACTTCGATCTCTGATCGGAGTCGAGCTTCTGCCGTCTCCGGCAGCACGGTCGAGGTCCCCCGGAGCGGGCTACCGCCACCCTGCGCACGTCGTCGGGGCATCGAGACGGGTAGGTTCCGAGCGTGAGTGACAGCCAGAGCGCACCCAGCCCGGCGGCGACCCAGGGCCGCACGGCCCACGTCCGCGGCCTGGTGCTCGCAGCCGGCGCCGGCCGACGGATGGGTGGGCCCAAGGCGCTCGTCCGTCGTCACCCGGACGAGCCGACGCTCGTCGAACGCGCCGTGACGCTGCTGCACGCCGGCGGCTGCTCCGGCATCACCATCGTCGTCGGCGCTGCCGCCGATGAGGTCACGGCGATCGTCACCGTTCTCGGCCGGGACGTCGACGTCGTCCCCTGCCCCGACTGGCACGAGGGCATGGGTGCCAGCCTCCGCGCCGGCCTCACCGCCCTTGCCCGATCGACTCACGAGGGGGAGGCCTGCGTCGACGCTGTGCTCGTGACCCTCGTCGACCTGCCCGACCTCACGCCCGAGGTCGTCGGCCGCGTCCTCGACGTCCCCCACCACAACGACGCAGCCAGCCTGCGTCCGGTCCTGCGACGGGCCGCATACAACCACGTCCCCGGGCACCCGGCCCTCATCGGGCGCGACCACTGGGAGCGAGTCGTCGCCTCAGCGACGGGCGACCACGGCGCCCGCGAGTACTTCCGCGCGACCCCGCACGAGCTCGTCGAGTGCGGCGACCTGGCGACGGGCCGTGACGCCGACACCCCGGACGAGCTGACCAGCTCGCGCTGAGCGCCTTCGCTTCCGCACGGCCCGATCATCAGCAATGCTCAGGGGATGGACCACGTGTTCGACAGCCCCGCCGACGTCGCGACCGCCCTCGGCGGCACGGGCTACCTCGCCGACGAGGCACTGGCGACCGTGACCTTCCTCGCGACGCGCCTGCACCGGCCGATCCTGCTCGAGGGCGAGCCCGGCACCGGCAAGACCGCGCTCGCCGAGGGGCTCGCCCAGGCCTTGGACCTCCGCCTCATCCGGCTCCAGTGCTACGAGGGCATCGACGCGACCCAGGCCCTCTACGACTGGGACTTCCCGCGCCAGATCCTGCACCTGCGCACCGTCGAGGCCATCAGCCGCGACGAGCACCACGACCCAACGGCCCTCGAGGCCGAGCTCTTCGACGAGCGCTTCCTGCTCGCCCGCCCCGTGCTCGAAGCCCTCAGAGCAGCGCCCTGCGTCCTGCTCATCGACGAGATCGACCGCGCCGACGACGAGTTCGAGGCCTTCCTGCTCGAGGTGCTCTCGACGTGGCAGGTGACGATCCCCGAGCTCGGCACCGTCAGCGCCGCGACCCCGCCCATCGTCGTGCTGACCTCCAACCGCACCCGCGAGCTGCACGACGCGCTCAAGCGCCGCTGCCTCTACCACTGGATCGACCACCCCGGCCTGGCGCGCGAGCTCGAGATCGTGCGCACCCGCCTCCCGGAGGTCAGCGCCGCGCTCGCCGAGCAGGTCGTCACGCTCGTCCAGCGCCTCCGCGCCTCGGGCGAGCTCATCAAGCCCCCTGGCGTCGCCGAGACCCTCGACTGGGCGCGCGCCCTCGAGACCGTCGGCGCCACGCGCCTCGACGCCGAGGTCGCCGCCGCGACCCTCGGCGCCGCCCTGAAGTACCGCGAGGACTCCGAGAGGATCCGCGCCTCCCTCGACAAGCTGCTCACCGCATGACCCTCCAGACCGAGACACCCCCCGAGCCCGACGTCGACGAGCTGCTCCTCGGCTTCGCCCGCGCCCTGCGCGCCGCCGGGCTCGGTGTCACCGCCGACCGCGAGCGCACCTTCCTGCTCGCCGCTGCGACCGTCGGCATGGGTGAGCGCGCCGGCGTCTACTGGGCCGGGCGAGCCACGCTGACAAGCGTTCCCGCCGACTTCCCCATCTACGACGAGATCTTCGACCGCTGGTTCGGCGGCGAGACGATCCGGAAAGGCCGCCGCGCCGAAGCCGTGCACCCGCCCGTGCGCCAGGCCCCCCTCGACAGCGGCGAAGGCGAGGGTGGCGATGGCGATGCCGACACCGTCCAGGCCCGCGCAAGCGCGCAAGAGGTGCTGCGCCACCGCGACGTCGCCACCCTCAGCACAGCCGACCGTGCCGCTGCCGCAAGGATGTTCGCGACCCTCCACCCGCGTTCGCCGCTGCGCCGTGCCCGCCGGCACGTCCGCTCGAGGAGCGGCTCGATCGACGGTCCCGCCACCCTGCGCGAGCAGCTGCGCCGCATGGGCGAGCCGGGCCGCATCCACCATCGCCGGCGCGACACCCGCCCGCGCCGGATCGTCCTGCTCATCGACGTCTCCGGCTCCATGAGCCCGTATGCCGACAGCCTCCTTCGCCTCGCCCACGTCTTCGTGCGCACGGTGCCCCACGTCGAGGTCTTCACCATGGGCACCCGCCTGACCCACGTGACCCGCGCGCTCACCGAGCGCGACCCCGACCGCGCGCTCGCCGCCGCCGGACGCGTCGTCCCCGACTGGTCCGGCGGCACCCGCCTCGGTGAGGCGATCGGCGCCTTCCTCGACCGCTGGGGCCGCCGCGGCATGGCCCGCGGCTCCGTTGTCGTCGTCTTCTCCGACGGCTGGGAGCGCGAGGGCCCGGAGCTGCTCGGCGAGCAGATGCGCCGGCTCGCCGCCCTCTCGCACCGCGTCGTGTGGGCCAACCCGCACCGCGGGAAGGTCGGCTACGAGCCCGTGCAGCAGGGCATCGTCGCGGCCCTGCCGCACATCGACGACTTCGTCGCCGGGCACTCGCTCGCGACGTTCGAGGAGCTGATCGAGGTGGTCGCCAGTGCGTGAGGTGATGGACGAGCTGATGCAGTGGTGGTCGGCCGGCGAGACCGTCGGCGTCGGCACCGTCGTCGGCACGTGGCGCTCGGCGCCGCGCCAGCCCGGCGCCTCGATGCTCGTCGGCCCCGACGGCGAGGCCGTCGGCTCCGTCTCGGGCGGCTGCGTCGAGGGCGCCGTGTACGAGCTGGCCCAGGAGGTCGTGGGGTCCGGCACGCCCGTGCTCCAGCGCTACGGCGTGAGCGACGACGACGCGTATGCCGTCGGGCTCACCTGCGGGGGCATCCTCGACGTCTTCGTCGAGAAGGTCTCGCGCGACACCTTCCCCGAGCTGGGCGAGGTCGCCGCCGACATCGCGGCCGGCCGGCCGGTCGCGGTCGTCACCGTCATCGAGCACGCCGAGCCGGACTGGGTGGGGCGGCGTGTCGTCGTGCACCCGGAGGACGACGGGAACGACGAGGACACCTCCGTGCTGGGCTCGCTCGGCAGCGGGCGTGCTGACGATGCCGTACGCGATGACGCGAGAGGGCTTCTGGCGCAAGGACGCTCGGCCATCCTCACCTACGGTCCCGATGGCGAGCGCCGCGGTGAGGGCATGCGGGTCTTCGTCGCAGCGCACGCCCCCAAGCCGCGGATGCTCGTCTTCGGCGCGATCGACTTCGCCGCCGCGGTGGCGCGCGTGGGCAGCTTCCTCGGCTACTACGTCACCGTGTGCGACGCCCGGCCCGTCTTCGCGACGAAGACTCGCTTCCCGGGCGCCGACGAGGTCGTCGTCAAGTGGCCGCACGACTACCTCGAGGCCGAGGTCGACGCCGGCCGCGTCGACAGCCGCACCGTCATCGCCGTGCTCACCCACGACCCGAAGTTCGACGTGCCGCTGCTCGAGGTCGCCCTGCGGCTGCCGCACGTGGCCTACATCGGCGCCATGGGATCGCGCCGCACCCACGAGGACCGCCTCGAGCGGCTGCGCGAGGCCGGCCTCACCGACGACGAGCTGGCCCGGATGAGCTCACCGATCGGCCTCGACCTCGGTGCGCGCACGCCCGAGGAGACCGCAGTGTCCATCGCCGCCGAGATCATCGCCCTCCGGTGGGGCGGCGCCGGCGAGCGGCTCGCCGCCACCGACGGGCCGATCCATCACCACCACCCCGCGCACGACAGCCAGCCCAGCTGATCGAGAGAGCAACTCGCCCGCCGTCCCCGCGGGTGCGCGACCGAATCGTTCTTTCCATCGGCGGGGGTCAGGTGCGCGGACGCCAGCGCTTCCACACGGCGGTGGCGTGCGCCCGCACCTTGCCGTCGAAGCGCAGCTCCACCGCGACCGTCATCTGCGGCTCGTCGGCTTCGGTGACGAGGGCGTGCAGCTCGACCTCGTCGTGCAGCGGCGCGGGCCGCAGGTAGCGGACGTCGAGCCCCGCCGTCACGTACGAGAGGTCAGCGCCCGGCAGCGGTGGCCATCCCTGCCGCTCGGCCTCGAGCATGACGGCGGCCGCGCTGTGGCAGTCGAGGACCGTGCCGATGATGCCGCCGTTGAGGTAGCCGAGCCCGTTGTCGTGCTCGGGCCACGGCGTGAAGCGGGCGGTGACGCCGTCGTCGGTGCGGTCACCGAGCGGGTAGCTCCGCAGCTGCAGGCCCTTCGCGTTGCCCGGACCGCAGCCGAAGCACGGGAGGTCGGGGTAGAGCCGCTCCTGGATGCTGACCGCGACAGCGGTGTGGGGCGCGATGTCCGGCATGCGTCCCACGCTACAAGCGGCCCCGTGCGCCGGGACCGCGGCGTCGCGCGGTCCCGGGCACACGGCATACGCCATCGGTCAGTGGGCGCTGGAGGTCTTCCAGAGGTTGATGCCGCCCTCGACGGCGTGCTGGTCGATGGTCTTCAGCTCGTCTGCGGAGAAGTCGAGGTTGTCGAGCGCGCCGAGGCTGTCCTCGAGCTGGCCGGTCGACGAGGCACCGATGAGCACCGACGTGACGCGCTCGTCGCGCAGCACCCACGCGAGCGCCATCTGCGCGAGCGACTGGCAGCGCTCCTTCGCCATCTCGTTGAGGGCGCGGATGTGCGTGAGGTTCTGCTCGCTCAGCAGGTCGGTCGACAGCGACTTGCCCTGCGAGGCGCGCGAGCCCTCCGGGACGCCGTTCAGGTACTTGTCCGTGAGCATGCCCTGGGCGAGCGGCGAGAAGGCGATGCAGCCGACGCCCTCGTTGCCGAGCACGTCGAGCAGGTCCTCCTCGACCCAGCGGTTCAGCATCGAGTAGCTGGGCTGGTGGATGAGCAGCGGCGTCCCCATGGAGCGCAGGATCTCGACGGCCTCCTGGCTGCGCGGACCCGAGTAGCTCGAGATGCCGGCATACAACGCCTTGCCCTGACGGACGGCCGTGTCGAGCGCGCCCATGGTCTCCTCGAGCGGCGTCGTCTCGTCGAAACGGTGGGAGTAGAAGATGTCGACGTAGTCGACGCCCATCCGGGCCAGCGACTGGTCGAGCGAGGACAGGACGTACTTGCGGCTGCCGCCGCCCTGGCCGTAGGGGCCCGGCCACATGTCGTAGCCGGCCTTGGTCGAGAGGATCAGCTCGTCGCGGTAGCGCTTGAAGTCCTGAGCGTAGATCGTGCCGAAGTTGCGCTCGGCCGAGCCGTAGGGCGGGCCGTAGTTGTTGGCCAGGTCGAAGTGCGTGACGCCGAGGTCGAACGCGCGGCGCAGGGTCGCGCGCTGGCGGTCGAGGGGCACGTCGTCGCCGAAGTTGTGCCACAGCCCGAGCGAGACCGCCGGCAGGTCGAGGCCTGAGCGGCCGGTGCGGCGGTAGGTCATCGAGTCGTAACGGCTGCGTGCGGCCTGGTAGTCGTCGGCGTGAAGAGTCATGCCGACAGTCTTGTCTCTTCCGTATGCCGTGTGGAACCGGGGGGTGGACGGTTCTCCGCTGCCCTTGTGAAGTAGTTGAAGGCGAGACACACTCAGCCCTGGGGAAGTCAACGATGTCAACTGCAGCGTGGCAGGAGGACGACAGCATGACCCGTATCAGTGTGACCGTCGACGGGGTGAGCTACTCCGACGAGGTCGAGCCTCGGACCCTTCTGGTCCAGTACCTTCGCGAGAGCCTCGGCAAGACGGGAACCGTCATCGGCTGCGACACGAGCAACTGCGGTGCCTGCACCGTGCACCTCGACGGCACGAGCGTGAAGTCGTGCAACGTCCTGGCCGTCCAGGCCGACGGTCACGACGTGACGACGATCGAGGGGCTCGCCACGGACGGAGAGCTCCATCCGGTTCAGAAGGCCTTCCACGAGTGCCATGCCCTGCAGTGCGGCTACTGCACGCCCGGCATGATCATGCAGGCCTGCGACGTGCTGAAGGACAACCCCGACCCCACTGAGCAGGAGATCCGCGAGGGCCTCGAGGGCAACCTGTGCCGGTGCACCGGCTACCACAACATCGTCAAGGCCGTGCAGCAGGCGGCCGGGTCCATGAGCGGGATGAGCTCGCAGGCGGTGTCGTCATGACGGTCACCGACGACCGCGCCGACACCAGCGCTCCCGAGCTCGAGATCGGCAAGGCCCGCACCCGCAAGGAGGACCAGCGCCTCATCACCGGCCGCACCCGCTGGACCGACAACATCCAGCTGCCCGGCATGCTGCACCTCGCGATGGTGCGCAGCCCCTTCGCCCACGCGCGGATCACTGCCATCAACACCGACGAGGCGCGGCAGGCCCCGGGCGTCGTCGGCGTCGTGACCGGTCAGGACATCAAGGACGGCCAGGGCCTGGTCATGACGGCCTGGCCGCTCAACAACGAGCAGAAGTCACCGGACCACCTGCCCGTCGTCGTCGACCACGTCGCCTGCGCCGGCGAGATCGTCGCCGTCGTCGCGGCCCGTACGGCCGCCCAGGCCCGGGACGCCGCCGAGCTCGTCGACGTCGACTACGACGACCTGCCGGCCGTCCTCGACCTGAGGGAAGCCGTCAAGGACGAGGTGCTCGCACACCCCGACCTCGGCACCAACACCTCCGCGGTGTGGACCCTCGACTCCGCCGCCCAGGGCTCGGGCACCGACGTCGAGGACGAGATCGCCAAGGCCCGCGAGGACGGCATCGTCCTCGAGCGCGAGATCCGCCAGCAGCGGCTCATCCCCTCCTTCATGGAGCCGCGCTCGACCGTCTGCGACCCGACGGGCGAGCAGATGACCGTGTGGACCTCGACCCAGGTGCCGCACATCCTGCGCTTCTTCGTCGCGGCCACCACCGGCATACCCGAGTCCAAGGTGCGCATCATCGCGCCCGACGTGGGCGGTGGCTTCGGCGGCAAGCTCCAGACGACGCCCGAGGAGTTCGCGACGATCGCGGTGGCCCGCCGGCTCGGGAAACCGTGCAAGTACACAGAGACCCGGTCCGAGTCGCTGCTCTCCGGCCACCACGGGCGTGACCAGTGGCAGAAGCTGACGCTCGCCGCCCGCAAGGACGGCACCGTCACCGGGCTCAAGGTGGAGCTGCTCGCCGACCTCGGCGCCTACGTCGGGCTCGTCGGCGGCGGCACCCCGGTGCTCGGCGCGTGGATGTTCAACTCCATCTACAAGTTCGCCGCCTACCACCTCACGATCCGCACGGTGCTGACCAACAAGACGTGGGTCGACGCCTACCGCGGGGCCGGTCGGCCGGAGGCGACCTTCGCCATCGAGCGCATGATGGACGAGCTCGCCGCCGAGCTGGGCCGCGACCCGCTCGAGGTGCGTGAACAGAACTGGATCACCCACGACGAGTTCCCCTTCACGTCCGTCGCCGGCATGACCTACGACTCCGGGAACTACGAGGCCGCGACCGTCAAGGCCAAGGAGCTCTTCGGCTACGACGAGCTGCGCGCCGAGCAGCGCCGCCGTCGCGAGAGCAACGACCCCGTCCAGCTCGGCATCGGCGTCTCGACGTTCACCGAGATGTGCGGGCTCGCGCCGTCACGCATCCTCGGCGCGCTCAACTACGGCGCCGGTGGCTGGGACAGCGCGACCATCCGGATGCTCGCCACGGGCAAGGTCGAGGTCATCACCGGCACGTCCCCGCACGGCCAGGGCCACGTGACGTCGTGGAGCCAGATCGTCGCCGACCGCCTGGGCGTCCCGTTCGAGGACGTCGAGGTGCTGCACGGCGACACGCAGATCTCGTCCAAGGGCATGGACACCTACGGCTCGCGCTCGCTCGTCGTCGGGGCCGAGGCCGTCGTGCGCGCCGCCGACAAGGTGATCGAGAAGGCGAAGCCGATCGCGGCCCACCTGCTCGAGGCCAGCGTCGACGACATCGAGTTCACGGCCGGGCGCTTCGCCGTCAAGGGCACGGACAAGGGCCTTGGCATGTCCGAGGTCGCGCTCGCGGCGTGGACCGGCCACAACCTGCCCGACGGGATCGAGCCGAACATCGACGGGGAGGCGACCTTCGACCCGGAGAACTTCTCCTTCCCGCACGGCACGCACCTCTGCGCGATGGAGGTCGACACCGAGACGGGCGCGTCGACGATGCGCAAGTACGTCTGCGTCGACGACATCGGGACCATCATCAACCCGCTCATCGTCGAGGGCCAGGTTCACGGCGGGCTCGTCCAGGGCATCGCCCAGGCACTGTGGGAGGGCGCGGAGTACGACGACCAGGGCACCCTCGTGACCGGCTCCTTCGTCGACTACACGCTGCCGACGTCGGCCGACACGATCAGCTTCGTCACCGACCACACGGTCTCGCCGTCGACCTACACGAAGTTGGGAACCAAGGGCGTCGGCGAGGCGGGAGCCATCGCCTCCACGCCGGCCGTCGTCAACGCCATCGTCGACGCGGTGCGCCCGCTCGGCGTCGACGACATCGTCATGCCGTGCACCCCCGAGCGGGTGTGGCGCGCCATCCAGGCCGGCCGGCCCGTGTCCTACGAGGGCGAGCGCGACGCACAGCCGCACTTCGACGAGGGCACACCCAACCAGGACCCTGGCGCTGCCAGTCCCGGCGCCGCGAGCGAAGGGAGCCAGTCGTGATCCCCGCCCAGTTCGACTACCTCGCGCCGTCATCCGTCGACGAGGCCGTCGCGGCGCTCGCCGAGCACGGCGACGACGCCAAGGTGCTCGCCGGCGGCCAGTCGCTGCTGCCGATCCTGCGGATGCGGCTCAACGCCCCCGGCGTCGTCATCGACCTCGGACGCATCCCGGAGCTCCAGGGCATCTCCGAGGACGGCGACCACATCGTCATCGGCGCCATGACGACGTATGCCGCCGTGCTGGCCTCCGAGGCCGTCGGGGCCCATGCGGCCCTGCTGACCAAGGCGATCCAGACCGTGGCCGACCCGCAGATCCGCCACCGCGGCACCATCGGCGGAGCGCTCGTGCACGCCGACCCCGCTGGTGACGTCGGCGCACCGGCGCTCGCACTGGAGGCGGAGCTCGTCATCGCCGGGCCGGGTGGCTCGACGCGCACCGTGGCGGCCGAGGACTTCTTCGAGGACCTCTTCACCACCGCCGTCGGCGAGGGCGAGCTGCTGACCCAGATCCGCGTGCCGAAGCACACCGGCTGGGGCTCGCACTACGAGAAGTTCGTGCGAGTCAGCCACCAGTGGTCGATCGTCGGGGTCGCGGCCGCGGTGCGCAGCGAGGGCGGCTCGATCGCGGAGGCCCGG
The DNA here is from genome assembly GCF_058790095.1 of Terrabacter sp. FW104-15G4B. Lineage (NCBI taxonomy): Bacteria > Bacillati > Actinomycetota > Actinomycetes > Micrococcales > Intrasporangiaceae > Terrabacter > Terrabacter sp. FW104-15G4B. Next base: position 19,853 of record NZ_JBYTCI010000007.1, on the reverse strand, counting down.
GTCGGCCTGACCAACATGGGCTCGACCCCGCTGCGGGCACGCTCGGTGGAGGAGGCCCTCGTCGGGAAGCCTGCCACCGACGAGGCGGTCCGTGCGGCCGTCGCCTCCGTGGCCGACGGCACCAACCCGCCGTCCGACCTCAACGGTGACTCCGACTACCGCAAGCACCTCGCCACGGTGCTGACCCGGCGCGCGGTGCTCGCCGCGGCGGGGGCGTGATCGCCGGATGGAGCTGACGCACTCCTTCACCGTGCCCACCTCGGTCGACGACGCGTGGAACCTCTTCATGGACCTCGACCGGGTCGGCAGCTGCTTCCCGGGCGCGACCGTGACCGAGGTGACCGACGACGGCTTCTCCGGCACCGTCAAGGTCAAGCTCGGCCCGATCGCACTCGTCTACTCCGGGTCCGGCTCCTTCGTGCAGCGGGACGATCTCGCCCACCACGCCGTCATCGAGGCCAAGGGCAAGGACAAGCGGGGCAACGGCACGGCCGGCGCCACGGTGACGATCCAGCTCACCGGCGCCGAGGGCGGCGGCACCAAGGCCGACGTCGTCACGGACCTCGCCGTCACGGGCAAGCCGGCGCAGTTCGGCCGGGGCGTCATGCAGGACGTCTCCGACAAGCTGCTCCAGGCCTTCGTGGCCTGCATCGAGAAGCAGCTGGGCGGCCCGCCGGCCGAGCCGGAAACGGAGACGGGGGCGGAGACGGAAGCGGGGGGGGCCGCCGAGGCCCCCGCGACGGTCGACGGCGTACCGAGTCCGGCTGCCGTGGCGGCCGGGACGGTCGGCGCGACCCCGGCCGACATGCCGGAGTCCGTGCCACCGCCGCGCCGCGTCACCGCCGACATCGAGGAGGACGCCGCCCTCGACCTCGGCTCGGCCGTCATGCCGGTGCTGATGCAGCGGTATGCCGGCTACGCCGCAGCAGCCGTCGTCGGCGTCGTCATCGGCTGGCTCCTCGGCCGCGGCCGCGGCGACTGATTCCACCCAGATCGAAAGAGCAGTTCGTCCGCCGAGGCGACGAACTGCTCTTTCGATTGGCTTGCGCCAGGTGCGCTTCTCGACGCGGGCTGAGAGGGTGGAGGCATGTCCCGAGTCACGATCATCGGCGGCCACGGCAAGGTCGCGCTTCTCGCCGCCCCCCTGCTCGTCGCCGACGGCCACGACGTCACCTCCGTCGTGCGGAACCCCGACCACGTGGCCGACGTCGAGGCAACCGGCGCAACGGCAGCCGTTTTGGACGTCGAGCACGCCTCGACCGACGAGATCGCCGGGCTCGTGCGCGGCAGCGACGTCGTCGTGTGGTCCGCCGGCGCCGGCGGCGGAAGTCCCCAGCGGACGTATGCCGTCGACCGCGACGCCGCGATCCGATCGATGGACGCCGCCGTGCAGTCGGGCGTCGGGCGCTACGTCATGGTGTCCTACTTCGGCGCCGGGCCCGACCACGGCGTGCCCGAGGACCACTCCTTCTACCCGTACGCCGAGGCGAAGACCGCGGCGGACGCACACCTGCAGGGCACCGGCCTGGCCTGGACGATCCTGCGCCCGAGCGCACTGACTCTGGACGCCGCGACGGGCCACATCGAGACCGGTGACGAGATCCCGCGTGGGCAGGTGTCGCGCGACAACGTTGCCCACGTCATCCGTGCCGTGGTCGCGCACCCGGAGTCGACCGCCCGCCGCATCCTGCCGTTCAACGATGGTGCCCAGGCCATCGACGAGGTCCTCAGCTGACGGGAACCGCGAGGACCACGCTGATGTCGTCGTAGTTGCCGGCGCTCGCGTTCCAGCTGCCTCCGCAGGTCGCCAGCAGCAGCCGCTCCGGGCCCGAGAAGTCGTAGAGGTGCTGCGAGGCGACGAGCTCGGGGTATGCGTGCGCCGAGTTGATCTCCCGCCAGACGGTGGTGATCCGGTAGCTGCAGACAGAGCCGTTGTCCTGCCGCAGCTGGACCAGCTGCTTGGGCGCGATGCGCCGAGCGAAGTCCTCGTGGAAGATCGCCGAGCCGTTGCGGTAGGTGTGCCCGTCGATCAGCACCGTTCCGGTGCCGGAGCCCGGGCGTGGACCGGCGGCGTACCACCCGGCGCGGGTGCGGTCGGTCGGCGTGCCGAGGGGCAGCTGGCCGCTGGCGTCACGGCGTCCGGCAGGGTCGAGCCCGATCCGTTCGAAGGGTGCGTCGACTCCCAGCGCCGGGATGAGCAGGCGTTCGGGCTGGCCGACCCGACAGGAGCTGCCGTGCTCGCGCTTGGTGGACTGCGGTGTGCTCGGTGCCGAGGGGCTCGGCTCGCCCCTGGGCTCCGCAATCGTGAGCGCCGGGTCAGGCCAGGCCGGCACGGCGGCCGCGCCTGATGAGGGGAGGGCGCCCGGATGCGGCAGGAGGTACCAGAGGCCGGCACCGACGAGCACCCCAGCGATGGTCGCCACGACCCAGCGTCGCCACATCGGTCTGCCCTTCCTCCCGGTTGCCGGGAGCCCGGACCCGGCCTCCGCTCGTGAGCGGTGGCCGGGCTCCGTCAGCTCTCAACGACTGGTGTTCTCGCGGCGACGGCGCGCTGCTTCGGCGGCTGCCAGGACGAGTCCGCCGGCGAGCAGGCCAGATCCGAGGAGACGGTTCGTGGACGGCAGGTCGCCTTCGCCGCCCGTGTGCGGGGCGCCGACGCCGGGCACCACGCCGGTCGCGCCACCCGCATCGCTGCTCTTGCCGCCGCCGTCAGACGTGGTCGTGGTCGGCGGCACCGCGGGCGCCGTGGTGGTCGGGACCGTTGTGGTGGGCACCGTCGTGGTGGGCACCGTCGTGGTGGGCACCGTCGTGGTGGGCACCGTCGTGGTGGGCGTGGTGGTCGGGACCGTGGTGGTCGGGACCGTGGTGGTCGGGACCGTGGTGGTCGGCGTCGTCGTCACCGGAACCGTCGGGGTGCCGTCACCGTCGCCATCGCCGCCACCGTCGCCCCCGGGCACCGTCGTGGTGGGCTCCGTCGTGGTGGGCTCCGTCGTGGTGGGCTCCGTCGTGGTCGGGACCGTGGTGGTCGGGACCGTGGTGGTCGGGACCGTGGTGGTCGGGACCGTGGTGGTCGGGCCCGTGGTGGTGGGCTCGGTGGTGGTGGGCTCGGTGGTGGTGGGCACCGTGGTGGTGGGCTCGGTGGTGGTCGGGACCGTCGTGGTGGGCTCCGTGGTGGTGGCCACCGCCGTGGTCGTCGGCTCCGGCGTCCCACCGGGGCACAGCGCGTCGCCGCTGTCGACGATGACGGCGTCGTCCTGCGAGCCGCGGAACTTGCCGTTCTCGAGCACGGCTTCATCCACGAGAAGCGGGTTCTTGCCCGGCTTGAGCACCTTGTCGGCCTCCGCGCCGACGTAGGCGCACACCCAGACCTGGTGTGCGTCGCCCGGGGTGGCCGAAGCGGTCCACCCCGTCGCGAGCGCTGCTGCTCCGGCCGTTGCGAGCCCCCCGGCGGCGACGAAGGTGATGACGCGACGCGGAAGTCGCACAGTCCTCTGGTTCATGATGTAGCTGTCCCCTTGAAGTCATGGCGGCGCATCGTTGTCCCCCCGCGCCTGAAACCTGAACAGCGCATTTGTATCTGGTTTTGGTAAAGCGAAATAGCCTATCCGCGAAGAAAGTTAAAAGAATTACCAAGTGTCCGTAAATTTTAGGTATGTTTGGGCCTAATGTCTGATTTGCGCAGGCGGTGACCGAAGGCCGCCCCAGGAGTCGACCGACGAGACGCACTCTGGCGTTCGGCCGGCGCCTGGTCCGGTCAGGATCTGCTGACAGGGAGGGCCAGAACCACGCTGATGTCGTCGAAGTTGCCGGTGACGGCGTTCCAGCTGCCGCCGCAGGTGGCGAGCAGGAGCCGCTCCGGCCCGGAGAAGTCGTAGAGGTTTTGCGAGGCGACGAGCCGTGGGTAGTCACGGTCGGCGCTGATCTCGCGCCACGCCCGCGTGACGCGGTATGAGCACACCGACCCGTTGTCCTGCCGCAGCTCGATCAGCTGGTCGTGGGCGATGCGCCGAGCGAAGTCCTCGTGGAAGATCGCCGAGCCGTTGCGGAACGTGTGTCCGTTGGTCAGCACCGTTCCCGTCCCGGCACCGGGCCGCGGACCGGCGGCGTACCACCCCGCCTTCGTCCGGTCGGTCGGATTGCCGAGCGGTAGCCGTCCGGTGGCGTCCGGCTCGGCGGCATGGTCCAGTCCGATGCGTTCGAACGGCGCATCGACCCCCAGGGAGGGGATCACGAGCCGTCTCGGCTCCCCGGCCCGGCACGAATCTCGAGACTGCCTCGTCGACGTGGCCGACTGGCCGGATGGTGACGGGGTGGCGGGCAACATGCTCACGCGCGTGGGAGCACCTGACAGCCGCGGCTGAGTCTGCTGCGGCAGGAACGAGAGACCCGAGGCGACCAGCATCGCGGCTGCGAGTCTGACGAGCCAAGAGCGGACCATCGCTCAGGCACTCCCTTCCGGTGCCCCGGCCACCGCGTCGCCGCGGTGACCGGGTCACCTCCGTTGTCAGCGTCCGGCGGCCTGGCGTCGCCGGCGCACCGCTTCGCTCGTTGCCAACGCGAGGCCGCCCGCAACGAGGCTTGACCCCACCAAGGGGCTGACGGTGTTGGTGTCGCCCGATCCACCGGTGTGGGGCGCGCCGACGCCCGGCACCGAACCGGTGTTGCCCGTGCCAGAGGTGCCACCGCCAGCAGAGCCTCCGCCGACACCGCCGACACCGCCGACACCTCCGGCACCTCCGACACCACCGCCGACACCGCCTCCGGTGCCTCCACCGCCGGTGCCTCCACCGCCTCCGCTTGGCACGGTGCTTGTGCCGGTCGACGTGCTGGTTGTGCTGGTGGTCGAGCTCGGGAGACTGGTGGTGCTGGTGGTCGTGCCCGGGACGCTGGTGGTGCTGGTGCTCGTGCCCGTGCTGGTGCCCGGGACGCTGGTGGTCGTGCTGGTCGGCGGTGTGAAGACGCCGCACGCGCCCACGCCGGGATTGCTGCCGCCGATCTGGACGACGACCGACTTGTCCTGTCCGTCGGAGAAGGTGGCACCGATCTTCGGCGCCTGCTCCTTGCCGGTCAGTGAGGCCCAGTCGACCAGGATCGGGTTCTTGCCGGCCTTCAGCACCTCGTTCTGGTGCGGCTTCTGCACGTACTTGCACACCCACACCTGGTGCGGGTCCCCGGGCGTGGCCGTGGCGACCCATCCGGTGGCGAGCGCTGCGGCTCCCGTGACAGCCAGCCCGCTGGCCGCGATCAGGCTCACGGCGGTGCGTGGCAGTCGTACGGTCTTCTTCGTCATGGTGCTCCCCTTGTTGTCGTGGTGGCGCGTGATTCCCCCGGCGCCTTGATCCCCGAGTGGCGCGCACATACCCGGACCAACCCCGCGTTAGACCACTTCGCGGGACGGCGTCTGATCCGAATTCAACTGACACACAAGCGATTTCATCCGATAGGTCGCGAATGTCCCGATTGGGCCCGGCCTTTGCATCGGTCAAGGGCGCCCGAGCGCGCCTGCGTCGAAAGGGCCCGGCGGACGGCATACGCCCTCCTGGGCGCCGAGCATGTGCGCCGGGGACACGGCTGGACGTACGCTCATGCGGTCGTCCACACCCCCGGGCGACAGCCGTCAACGACGACACGAAGTCAGGACACCATGGCGCTCAGCGTTTTCGATCTCTTCTCGATCGGCATCGGGCCGTCGAGCTCGCACACCGTGGGCCCCATGCGTGCCGCGGCCCTCTTCGCGGAGCGGCTGCGGGACGAGGGCGTCATGGACCAGGTGGCCCGCGTGCGCTCGCAGCTCTTCGGCTCACTCGGCGCCACGGGTCATGGGCACGGCAGCGACAAGGCCGTGCTGCTGGGCCTGACCGGTGAGCGGCCGGAGCTGTGCGACCCCCGAGCGGTCGAGGGACGCCTGGCCGAGATCCGGGCGACGAAGCGGCTCGCGCTGCTGGGCGAGCACGAGATCGACTTCGTCGAGGACGAGGACCTCACCCTGCACCGGCGCAAGACGCTGCCCGTACACCCGAACGGCATGACGTTCACCGCCCTGGACGCCGGCGGCGCCACGGTGCTCGAGCGCACCTACTACTCCGTGGGTGGCGGCTTCGTCGTCGGTGGCGACGCCGACGGCGAGACCCGGATCGTCGAGGACTCGACGCCGGTCGCACACCCCTTCCGCACCGGTGACGAGCTGCTCGCGCACTGCAGGGAGACCGGCAAGTCGATCGCCCGGATCATGCTCGAGAACGAGCTGTCCTGGCGCACCGAGCAGGAGGTCCGCGACGGGCTGCTCGACATCTGGCGCGTCATGAAGGAGTGCGTCCGCAACGGGATCGACACGGAGGGCGTGCTTCCGGGAGGCCTGCGCGTACGCCGTCGCGCGCCCGAGCTGGCTCGGCGCCTGCGCCTCGAGGGCACGACCGACGACCCGCTGCGCGGGATGGACTGGATCACCCTCTACGCGCTGGCCGTCAACGAGGAGAACGCGTCCGGCGGGCGCGTCGTCACCGCCCCGACCAACGGCGCGGCCGGCATCATCCCGGCGGTCCTGCACTACTACGCCAACTTCGTCAACGGCGCCGACCGCGACGGCATCGTCCGCTTCCTGCTCACTGCCGGTGCGATCGGCGTGATCTACAAGGAGACCGCCTCGATCTCCGGCGCCGAGGTCGGCTGCCAGGGCGAGGTCGGCTCGGCCTGCTCGATGGCCGCCGGCGCCATGGCGGCCGTCATGGGTGGCACGCCCGAGCAGGTCGAGAACGCCGCCGAGATCGGCATGGAGCACAATCTCGGCCTCACCTGCGACCCGGTCGGCGGGCTCGTGCAGATCCCGTGCATCGAGCGCAACGCGATCGCGTCGGTCAAGGCCATCACCGCCGCCCGCACCGCATTGCGCGGCGACGGCTCGCACGTCGTCAGCCTCGACAAGGTCATCAAGACGATGCGCGAGACCGGTCGCGACATGAAGGTGAAGTACAAGGAGACTGCGCGCGGCGGGCTCGCCGTCAACGTCATCGAGTGCTGAGGCGCTCCAGAGGCTCCGCGAGGTCAGGCAGCGGAAGCTCGACCGTGTACTCGTAGTAGCGCAGGTCCAGGCGTCCGTGCTCGACGTCGATGCTGCCCTCGCCGACCGCGATGACGTCGTTGAGCCACAGGTTCGACCAGCTCACGTCGCAGAGATGGTCGAGACCCATGACAGCCTCCTCGAAAAGGTCCCGCTCATCGACGCTACTGCCGTCGCCAGGCCCGCGAGGCCGCATGCCGCCGGGCCGGGCCACACGGCATACGACAGACTGGCGGGCGTGGGTCACCTCTCCGTCGACGATCACCGCGCCGCGGTCGCGCGGCTCCTCGGCGAGGGGTCGCTCGAGCGGGTCACGCTCGACCGCCACGCGGCGGGGCGACGGCTGGGTGCCGATCTGGTCGCCGCCGACGACCTCCCGCGCTTCGACGCGTCCGCCATGGACGGGTATGCCGTGTGCCCGGGTTCGCCCGAGCAGCGCACCTATCCGGTGCTCGGGGACGTGCCGGCGGGGACTGCGCCCGGTTTCGTCCTTGCCCCGGGTCAGGCGGCTCGGATCATGACAGGGGCCCGGGTGCCGGAGGGAACGGTCGCGGTGGTTCCGGTCGAGCGCACCGACGCCGCCCCGACCGGGCCGGCGCCCGCGCATGTCACCGTCGACCTGGACCCGGTGCCGGGACAGCACGTTCGGCCCCGCGGCGAGGACGTGACGGCGGGGACAGTCCTCGCGACCGCCGGGTCTGCCGTGACGCCGGCCCTCATCGCCCTCGGGCGCTCGGCCGGCTGCACCGAGATCGAGGTGCACCTCCCGACCCGGGTGGCCGTCGTCGCGACGGGCGCCGAGCTGGCCCCACCCGAGGCGGACCCCGGTGCGGGTGGCATCCACGAGTCCAACTCCGACATGGTGGCCGCGCTCGCCGCCGCCGCGGGGTGCGACGTGCGCTGCGTCGAGGTGTGCTCCGACGAGCCGGACGACCTGCGCGCCCTGCTCGACGGGCTCGACGCCGACCCGGGCGTCGACCTCGTCATCACGACCGGCGGCGTCAGCGCCGGCGCCTACGAGGTGGTCCGGCAGGTGTGCTCGCCGCTGGCCACCTTCGACTTCGTCCACCTCGCCATGCAGCCCGGCGGCCCGCAGGGCCTCGGCCGCTACGGCTCCACCCCGGTCGTGTGCCTGCCGGGAACGCCGGTCGGGGCCTTCGTCGCCTTTCACGTGCTGGTGCGCCCGGCCCTCGACCGACGCCACGGGGCACCGTCCACGCGACCCGGGCACGCGGCATACCGCGGCAAGACGCGGCACACGCGCGCGGGGCGGGTCCAGTTCGTCACCAGCGTGCTCCACGACGACGGGACCGTGACGGCTCCGGACGCCCGGCACCTCACGGCGCTCGCTGCCGCGAACTGCCTCCTCGAGGTGCCCGAGGCCGTGGACCAGCTCATCGACGGCGACGTCGTCCTCGTCCACCCGGTGTGAACGGGGCACCGCTCCAGCGCCCCTAGGCTTGGTGCGTGAGCGCGACCCTGGTGGCCAAGGACCTCGCCGGGGGCCACGCCCACCGGACCCTCTTCGAGCACCTCGACCTCACGGTCGCGCCCGGCGACGTCGTCGGGGTCGTCGGCGCCAACGGCGCGGGCAAGTCGACGCTGCTGCGGCTCCTCGCTGGGGAAGACGCGCCGCTCGCCGGCACCGTGACGACGGCTCCCTCCGACGCCTTCATCGGCTGGCTGCCGCAGGAGCACGAGCGGCTGCCCGGCGAGACGGTCGCGGGCCACATCGGCCGACGCACCGGCGCCAGCGCCGCGACGGTCGCGATGGAGGAGGCCGCGGCCGCCCTGGGTGGCGACGACCCCGAGGCCGACGAGGCGTATGCCGTCGCGCTCGACCACTGGCTCGCGAGCGGGGCCGCCGACCTCGACGACCGCATACCGCCGATGCTCGCCGAGCTCGGGCTCGACGTCGGCGCCGACGCGCTCATGACCTCCCTCTCCGGTGGGCAGGCGGCGCGGGCCGCCCTCGCGGCGCTGCTGCTGAGCCGCTTCGACCTCGTGCTGCTCGACGAGCCGACCAACGACCTCGACCTCGCGGGGCTCGAACGTCTCGAGGCGTTCGTCCACGGCCATCGCGGCGGCGTCGTGCTCGTCTCGCACGACCGCGAGTTCCTCGCCCGCTGCGTGACCCGCATCGTCGAGCTCGACCTCGCGCAGAGCTCCGTCGCCGTCCACGACGGCGGCTACGAGTCCTACCTCGAGGAGCGCGAGGTGGCCCGGCGGCACGTCCGCGAGGCGTACGAGGCGTATGCCGGCACGAAGGCCGACCTCGAGGCGCGGGCGCGCACGCAGCGGGAGTGGTCCGCCAAGGGCGTGCGCAACGCGATGAAGAAGAACCCGGACAACGACAAGATCCGCCGTGCGGCCCAGCAGGACTCGGCCGAGAAGCAGGCGCGCAAGGTGCGGCAGATGGAGTCGCGGATCGCACGCCTCGACGAGGTCGCCGAGCCGCGCAAGGAGTGGGTGCTGCAGTTCAGCATCGCCGCGGCGCCGCGGTCGAGCTCGGTCGTCGCGACGCTGAACCAGGCCGTGGTTCGACGGGGTGACTGGACGTTCGGGCCGGCGTCGCTGCACGTCGAGGCCCGCCGTCGCGTCGGCGTCACCGGGCCCAACGGTGCCGGCAAGAGCACGCTGCTCTCGCTGCTGCTCGGACGGGTGTCGCCCGACGCGGGGAGTGCCTCCCTTGGCGCGAGCGTCGCCGTCGGCGAGATCGACCAGGCGCGCACCGGGCTGCGCGACGACCTCCCGCTCGGGGACGCCTTCGGTGAGGCCGTGCCCGACCTCAACCCTGCCGACCGCCGCACCCTGCTCGCGAAGTTCGGGCTCAAGGCCGACCAGGTGGGCAGCGCCGTCGGACGCCTCTCACCGGGCGAGCGGACCCGAGCGGCCATGGCGCTGCTGCAGGCCCGTGGCGTCAACCTGCTGGTCCTCGACGAGCCGACCAACCACCTCGACCTGCCCGCCATCGAGCAGCTCGAGCAGGCGCTCGAGTCCTACGACGGGGCGCTGCTGCTCGTCTCGCACGACCGGCGCCTGCTCGAGAACGTCCGCCTCGACGAGCGCTGGCACGTCGAGGACGGGCAGGTCACCCAGCTCTAGAGTCCGGCGGTCGGGGACTCGGGCCGGGGCCTGGGGTCGGGGCCGCGGCTGCCCGGGGAATGGCCGACTTCGCCACACGACCGATGCCACGGGGTGGTACTTTCCGCTGGCCGGCGACGACGTCGGCCACGGATGACAGGGGTGCTTCGCCGGTGCGACGGAGTCTGACCACGCTCTTCACGGCGGCGCTTGTCGCCACGACCGCTGCGCTGACCGGAGCGGGCGCGATCGCGGCGCCCACCGCAGCCGCGACCCCGTCGGTGACCAGTGCCGACCCCGATCCGTGGACGGTTGGCACGTACGCACCCCTCGTGGAGTCGACGCGCTTCTTCGACAGCCGCTACAGCTCGCTCGGGCGTCCCCTGCGGCCCGGCGAGACGGTCAACGTGAAGGTGACTGGTCGTCTGGGGATGCCCCCGAGCGGAGTGGCTGCCGTGGTCGCCAACCTCACCGTGACGGGAGCGACCGCAGCCGGCAACATCGTGGCCGTGCCGAAGGGAGCCGCAACCGCCGGGCTGTCCAGCCTCAACTTCGTCCGCGGTGACACCCGTGCGAACCTCGCGACGGTTCCGGCGAGCGGGGACGGATGGGTGAGCCTTCACAACAACAACTCGGGGAGCGTCCACGCGATCGTCGACGTGCAGGGCTACTACCTCAACGGCTTCTCGACCGGTGCGGAGCGGATCAACGGGTGCGACTTCAACCCGCTCGGCTCGATGCGGGTCGCCGACACACGCACCTCGACGCCGCTCGAGGCTGGCGACTCGCCGCAGACGTACGGCAACACTCGGCTCTTCCCGATCCGGCTTCCCGAACGCCTTCTCGGCGCGAGCGCCATCGCGGTGACGGTCACAGTCGTCCGGCCGACCGGCAGCGGCTACCTCACGCTCTGGGAGGACATCAACCGGCCCACGACGTCCAACATCAACTTCAGGGCCGGCCAGACGACGACGAATGCTGCCGTCATTCCGAGCCCGGGGGTACGAGTCGACCTCGGAGCCCCGGTCATCACCGCGGACCTCACCGGCACCGGCAGCGCCGACGTGGTCATCGACGTCAACGGCACCTACGACTGCGCCGACCCCGGTCTGGTCTACCGGAGCGTCGGCACCCCGAAGCGCATCGTCGACTCCCGCACGGGTCGCGGCATGACGACCCTGGGTGAGGCGGATACCAACGCCGTGACCGTCCCCAGCACCATCGCGACGACCAGCACGAAGGCCCTCGTCACCAACACCACCGCGGTGCGGCCGACCATGGCCACCTATCTCTCGCTGTGGGCGACGGGGAGGTCGAGGCCGGTCGGCAGCAACCTCAACCCGGCGGCCGGTCAGACGGTTGCGGGGATGGCGTACGTGCCGTTGAGCGATCGGAAGCAGTTCAACGTGTACAACAACCGTGGCGCGACCGACGTGATCGTCGACGTCACAGGCCGATTCGAGACGCCACCTCCACGTGGGTGACGCTGCGGTCCGCACCCCGCGTCGGCGGCCTCACCCCACGAAGATGCAGAAGGGATGCCCCGAGGGGTCGGCGAGCACGTAGAGCGGCTCGTCGGGTACGTCGGTGCGGTCCAGCAGCAGGGTGGCCCCGAGCGCCTCGGCGCGCTCACGCTGTCGCTCCAGGTCGGTGCTGCTCGGCACGGTGAGGTCGAGGTGCAGCTGCATGGGGACGTCGTGCTCGGGCCAGGTGGTCCGCTCCAGGCGCTCCACCTGCTGGAAGGCCAGCTTGCGGTTGTCGTCGGCGTCGACGAGGACGAGCCAGTCGGCATCGTCCGGGTCGCCTTCGGCAGGCGGCTCATCGCCCTGGCGGTATCTGAGCCCCAACAGTTCCCGATAGAACTCCGCCAGGCCGCGGACATCGGTGGTGTCGAGAACGGTGTGGAGAAGGGTCGGGTAGTCGGTCACGGTCGTCTCCGCTCTCTTCAGGGGTGCCGGCGCGCTCAGTCTTCCAGGGTCGGGCGGGCCTCGGGCGCGGCCAGGGTGTGCGGCAGGTCCCGGGTCGACGCCACCGCCAAGGCCACGTGTCCCGCCCCGCGGGTCGCGCCGGCGCGCCAGCCCGCGAAGTCCCCGGCGACCGAGCACTCCCGCGCCCGCGCGACCTGCTGCTGGGAGGCCACGAACGCCGCCGTCACCCGGGCCTGCGCCGCCGCCGCAGCGGTCTTGACCCGCTCCAGCAGCGCGAGCTGGTCGACCCGCTCCGCGTCAGAGCCAGAGGGCTGTCCCGACCCGCGAGGGCGCCGACACGAGAGCCTCCAGGCCCTCGGTCGTCGCCCCTGCCGCGTCATCGAACGTGTGTTCCGTTCTACGCGAAAGGCGCCAAACCCACCAGAGGTTGTCCACACCGAGTTCCATTGCTGCCCGGCCGAACTGGTGGAATCGCGACCTCAGCCGGGAGAGTTCGTCGGGTCCGCGACCCACGGCCCCAGCGGCGGGTCCCACCGGCGCACGACCCGGCGCAGGATGTGGCCGCCGAGCCAGTACGGGTCCTGGTCGAACGTCGCCGTCACCGAGTCCACCGAGTCGCCGGAACAGACGATGAGCGCGGCGTTGACCGGCTCCGGGTCGGTGGGTTCGCCCTCACTCAGCTCGTCGATGCCGTCCTGGTACATCCCGGCGACGAGCAGGCCGGACAGCCCGCTCAGCCACTCACGGTGCTCGGGACGGATCGTCATCATCTCGGTGGTGTCGTCGGAATAGGTGTAGTGGATCGCGTAGATCGGCACGGGTGGCCTCCAGTCGCTCGGGTGGACGTCGGTGTCGGGTCGGTACGGCGCCGCTGCGGCCGCCGAAGGTCAGCTGCTCGTGATCCGGTGCGCTCCGGCATACACGTTCAGCCGGGTGCCGCGGACGAAGCCGAGCAGGCTCATCCCCGCGTCGTCGGCACACTCGACCGCTAGCGAAGATGGTGCCGAAACCGCTGCCAGACAGGGGATCCCGGCCATGATGGCTTTCTGGGTCAGCTCGAACGACGCGCGCCCCGACACCACGAGGACGCACCCGACGCCCGGCACGCGCCCGTTCTGCAGCGCCCACCCGACGACCTTGTCGACGGCGTTGTGCCGGCCGACGTCCTCGCGCACCACGAGCAGCTGTCCGTCGGCGGTGAAGAGCCCGGCGGCGTGCAGGCCGCCCGTCTTGTCGAACGACCGCTGCTCGGCGCGCAACGCGTCGGGCAGCCCGGCCACGACCTCGGCGTCGAAGCGAGTCGCGTCCGACCGCACGTCGAACGCAGACTGTGCACGCAACTGCTCGATGCTCGCCTTGCCGCAGACGCCGCAGGAGGAGTTCGTGAAGAACGCGCGCGTCGCCGAAGCGGACGGCGCAGCCACCCCCGCGGCCAGCGTCACGTCGATGACGTTGTAGGTGTTCTCGTCGAAGCCGCTCTCCCCAGAGACGACCGCGCCCTCGCAGTAGCGCGCGAGCGCGATGTCCTCGGCCGAGCGGATCAGCCCCTCGGACATCAGGAAGCCGTGTACGAGCTCGATGTCGTGCCCAGGCGTCCGCATCGTGACGGTGAGCGGGGTGCCGTTGACCCTCAGCTCGAGCGGCTCCTCGACGGTGAGGGTGTCGGGGCGCGTGGTGGTGGCAGGTCCCGACAGATCGATCGTCGTGACCTTGCGCCGCACGGTGACCCGTCCCATGGGATCAGCCTGCCAGACTCCGTGCCAGACTCCGAGGGTGCCACCGAGCTCGTCCCCTGCGGACCCTGTCGTCGTCGTCCTGACCGGCGGCGCGTCGCGGCGGATGGGCTCGCACAAGCCCCTGCTCGACGTCGGCGGCCGATCGCTGGTCTCTCGCGTCATCGACGCGGCCGGTGACCGGCGCGTGCTCGTCGTCGGCCCGGGCCAGGGGGTCCAGCACGGGGTGCGCGTCGTGCTGGAACCCGTCCCGGGTGGCGGTCCCGTGTCCGGCCTGGCCACGGCCGTCGAGGTGCTGACCAGCGACCCCGGACCGCTTCCGTATGCCGTCGCGGTGCTCGCTGCGGACCTGCCCTTCGTCACCTCCGCCCATCTCGAGCGGCTCCTCGACGCCCTCGACTCCGCGGACCTGGCCGTCACGGTCGGCCGGGACGGCCGAGCGAACTGGTTGTGTGCCGCCTGGCGGCTGACCGCCCTGCGCGCTCGTCTCGGTGAGGTCGACGACGCATACGGCCTCAGCATGCGCCAGCTCTGCGCCGGGGTCGTGACGGCGGAGGTCGACGACGCAGCAGGCGTCACGCTCGACGTCGACACCCCGGCCGACCTCGAGCGGGCGCGCGCTCGTGCGGCAGGCCCGCGCCAAGGCGCCTCACGGCCCTCCACGGACGACGACCCGACCGCCGGCTGAGGGCCGGCGACGGGAAGTCTGGGAGATCGCCCACCCAGCGCCATGCGGCGAATCCCACTGCGGGCAGCCGTTACTCAGGACTTGGGGCGCTTTCGGCAAAGACTTGGTAAGCCCCGTTGACCGGTGTTCTCCGCTGCTGCGAGCGTCGCGCTCGTTCCGACCAGATCTCGGTGTTGGTGAGATCGCGGACACCCTCCAGGCGGCCCACGCGCCGCATCCTGACAAGGAGTATCGAGTGAATCGACTGAAGTCTGGGCTGGCGACCGGAGGGCTGCTCGCCCTCGCCCTCGCCATCTCGCCGGCGATCCCGGCGGGCGCAGCGGCTGGTGCGGGACGCGACAAGGCGCCTGCCCCCGAGTCGCAGAGCCTCAAGGCCACCGAGCAGTCCCGTGCGGCCTCTGCCGCGAGCGCCCTCGGACTGGCCGCGGGCGAGAAGCTCACCGTCAAGTCCGTCATCGCCGACCCTGACGGCGCGACGCACGTCCGCTACGAGCGCACGCTCGACGGCCTCCGGGTCATCGGCGGCGACTTCATCAGCCACAAGGACTCCTCGGGCGCGGTCAAGAGCGTCACGTGGAACGTCCGCAAGGGCGTGACCCCGTCGACCATGACGCCGACCATCGCCAAGAGCACGGCCCAGCAGGCCGGGCTCGCCGCCTCCAAGGCGAACCACGAGAAGGCCTCCGCCGGCGAGCTCGTCGTCTTCCAGTCCGCCTCCGGGCCCAAGCTCGCCTACGAGGTCATCACGGAGGGCATCAAGGCCGACCAGACCCCGACCCGCCTGCACACCATCGTCGACGCCACCAACGGCAAGACGCTGACGAGCTGGGACGAGATCAAGGAGGGCACGGGCAACGGCATCTTCGTCGGCAGCGTGTCACTCGCGACGTCCGGCAGCTCCGGCGCCTACACGATGAAGGACACGCACGGGAACTACACGACCGACCTCAACCAGGCGACGTCCGGCAACGGCACCACGTTCACCGACGCCGACGACGTCTGGGGCACCGGCTCGCAGAGCAACCGCCAGTCGGCCGCGGTCGACGCCCACTACGGCGCGGGCAAGACGTACGACTACTACAACACCCAGCTCGGCCGCGCCGGCATCTGGAACAACGGCACCGGCGCCCGCAGCCGCGTGCACTACGGCCAGAGCTACTCCAACGCCTTCTGGGACGGCACGCAGATGACGTACGGCGACGGCGCCAACAACGCCTCCCCGCTCGTCGAGATCGACGTCGCGGGCCACGAGATGAGCCACGGCGTCACCGAGAACACCGCTGGTCTGGCCTACACCGGCGACGCGGGCGGCCTGAACGAGTCGACCTCCGACATCTTCGGCACGGCCGTCGAGTGGTACGCCAACAACGCCAACGACGTGCCCGACTACCTCATCGGGGAGAAGCTCAACCTCAACGGCAACGGCACCCCGCTGCGCTACATGGACAAGCCGAGCAAGGACGGCGCGTCCAAGGACTGCTGGAGCTCGACCCTGGGCAGCCTCGACCCGCACTACTCCTCCGGCCCGCTGAACCACTGGTACTACCTGGCCTCGGAGGGCTCGGGCGCCAAGACCGTCAACGGCGTCAGCTACAGCAGCCCCACCTGCAACGGCTCCACGGTGACCGGCATCGGCCACGTCAAGGCCGAGAAGATCTGGTACCGCACGCTGTCGACGTACCTCACGTCCTCGAGCAACTACGCGGCGGCGCGCACGGGCGTCATCAAGGCGGCCAAGGACCTCTACGGCGCCGGCTCCGCCGAGTGCACCGCGGTCGACAAGGCCATGGGTGCCATCGCGGCACCGGCCAGCACCGAGACGTGCGGTGGCACGACGCCGCCGCCCACCGGTGGGTCACTGGTCAACGGCGGGTTCGAGTCGGGCCAGACCGGCTGGACCGGCACCGCGGGACCGATCACCAACAACACGGGGCGCCCGGCCCACAGCGGTACCTACAAGTTGTGGCTCGGCGGCAATGGGGTCTCGGGCTCCGAGAGCGAGTCGCAGACCTTCGCCGTCCCGTCCACCGCCACCTCGCCGACCCTGACCTACTGGATCCGGATCGACACGGCGGAGACCACGACGGGCTCCGCCTACGACACCGCCACGGTGCAGATCAACGGCGTCACC
Source organism: Terrabacter sp. FW104-15G4B (assembly GCF_058790095.1). NCBI lineage: Bacteria > Bacillati > Actinomycetota > Actinomycetes > Micrococcales > Intrasporangiaceae > Terrabacter > Terrabacter sp. FW104-15G4B. The sequence goes on along the minus strand of NZ_JBYTCI010000007.1, from coordinate 3,232 downwards.
AAGCAGAGCTACTCGAACCTGTCGACGCCCAAGGCCTCCTACGTCCAGAAGACGATCGACCTCACGGCCTACAAGGGCACGAACGTGACCCTGAAGTTCGCCGACACCGAGGACTCCTCGCTGCAGACGAGCTTCGTCGTGGACGACGTCGCGACGAACTTCTGAGCAGGACCGCCCTCCGGGCTGCGTGAGCAGCCCCGCAGGACACGCACAGAGGTCGGTATGCCGCGGGGTCAGCCCCACGGCATACCGGCCTCGCGTGCGGGGCGGGCGTCGCCCCCTCTCAGGGGGTCGACGCCGCCGCGGCCGCCGTCTGCGTGGGTGCCACCGAGTCGGCTGTGGCAGGGGCGGTGGCGGACGGCGTCGGCGTGCTGGCGCAGCGCGCCGAGGTGGGCACCGAGAGCGTCACGTCGGAGACGAGGGTGCTGACGAGCCCGGAGATCTCGCCCAGCGAGGGGTCGCTGAGGTCGATCTGCCGAGCCCGGTCATCGGTGACGGAGATCGTGATCGGGTCGCTCTCAGGGACGACGGTCGGGTCGGTGGTGGCCTGGTCGCTCGGGGGGCCGGCCACGAACGGCTGCATCGGCAGGGTCTCGAGCAGCGAGACGATCAGGCGCTGCTGGGACGCGCCGAGAGTGCAGACTCGGCCGTGCACCGACCGCGTCTCGACCCGGACCCGGCCGTCCGCCTCGAGCACGATGCGGTCGTCGAAGCCGGCGATGCCACCCGTGCGGCGCAGCGTCAACGGGAACTGCGGCCCGTAGGCGGCGTCGGCCCCCGTCTGGCCGTCGGTGCCCGAGCCCGAGCGCTGCAGCGGGGTCGGCGTCGGCGCTTTCGGGGCTTTCGGCGCGGTCGCGGAGGCGAACGAGCCGGCGTTCGGTGGGCCGTCGGGATCGGCGGCACCGCACCCCCCGACGAGGAATGCTGCGATGGCCAACCCCAACCCCAGGCCCATGCGCCCCATGGAAACCATGGTGCTCTCTGTGGGCGGGCGATGTACGGATGACGCGGAAGACGGACGGCAGCGCTTGCTGGACGGTTTCAAGTGGCGGGCCTCGAGGTGCGCGGGAATGCTCTGGGGCAGAGGTGCGTCCCCGGCTCTCGGCTGGACGCACCCGAACCCGCAGCGACGCCGAGCCGATGGACCCGTATCGGCGACAAGGGCGTGCTGCGGTCCAGGGATACGAAAGGGACGATCGAGTGATACCCAACGCCTCACCACATCGAACGCCAGGAGCTCGCCGGATGCGGCAGTCCCTGGCAGCGCTCGGTGCCGTCGCAGCCGTCGCCGCCGGGATCGCCGTGAGCGGCCCCCCGGCCCAGGCGGCCGACCCGTCGGCCGCGAGCGGAGGCAGTGACCCGGCGAGCCGCGAGCGAGCCTTCGCCGCCGCCGCCACCGAGTACGGCGTGCCCCGCACGGTGATCGAGGCCGTGTCGTACGCGCAGACCCGGTGGGACTTCAACCCCGGCCACAGCACCTCCGGCGGCTACGGTCCCATGCACCTCGTCGACGCCGACCTCGGCTCGGCGCAGCAGGGCAGGGGCCTCGGTGAGGCACCCGCCGCCGCGCCGGAGCCCGCCGCCGACACCCTCGGCCGGGCCGCGACGCTGACCGGCCTCAGCGAGGACGCGCTGCGCACCGACGAGCTGGCCAACATCCGTGGCGGCGCCGCACTGCTCGCCGCCACCCAGAAGCAGCTGGGGCTGCCGACGGGCGAGCGCTCCGACGCCGGGCAGTGGTACGCCTCCGTGGCCGACGCGTCCGGATCGGCGCAGGAGGACGTCGCCGCCGCGTTCGCCGACGACGCCTACTCCGTCATCGAGTCCGGCGCCTCCCGCCGCACGGTCGACGGCAAGCAGGTCTCTCTGCTGCCCTCGCGCGTGACGCCGCAGCAGGGCCAGGTCGGCCGCCTCGGTCTGCTCAAGAAACAGAGCAACAGCCCGGTGGACTGCCCGCCCGGCCTCGACTGCGAGTGGGTGCCCGCGCCGTACGCCAAGACCGGTCCGGGTGCCGGCGACTACGGCAACCACGACCTTGCCAACCGCCCGATCGCGCCACGGATCACCAACATCGTCATCCACAACACCGAGGCGACCTACGCCACGACCCTCAAGCTGGCGAGCGACCCGACGTACCTCGCGTGGAACTACACGCTGCGCTCCTCGGACGGTCACATCGCCCAGCACCTCGACCCCAAGGACGTCGGCTGGCACGCCGGCAACTGGTACGTCAACGGTCACTCGATCGGCCTCGAGCACGAGGGCTTCGCGGCCACCGGCGCGGAGTGGTTCAGTGAGCCGATGTACCGCTCGTCGGCGCGGCTCGTGCGCTACCTCGCGAAGACGTACGACATCCCGCTCGACATGCAGCACGTCTTCGGTCACGACCAGGTGCCGGGCGTGGCGCCTGCCAACGTCGCCGGCATGCACTGGGACCCGGGCCCCTACTGGAACTGGGAGCACTACTTCCAGCTGCTCGGCGCCCCGCTCAACTCGCACCAGGCCGGTGACGCGAAGGACCTCGTGCGGATCCTGCCGGGCTTCGAGGACAACATGCAGCCGGTGACCTCGTGCACGACGGCCGGCGTGGCGTGTGAGCCGCAGGGCACGAACTTCGTCTACCTGCACACCGCCCCGGCCGAGTCGGCTCCGCTGGTCAACGACATCGGCCGCAAGGCCAACGGTGCGCCGTCCACGACGAACGTGTCCGACATCGGTGCCCGCGCCCAGGCAGGCCTGACCTTCGCCGTGGCCGAGCGCCAGGGTGACTGGACGGCGATCTGGTTCAACGGCGTCGAGGCGTGGTTCCTCAACCCGGCCTCCGACCCGACGGCCGTCCCGGTCCGCGGCTCCTACGTCGTGCCCAAGGCAGGCCTGGCGAAGGCCCCGGTCTACGGCCGCGCGTACCCGGAGGCGTCCGCCTACCCGGCGGGCATCCCGGCTCAGGCGGTCGTGCCGCTGCAGTACACCTTCGCCGCGGGCCAGCGGTATGCCGTGGGCGACCTCACCATCCCGACGGACTACTACCGCGCGACGACCTTCTCACCCGACACCCCGAACGACCACGTCGACGTGGTCGGGCAGGACCGCTACTACCAGATCTCGCTCGGCCACCGGTTCGCCTACGTGCGCGCCGCCGACGTCGACGTCATCCCCGCCCAGTAAGTCCGGGGGAAAGTGCCCACTCGACCGCGTTTCAGGGTCGAGTGGGCACCTTGCCCCCACCCCGAAC
>NZ_JBYTCI010000006.1:0-176316 GCF_058790095.1 Terrabacter sp. FW104-15G4B | reverse complement strand
ACCCCCACTCCCTCCGTCGAGTGGGCACTTTCCCACGCCCCCGCTCACGGGCAGCGCCTCGCCCGACCCACGGCCTGAACAGGTCGCCGATATCAGCTGGCGCGCCGACCGGTGGGCTGAGGATGATCGCCCTGTGGACGTCGACATCACAGTCACCGGTGGCCTGGTGCGCGGCCGAGCCGAGGCCGACCTCGTGGTCTTCCGCGGGATCCCGTACGCCGCGCCGCCCGAGCGGTTCGGTGTTCCGCAGCCGGTGATCCCCTGGGACGGCCCGCGCGCGGCAACCAGCTTCGGGCCGCCACCCCCGCAGTCCGCGAGCTTCGGCATGGACCACCAGGCCGCCGACGACGGCGACGACTGGCTGACGGTCAACGTGTGGTCTCCCGACCTCGGCGGCGGGCTGCCGGTCATGGTGTGGATCCAGGGCGGTGCCTATACGTTCGGCATGTCCGGGCTCCCGGAGTACGACGGCAGCAACCTCGCTCGAGACGGCGTCGTCGTGGTGACCTTCAACTACCGCGTCGGGCTCGAGGGCTTCGGCCACGTCGACGGGACGATCGCCAACCGCGGCCTGCTGGACCAGGTGGCGGCGCTCGAGTGGGTGCAGCTCAACATCCGCGCGTTCGGCGGCGACCCCGGCCGCGTCACCACGTTCGGCCAGTCGGCGGGGGGCGGGTCGGTGGCGGCGCTGATGGCCATGCCGCGAGCGGCCGGACTGTTCCACCGCGCGATCGCGCAGAGCGTGCCGGGCACGTACTTCACGCCCGAGCTGGCCGCTGACATCACACGAGAGTGCGCCGCCGAGCTGGGACTCGACCCTTCCCAGCTGCTCGAGGTGGAGCCTCGACTGTTGCCTGCCGCGGCCGATGCCGTCGCAGCGAGGATGGGTGAGTACGTGGGCCGGTGGGGAGCGGCTGCACACGCGTCCACCCCGTTCGCGCCGGTCGTCGACGGCGACGTGCTGCCCACGACGCCATGGCAGGGACTGACCGGACAGGTGGAGCTCCTCGTCGGGCACACGCGTCACGAGCAGCGGTTGTTGACGGCCCTGAGCGGGATGCTGGGCGAGATCACCGAGGCACAGGCCGTCGAGACCGCGCTCGTCTTCGGGCCTGATCCGCAGCGCTACCGGGAGAGCTTCCCGGACCCCGAGAAGCTCTACGAGGTGGTGCGCTCGGACTGGCTCTTCCGGATGCCGTCGCTGAAGCTCGCCCAGGCGCAGCTCGCGGCGGGTGGCACGGCCTACCTCTACGAGCTGACGTGGCCCGCTCCGGGCATGGGTGGCGCCTTCGGCGCCTGCCACGGTCTCGACGTGCCACTGGTGTTCGGCAACCTCACGACCGGACAGCCGGCGATGCTGATCGGCACGCCGACCGCGGAGGCCCAGGCCGTGTCGGACCAGATGCGCCACGCGTGGACGGCGTTCGCGACGAACGGCGACCCTGGCTGGCCGACCCATGACACCGGCCTGACTCGGATCTTCGACGTCGACCCGGCGGTCACCGACTATCCCGAGCAGGTGTCCCGCGAGATCTGGAAGGACTACCCGGAGGTGCTCGACCTGGCCTGAGCGCCCGGGCACCGCGAAGGGCGGGCACCCGACGGTGCCCGCCCCTGCCGATGCTGACAACCGGTCAGGCGGGGATGATGAGTCCCTGGGTCGCCTTGGCACGCTCGAGGCGAGCAGCGACGTCCTGCCAGTTGACGACGTTCCACCAGGCCTTGACGTAGTCGGCCTTGACGTTCTCGTACTGGAGGTAGAAGGCGTGCTCCCACATGTCGAGCTGGAGCAGCGGGATCTGGCCCACGGGGATGTTGCCCTGCTGGTCGAACAGCTGCATGATGTGCGGCCGCGCGGCGATGGTGTCCCAAGCGAGGATCGACCAGCCGGAGCCCTGGATCGCGTTGGCGTTGGCGCTGAAGTGCGCCTGGAACTTCTCGAAGCCGCCGAAGTACTCGTCGATCGCGGCCTTGACCTCGCCCTCGGGCTGGCCACCACCGTCAGGGCTCATGTTCTTCCAGAACACGGAGTGGTTGGTGTGCCCGCCGAGGTGGAAGGCGAGGTTCTTCTCGACTCCGTTGAGCGCAGCGTAGTCGCCGGACTCACGCAGCTCCTCCAGCTTCGCGACGGCTGCGTTGGCGCCGTCGACGTAGGTCTTGTGGTGCTTGCTGTGGTGCAGCTCCATGATGCGAGCGCTGATGTGCGGCTCGAGGGCGGCGTAGTCGTAGTCGAGATCGGGAAGCGTGTAAGCCACTTGTCGTTCCTTTCTGGAGACCATTCGGCTCCGCCCACTCTATGCCGCAGCGCAGGAGCGTCGACAAGGTGTGGGAGAGCGCGGCTGCGGGTTCGTACCCACTTGTCCCACCCTCCGACTTCGACCTCACTTGAGGTCAAGGAACCCCGCGAGCGTCTCGACGACGAGCTGGTGATCGTCGCGCTGCGGCAGGCCCGACACCGCGATGGTGCCGACGCAGCCGACGTCGCGGACGACGACCGGGAAGGCACCGCCGTGGGCGGCGTAGGCGGCCGGGTCGAGGCGAGAGCTCTCCTCGAACGTCTTGCCGGCGGCGCGGAACTGCTCACCGACGTAGAGGGAGGAGTGGCCGTAGCGGTCTACGACGGCGCTCTTGCGCTCGAGCCAGCCGTCGTTGTCGGCCGTCGCGCCGGGCAGCGCTGCGTGAAAGAGCCGCTGGCCGTTGCGCCGGATCGAGATCGCCACCGGCAAGGCCGAGGCTCGGGCCGCTTCTCGCAGTGCGACGCCCACCGCCCACGCCGTGTCGTCGTCGAAGCGGTCGAAGACGAGCCGGGCCTCCTGGGCGGCGAGCTCGTCGAGGGTGGGGTTCTGGGTCACGGCCCGATTGTGCACCTGACCGGGCCGTGCATCACGAGAGCGCCAGCAGGTCGCGCACGTCGTCGGCGGTGATGGCGCCCGAGAGGGCCCCGCCCTCGTCGACGACGCGCTGGAACAGGTCGCGCTTGCGCTCCTGCAGCGCGACGACCTTCTCCTCGATGGTGCCGGCCGACACGAGCCGGTAGACGGTGACCGGCCGGTCCTGCCCGATGCGGTGGGCGCGGTCGATGGCCTGCGCCTCGGCCGCAGGGTTCCACCACGGGTCGAGCACGTAGACGTAGTCGGCCTCGGTGAGCGTCAGTCCGAAGCCGCCGGCCTTGAGGCTGATGAGGAAGGCGACCGCCTCCCCCTCGCGGAAACCACGCACGACGGCCTGGCGGTCGGTCGTGGACCCGTCGAGGTATGCCGTGTCGAGCCCGGCGCGGGTCAGCGCGGACTCGACGAGGCGCAGGAAACCGGTGAACTGGCTGAAGACCAGCGCGCGGTGCCCCTCGGCGGCCAGCTCGCGCAGCTGGTCGACGAGGAAGTCGATCTTGGCCGCGGTCGCCTTGCCGGCGTGGACCTCGTCGACGAGGACGGGGTCGAGGGCGAGCTGGCGCAGCCGGGTCAGCGCAGCCAGGATCGCGACGCGGTTGGACTCGGGGTCCTCGAGCAGGCCGAGAACGCGCTGCCGCTCACGCTGCAGGTGCTGGTCGTAGATGTGCCGGTGGACCGGGTGCGGGTCGAGGGCCATGACCTGGATCTGCTTGGGCGGCAGGTCGACCGCGACCTGCTCCTTGGTGCGCCGCAGCATCAGCGGGCGGATGCGCCGGCGCAGCAGGTCGAGCAGCTCGGGGCGCTCGCCCGACTCGATCGGCTTGCGGTAGCTCTTCGTGAAGACGTCCGGTCGCGGGTAGAGGCCGGGGGCCGTGAGCGAGAGCAGGGACCAGAGGTCCATCAGGGAGTTCTCGAGGGGCGTGCCGGTGACGGCGATGGTGAAGGGGGCGCCGAGCCGGCGCACGGCGACGTGGGTCTTGGCCTGGCGGTTCTTGACGAACTGAGCCTCGTCGAGCACCACGCCGCCCCAGCGCACGCCGTGGAAGGCGGCGTCGTCGAGGCGCAGGACGGCATACGAGGTGATGACGACCTCGGCGCCGGCCACGGTGTCGGCGAGCGACTGGCCGCGCTTGCGCTCGGTCGCGGTCACCGCCACGGACGCCAGGTGTGGCGCGAAGGTCTCGAGCTCGCCCATCCACGTGCCGACGACGCTCGTCGGGGCGACGACGAGCACCGGGCCCCGACCATCGGGACCGCGGTCGCCGAGCTCTCCGCGGTCGTGGGCCCGCACGAGCGCCGCGATGACCTGGAGTGTCTTGCCCAGGCCCATGTCGTCGGCGAGGATGCCGCCGATGCGGGCGTCCCACAGCCGCGCGAGCCAGCGGTAGCCGTCGAGCTGATAGGGCCGCAGGGTCGCCCGGAGGTCGGGCGGCACCTCGGCCAGCGGTCCGGCGTCCAGGGAGCCGAGCGCCTCGACGTTGGCGGCCCACCGGGCGCTCTGCTCGTCGACGACGCCGAGTGCCGCGAGCTCGTCCCAGAGGTCGGCGTGGTGGGCGCTGAGGCGCAGCGCACCGGTCTCGGGGTCGGCGATGTCGCGGGCCTCCTCGATGAGGTCGCGCAGCCGGTGCAGCTCGGGGCGGTCGAGGCGGAAGAACGACCCCGACTCGAGCAGCATGATGTCGTCGCCGCGCGCGAGCGCGCCGAAGAGCGGCTCGAAGGGCACCTCCTCACCGTCGACCTCGACGGAGACCCGCAGGTCGAACCAGTCACCGGGGTCGGGGTCGCTGCCCTCCTGCCGCCCGCCTCCGGCGCCGACGTCGCCCACCTCGGTGGCGCCGAGCCGCACCACCGGGGCTGAGGTGACCTCCTCGAAGGCCGGGAGGTCGTCGTCGATCTCGACCGTGACGTGCTCGTCGGCCTCGAGCAGGGGCAGGGTGTCGGCGACGAACCGGGCCGCATCCAGGCCGGTGAGCACGACTCGGGGAACGAGATAGGCGTGGCCGCCGAGGTCGGAGCGCAGCGCCCCCGGCACCGGTCGCAGCGACGTGGCGGCCTGCACCGCGGCGGACTCGGCGTCACGGTCGCGCCCACCGACGGTGCCGAAGCGTTGCGTCGTGAAGGGACGCGGCGTGCCGTCGTAGGCGTGGCCGAGGTCGAGGCGTACCTCCCCGGGCACGTCGCTGACGACCCGGACGTGCACGGTGACGACCTCGGGCTGGACGTCCTCGGGCAGGTCGGGAGCGGGCAGGGGCACCTCGGAACGCACCCGGAGCCGCTGGCGCAGCCCCGGCACCACGGTGCGCAGGAAGCGGCCCCGCTCGTCGGCCGGCACCCGCAGCCCGGCGAGCGCCGAGGCGAGCGCGTCCGGACCCAGGTCGAGGTCCTGCTCGAGCGGGACGAACGCCAGCGAGCCGTCGTCGCCCTCGATCGCGAAGGCGTGCACCGGGTCACCGAGGAGCAGCCGTTCGCCGGTGGCCTCGGGCGGCAACCCCTCGACCTCGAGGTCGAGGTCGAGGTCACCGCTGCCGTCGCCGGCCCGCCTCACGAGCAGGACGAGGGTCGCAGCGTCGTCGGCGACGTGCACTGGCCCCGTGACGCCCTCGCCGGGCAGGATCTCGATGCCGGCGGCGCGCGCCTCGCGCAGCAGCGGCCAGACGTCCGGGCTCGCGTCGAGCGACAACGGCGGGGTCGCGGAGAAGTAGGTGGTGCCTCCCGAGCCGCGGCGGGCGACGTCGTGCAGACGGCCCATGATCCGCTCGTGCTCGGGCAGGAAGCGGATGCCAGGGCGCCACTGCGGCAGGGCGTCGTGCCACGAGAGGGTGCGGTGCCACGTGCCGGCCCGTGTCCAGCGGGTCGGGCGCAGGCCGTAGCTGAGCTCCGGCACCCCGCGTCGTCCGCGCTGGTCGCGGTAGACCGTGTCGACGAACAGCCCGGCCGGCATGAGGTCGCCCCGGGCCTCGGGCCGCTCGGGCGCGGGTGCGGGGCGGTCGGTCCGCGGACGCACGTGGCCGAGCACGTCGGACCAGTGCGGGGCGTGGGCGGTCGGCGCGGGGACCGGCTGCGCGAGGTCGGCCCCACCGTCGTCGTCCGCACCCGACGCCGGTTCGAGCACGTGGCCGTGGGCGATGTCGCGGGCGACCAGCATCAGGGCCACGACGTGCTTGCAGTCGGCGGCGACCGGACAGCTGCACCGGCCGCTCCACAGGTGGGAGCGGCCCTTCGGGTGCGGCCGAGCCTCGATGATCGTCTGGTACGTCTCGCTGCTGCTGCCCTCGATGGTGCCCAGCAGCATCATCCCGTCTGCGCGCGTGGCGAACGAGCGCACGCGGCGCTGAACGGCATACGCCTGCCCGCGCTCGAAGGTGCGGCTGCCCACCTGCTGGGCGATGTCGGGGTCGGTGACGTCACCGACCCACGTCGCCCGACCTACGCTCCACGCCACCCCAGCACTGTACGTTCGCCCGCCGACACCGCCGCGTCTCGTCCACAGGGTCGGGCAGGATGGCCGTATGCCGACCCCGCCGCCCTCGACCGGCTCCACCGACCCGCGCTCGCTGACGCTCGCCGACTTCCCGGTGCACCGCCGGGTGAGCACCCGGTGGTCCGACAACGACATGTACGGCCACCTCAACAACGCCGTCTACTACGAGCTGTTCGACTCCGCCATCAACGGGTGGCAGGCGGAGCACGTGACCGTCGACCCGCTGACCGACGCGACCCAAGGGGTCGTCGCGGAGTCGTCGTGCGCGTTCTACGCCGAGGTCGCGTTCCCGGCGCCGTTGGTCGTGGGCGTACGCGTGGTGCGCCTCGGGCGCAGCAGCGTCACCTACCAGCTCGGGCTCTTCGTCGATCCCGAGCGCGGTGCCACGCCCGACCCGGCCATCAAGGCGCTCGGGCACTGGGTGCACGTCGAGATCGACGCCGCCACGCGGCGGCCGACCCCGATCCCGCAGCACCTGCGGGCGCTCATGCAGGCGGCGGCGGTGGAGGCCCCGGCATGACGCCGGACTGGCTCGAGGAGACCTGGGAGGGGTGGACGGCTCGCGTCGCATCCGACCTCGCGGCCCTGACCGAGGACGACTGGATGACCTTCACGGTCCACGTGCCCTCCCAGGCGTCGAGTGCGCATGCCGCCGCGCAGGCTCCCCACCGGTGGCGCCGGCCGGGGGGACGGTCGGATGGGCGAACGGATGGTCGGCCGGGCCCCACCCGCGTGCCGGACGTCTTCGTGCAGGTGCGCCGCCTCGGGGACGTGCTGGCGCTCGAGTGCATCGGCGACACGGAGTTCGAGGGCCTGACCGAGCTGAGCCGCGACCAGCAGTCGGCCCTCACGGACCTCGGCTGGGAGCGCCAGGGCAGGGAGCCGGAGTTCAGCAGCACCTTCACCGACGGAGTGGCCGCCGCCGACCTCGTGCACGCGAGCCTCACCGAGGTCCTCGGCGCCACGACGCCCGCCGACGTCGACATCCGCCGCGCACCCCGACCGTAGGCGCTGAAGGTCAGGCGTCGACGGACGACCGTTGGTGCGCGTGATCGCGAGACACGCCGTACGACACGCCGTGACTCCTGCCCGGGGTCGACCACCGGTCGTCCGTCCGCAGGACTGGTCCATCACCCGGCGAGATGGGCCCACCTCTGGGAGAGGTCGCGCCACGGGGCCGCCTCGACGACCCGGCCGCGCTCGAGGACGACGACCCGGTCGGCCTGCGCCAGGGCGGCTGCCTTGCTCGTCGCGCCGATGACGGTCGCCCCGCCCGATCGCAGTGCAGCCCAGAGCTCGATCTCGGTGGCGGCATCGAGCGCCGAGGACACGTCGTCGGCCAGCAGCAGGTCGGCCCCACAGGCGAGCGCCCGCGCGAGGGCAAGGCGCTGCACCTGTCCGCCGGACAGCCGGACCCCGCGGTGGCCGACGAGCGCCTCCGGGCCGCCGGCCTCGGCGACGTCCCGTTCCATGCGGGCCGTCGCGAGTGCAGGCTCGACGCGACGGTCGCCGTGGTCGAGCGCGATGTTGCCGGTGAAGCTCCCGGACAGCACCCGTGGCACCTGTGCGATGTGCGAGACCCGACCGGGCCGCAGGTCGACCTCCGGCTCGGACAGGGCGCGCCCGTTCCAGAGCACCTGACCGGTGTGGGCGGTCAGCCCGGCCAACGAGGAGAGCAGGCTGGACTTGCCCGAGCCGACCTGGCCGAGCAGGAGAACCAGCTCGCCCGCGTGCACGGTGAGGTCGACGTCCTGCACGCCGATGGTGCCGTCGTCGTGAACCGCGGTCAGGCCGCGGAGCGTGAGGGTGTGCAGCGCCTCGCGCGGCCCGGGCTCCGGGTCGTCCGCGGTGCCGCGCACGAGGTCCATGCCCGGAGGGAGGTCCACCAGGTCGCCACCGCCGGCGAGCTCGCTCGTGGCGGTCATCCAGGCGCGCACGCCGGGCGCCTCGGTCACGACCGAGCCGGCGACCCGGCCGAACCAGTCGAAGCCGCTGACCGCGTTGGCGACGAGGAGCGTGATGGCGAGGGGCCACGTGCCATGGAGGAAGCCTGCCCACGCCGCGACGACACCGCACTGCACCATGACGACCGGCACACCGTCGAGCAGGGCCTGGACCCGGTGCTCCCGCACGGCTGCGTCGACCCGTCCTCCGTCGACCTGGTGCAGGTGCTGGTGCACCTGCGGGGTGGCCGCGGCGAGCTTGACCGTGCGGATCGACTCGAGCCCTGAGACCAGGGCCCTGCCGAAGTCGGCCCTTGCCGTGGAGGCTGCGGCTGCCGATCGCCCGGCCACCGGCCGTCCCAGGGTCGAGGCGAGCGCGGACACGACCATCACCACGAGCAGGACCGCACCGGCGAGCCACGTCCCGGCGATCAGCGCGGTCACCGAGGCGACGACGAGTCCGTTCGTGAAGTCGACCCAGCGGTCGGTGTAGCGGGCCAGTCGGTCGGCGTCCATGGTGCGGGCGACCACCTCGCCGGGCGGGGTGCGCACGAGCCGGCGCTGCGCGGTCTGGCCGGCGAGCACCGCGGCGCGCACGCGGAGTCGAACCTCGACCCACCAGTGGGGATAGGAACGGAAGGCCTGCGACAGCAGGAGCGGGCCGATGACGAGCGAGACGACCAGTGCCGCGGTCAGCAAGCCCGGATTCTGTCCGGCCTGCAGGTCGGTGACGATGAGTCCCCAGATCCAGCCGGTGAGGGCGCCGAACGCTCCGGTCAGCGAGGCGACGAGGAAGAGGGAGGCGCCGACCAGGCCCCACTGCGGCTGGATGCGCACGGCGTGGAGCACCTGCCGAGCCAGGCTCGGGATCGGAGCGAGCGCGGGAGGCGGCGGCGGGGTGGTACTGCGACGCGCCGAGCCGATCGCGGTGTCGTCGTGGTGGTGCTCCTCGACGGCCACCTCGTGGGCAGCCGCCTCCAGCAACCGGCGGAACGGCCCGTCGACGGTGGCCAGCCTCTCGCGCGGGCCGTGCTGGACGACGCGACCCGCCTCGAGGACGGCAACCTGCTCGGCCCGCTCCGTCGTCGACAGGCGGTGGGCGACGAGGATGCCGGTGCGACCGGAGATCAGCCGGTCCGCGGCCCGGACCACCCGCGCCTCCGTGACCGGGTCCATGCGGGCCGTGGCCTCGTCGAGCACGACGACGCGCACGTCGCGCACGAGGAGACGGGCAAATGCCACGAGCTGCTCCTCGCCCGCCGACAGCGTCGTCCCGCCCGGGCCGAGCATCGTGTCCAGTCCGGCGGGCAGCCCGCCCACCCAGTCGGTGAGCCCCAGCTCGGCGACCGCAGCCTCGACGCGAGCCCGCGGCGCATCACCGAAGAGCGTCATGTTCTCCGCGAGCGTGCCGGCGAGCACCTCGGTGCGCTGGGTCACGACACCGACGGCGGCACGCAGCTGCTGCAGGTCGAGGTCGAGGACGTCGGTGCCACCCAGCAGCACCGTGCCCCTCGGCGGCTCCACCGCCCGGGACAGCAGCGAGGCGAGCGTGGACTTGCCGGAACCCGTCCGGCCGACGAGCGCGCAGGTGTGCCCGGCCGGCACGACGAGATGGACGTTGCGGAGGGCGAACGTGCCGGTGCCGTAACTGAACTCGAGACCGCGGAACTCCACGTCGAGCGGGCGGTCGGGCAGGGGCAGCCCGCCCGTCGGCTCCGCCGGTGACCCGAGCATCGCGCGCAGGCGTAGCACCGCGCCGAACCCCTCCTGCAGGTCGGGCAGGTGCCGTGCCAGCATGTCGACGCCGCCGACGAACATCGTCGTCACGAGAAAGAGGGTGACCAGTCGCGCCGTCGACAGGTCACCGGCGAGCACGAGGGCGGTGCCGACCACGGCCACCGCGGCCAACGCGCCATGGAGGAGGCCGCCGCTGCGTCGGGTGATCCGGGCCTCGACCTGGAGCACCCTGTCGAGCGCCGCGTGGACCCGGGCCGCCATCCGGGCGTTGCGGCGCAAGACGTGCGCCTGCCCCAGCGCGGTGCGCAGGTCGTCGCGGGCGGCCACGCCCTCCTCCGTGGACGCTGCATGGTCGGTCCAGGCGGCCTCCTCGACGACCTTGCGCTCGGCGACCTGTGGCAGCAGCCGGCGCACGACCCAGTACGTCGCGAAACCCGTGAGCGGGAAGAGAACCGCGGCGGGCCACCAGGCGAGGCTCGCGACGACCCACAGTGGCCCTGAGGCGAGCAGGGTGCGCACGGCCTGCCACACGCCCCAACGCATGAGCTGGCCGACCTCCCAGGTGTCGTCGTCGATGCGGTCGAGCACCTCGCCCACCGCCTGCTCGGACAGCTCGGACAGCGGCTGGGACATCGCGGCGTCGAGCAGGTCCGCGCGCAGCGCGCCCTCGGCCCGGTCGCACACGGTCGCCCAGATCGTCTTGGCGACCGTGTCGATGAGGGCGCCGCCGACGACGCAGATCGCCAGCAGCGCGACCAGCGTCGAGGTGGCGTCCTCGGCCAGCCGACCGGCGACCATCGAACCGAGCGATGCCGCGACGGCACCGACCAGGGACAACGTGAAGCACGCGATCGTGAGCGGGCGACGGACGCGGCGCCAGTCGACGGGGACACGACCCTCCGGCGTCCCCCCAACTCGGAAAGACCCGCCCGGCTTCGTGCCGCTTGCGTCGTCGTACCCCACCCTCGTCATCGTCACAGTCCCTGAACGGTACCGACGACCACGGACAGCCCGCCTCCGGTTTTCCCGCCCGCGCCGCGACGTCCTCAGAACGCGCCGGAGCGAGGGCGGTAGCGCCGCAAAGCAGCGATGACCTGGCCCTCGCGGTGGGTGAGCTGGACCAGCTCGTTGCGCAGCGGGTCGCAAGGTCCGCGCCGGGTGCGCTCCCGGACCCGGACCTCGTCCATGCGGTCCTGCAGCTCGACCAGCTCGCGGATGAGCTCTCGGACGCCCATCGTGGATGTCCTCGGTGTGCCTGAAGAAGTGGCAGTGGTGGATGTCATCGGAATCTCCCGACGGGCGCCTCGCCCTGTCGCCTGGCCCACTGCGGTTGTAGGCACCACAACCATGAGGCTTCGTCAGCAACCATGTCAAACCGGATGCAGCCGTGGGGATTCGGCGTTTCCCACGAACCGCGGTGGGTACGGGGAGTTGAGCGTTGAACAGAAGGCGCGACGCCCCGGGCTGGGGAGGATCGCCGGCCCCGGAGACAGGAGCGCCGCCCGTGCCTGCAGCACCTCTGAGACCCAGCACGCTTCCCGAGCCCGTCGCCTCGACGGCGCCCAGTGACAGCCCACCTCTACCGAGCATCGGTGTGGAGGAGGAGTTCCTGCTCCTCGACCGGGCCACCGGACTGCCCGTCCCGGTGGCCGGCCCGGTGCTGGCCCGAGCCAGGTTCGTCGGCGGGTGCGGCGATGCCGCCCTGCAGACAGAGGTCCTCCGCTCACAGGTGGAGACCGCGACCCCCGTGTGCCACAGCCTCGACGACGTGCTCGCCAGCCTTCGCGGCTCGAGGCACGCCCTCGCGGTCGCGGCCGAGGCCCACCACGTCGGCCTCGGGTCGGTGGGCGCGTCGCCCGACTGCCAGCTCGAGCAGCCGGTCACGCAGAACACCCGCTACCTCGCCATGCGGCGCCAGGCGCCCGCCCTGCTCGACGAGCAGCTGGTCAACGGGATGCACGTGCACGTCCAGGTGCCCAGCCGCGCGCTGGGCGTCCAGGTGATGAACCGGATCCGACCGTATCTGCCTGTGCTGCTGGCCTTTTCGGCCAACTCGCCCGTCTGGCGGGGACGTGACAGCGGCTTCGCGAGCTGGCGCGCGGTGCACACGCAGCGGTGGCCCGTCGAGGGGGCCCCTCCGCGCTTCGTCGACCTCGACGACCACGACCGTCAGGTGGCCGCCCTGATCCGGACCGGCGTCATCCTGGACGTCGGGATGGTCTACTGGCAGGTCCGGCTCAGTGAGCGCCTCCCCACCGTGGAGGTGCGGGTCGCCGACGTCGCGCCCGACGTCGCGAGCGCGGCCGCGTTCGCCGGGCTGGTCCGGGGGCTCGTCGTCGAGGCGCTCGCCGACGAGGCCGCCGGGCAGCCGTGCCCCAACCCCCCGGCCGCGCTGCTGCGGGCTGCGTCGTGGCAGGCCGCACGCCACGGCCTCGGCGGCGAGCTGGTCGTGCCCAGCTCGCTGTCGGACTCGTCGGACGGCATGCCTCGGATGGAGCCGGCCGCGTCCGTGGTGCTCGAGCTCGCTTCTCGTTGCGCCGACCGCATCGGCGCAGACGGGGACCTCCTTCTGCGCCTTGTCAGCTCGGTGCTCGAGAAGGGCAACGGCGCGCAGCAGCAACGGCGAGCTCTCGCAAGGGGAGGCCTGCCGGCCCTGGTGGACCTCGTGTGTCACTCGCCACACGACGCCTGACGCCTCTGCGTCACCGCTCCCGAGGCGGGGTACTTGGTGGCCGTGGAGACGAACCAGACAGCAGACCAGCAGGCCGGGCTCGACCAGGACACGACCCCGGTCCTCGACACCATCTCGAACTTCCGGGAGCAGGACCTCTACCCATTCTCCCTACCGGGGCACCGCTTCGGGAGGGGCATCGACGAGCGAACGGCCAGCGTGCTCTCGAGGGGCGCCTTCGAGGCCGACGTCATCATGGCCAAGTCATCGGTCGGTGACGCCGAGAAGCTGTATGCCGCCGCCGTCGGGGCCCGAGACGCCGTCTTCACGACGTGCGGCTCCAGCATCTCCATCCACACCTGCCTGCTGACGATCATCGGTCCCGGCGAGAAGGTGCTCGTGGACCGCAACGTGCACAAGTCCGTGGTCGCGAGCCTGATCCTGGCCGGCGCTCAGCCGGTGTGGCTGCGGCCTTCCTGGGACCACGAGCGCGAGATCGCGCATCCGGCGACGACGGAGACGGTCAAGCAGATGCTCGAGGACGACCCCGAGATCCGCGCCGTCATGCTGATCACGCCGACCGAGTACGGCACCGGCGCGGACGTCAAGGGTGTGGCCGACCTGTGCCACGAGCGGGGCCTCCCGCTCATGGTCGACGAGGCCTGGGGTGGTCACTTCGGCTTCCACCCCGACCCACCGACGGCTGCCGTCAAGGCGGGGGCCGACCTGTCGGTCCAGAGCCTGCACAAGGCAGACGGCGGCCTGTGCCAGGCCTCGATGATCCTTGTCGGGGGTGACATCGTCGACACGGTCGACCTACGGCTGCGGCTCGACCTCATCACGACGACGAGCCCCTCGCCGCTCATGTTCGGCTCGATCGACGGGTGGCGCCGCCACCTGGCGCTCAACGGCAAGGAGCTCATCGACGGCGCCCTCAAGCGCGCGGCCATGATGCGCGAGCGCCTGGGCGCCATCGAGGGCTTCACGGTCATCGGTGAGGAGATCCACGAGACCACGGGCGTCGCCGAGTGGGACCCGCTGAAGCTGAGCGTCGACGTGACGGCCCTCGGGGTCACCGGCTACCAGGTGAAGGACTGGTTGGAGTCGGAGTGCCAGATCGCCGCCCAGCTGGGCGACGCCCGCCGCATCGTGTTCTCGCTGACGTACGCCGACGACGACGAGGCGATGGAGAGGCTCGGCGACGCGATGGAGAAGCTCGCGGCCGCTCCGCCCCAGGAGCAGCGGCCGGCACCGGCCATCCCGCCGCTCGAGGAGCTCGACCTCGAGCAGGCCATGTCCCCGCGGGAGGCCTTCTTCGCCGAGACGGAGCAGGTGGAGGACCCGGTGGGTCGCGTCGCCGCCGAGATGGTGAGCCCCTACCCGCCCGGCGTGCCGGCGGTCCTCCCCGGTGAGCGCTTCAACCAGGCGGTCGTCGACTACCTCCGGGCCGGGAAGGCTGCGGGCATGACGATCCCCGACGCCTCCGATCCGGATCTGACGACCTTCCGCGTGGTCAAGGCGGCCGCCGAGGGGCTCACGAAGGGCTGAGCGGCGTCCGGGCGGTGCGGCGCGCCGCCCGCCGCATCGCGGCGGTGTAGAGCGGGCGGACGTAACGCTTGGCCCGCCAGGCCAGGTGCCCCTCACGGTCGGTGAGGATGACATCGCGGCGGGCGTCGATGCCGCGCAGGACGGTGGCGGCGACCTCCTCGGCGCTGCGCCGGGAGCCGCTGACCATCTTCTTCCCGGCCGCCTCCATCTCGCTGTCGGCCCCCTGGAACGACGCCCCGAGGTTGGTGCGGAAGAAGGACGGGCAGACGACCGACACGTCGATGCCATGTGGCGAGAGCTCGTGGCTGAGCGTCTCGCTGAGGGCGACGACACCGGCCTTGACCGTGTTGTAGGCGGCCATCCCGGGCGCGTGCACGAGTCCGGCGAGCGAGGCGGTGTTGACGATGTGGCCGCTGCCCTGGCCCTTCAGAAGGGGCGTGAAGGTGCGGCAGCCACGGACCACTCCGAGCAGGTTGATGTCGATGATCCAGTCCCATTCGTCGATCGTCGCGACGTCGATACGCCCGCCCGCAGCGACGCCCGCGTTGTTGACGAGCAGGTCGAGCCCACCCCATGTCGTGCGGACGCGGTCCAGGGCAGCGGCCCAGTGCTCGTCCCGTCGGACGTCGAGCGTGAGGTATGCCGCGGCGTCCGGCAGCGCGTCGGGCCGCTCCTTCAGCACGTCAGTCGCGAGCACCTGGTCGCCGCGCGCGACCATGGCGCGGACGAGGGCGAGCCCCAGACCTGACGCGGCGCCGGTGACGAGAACGCGGCGCGGGGAGGTGGGCTGACGGCGGGGGCGGGACGGCATACGCCCCAACCTACTGTCGGACGGTGAGCGTCACCTTGCCGTGGGCGCGGCGCTCGTCGATCTCGGTGAGCGCGGCCACGACGTCCTCGAGCGGGTGGCGGCTGCCGATCGGCGGGGCGAGCCCGCCGGTGACGAGGAGCGGCAGGATCGCGTCCCACTGGGTGCGCAGGTAGGACGCGTCGGGTGTCCAGAAGGCGCCCCAGCCGACGCCGACCACGCTGAGGTTGTTCAGGAGCAGCCGGTTGACCTTGACCTCGGGAATCTGCCCGGCGGTGAAGCCGATGACGAGCACCCGTCCCTCTGGGGCAAGGCAGCGCAGGCTGTCGGTGAAGCGGTCGCCGCCGACCGGGTCGACGACCACGTCGACGCCGCGGCCCCCGGTCAGCTCCTTGGCAGCTTCGAGGAACCCCTCGGCGAGAAGGATGTGGTGGGCCCCGGCGGCCCGTGCCGTCTCGATCTTGTCCTCGGACGACACGACGGCGATCACGCGCGCGTCCATGGCGCGCGCCAGCTGGATGGCCGCCGTGCCGATGCCGCCGGCGGCGCCGTGGACGAGGACGTCCTCGCCGCGCTCGAGCTGCCCGCGTCGGGTCAGCGCGAAGTGCACGGTGAGGTAGTTCATCGGCAGCGCCGCCCCGACCTGGAACGGCACGTCGTCGGGCAGGGGGAAGACGAGGGCCTCAGGCACAGCGACGGTCTCGGCGAAGGCCCCGAGGACAGGGAAGGCAGCGACGCGGTCGCCCGGGTGGAACCCCGTTCCCTCGCCCGCCTCCCGCACGATGCCCGCACACTCCGCGCCCGGCACGAACGGCAGGTCCGGGCGCAGCTGGTAGAGCCCGCGCGTCATGAGTACGTCGGGGAAGCTGAGGCCCGCCTCGTGCACGTCCACGAGGACGTCGCCTGCTCGGAGGGTCGGCTCGGGCACCTCCTCGACGGTGACGGCGGACGGTCCCTCGAGGCTCGTGATGCGCGCTGCTCTCATGGGCCGACCCTAAAGGTCACACCGAGCAGGTCGGCGTCGCGGGAGCTTCGACCGACGCGCAGCTCGAAGTCGCCGGGCTCGACGACGCGCCGACCGGCAGCGTCGACGACCGAGCAGGCGGCGGCGGGGACCTCGAGGCGCGCGGTCACCGACTCACCAGGCGGCACCGTCACACGACGGAACGCCTTGAGCTCCTTCGCTGCCCACGTGACGCTGGTGACGAGGTCGGTGACGTACGCCTGCACGACCTCGTATGCCGTCCGGTCGCCCGTGTTGGTCAGCGTGACCTCTGCGGCGACGACGTCCTCGGGCGAGACCTCGGTGACGTCGAGCACGAGGTCGGACCACTCGACGGTCGTGTAGCTGAGGCCCTCGCCGAAGACGAACTGCGGCTCCTGCGTCAGGTCGGCGTAGCGGTGGCCGTGCTGTCCACGGACCTGGTTGTAGTAGGTGGGCTGCTGGCCGACGTGACGCGGGACGGAGACGGGGAGACGACCCGCCGGCTCGATGTGGCCGAGGACGAGCTCGGCGATGGCACGTCCGCCACGCATACCGGGACTGAACGCCTCGATGACGGCAGCGGCGCGCAGGGCGCTGGGAGGCAGGACGTTGGGCTTGGAGTGGAGCAGGACGACCACGACCGGCGTGCCGGCGTCGTCGAGAGCGTCCACGAGGGCGTCGAGGAGCGCGACCTGGCCGCCTTGGAGGTCGAGGGTCGCGGTCGAACAGCCTTCTCCCGTCAGGGAGATCGTGTCACCGAGCACGACCACGGCGAGGTCGGCGGCACGCGCCGTCGCCACCGCGGCGGCCAGCTGGTCGGGGTCGACGGGTGCCGCGGCCGAGATCGGCGGGCGGGGCTGGCCGTCTGGGAGGACCGGCCCCTCCGGGTCGGGGACGAGGCTCTCGATGTCGGCGCCGCGGGCATGGGTGACGGTCCACGTCGACGGGACGACGGCGCGGAAGCCGTCGAGCACGGTCTCGACGGTCTCGCGCGGGTGGCCGTCGGGCATCCAGTCGACCTGGCCCGACGCGCCGGCCCAGTCGCCGAGGTTGGCCTGCGGGTCGTCGGCGTTGGGCCCCAGGACGGCTACGGTGCGCGGGACGTCGATGGCGGCATACGGAAGCGTGCCGTCGTTCGTCAGGAGCACGAGCGAGCGTCGAGCCCCCTCGAGGTTGAGGGCGGCGTGCTCGGCGACGCCGATGACCAGCCGCTGTCGCTCGGGGTCCGGCGGGCGCGGGTTCTCGAAGAGACCGAGCTCGAGCTTGAGCCGCAGCACCCGGCGAGCGGCCTGGTCGATCTGGTCCTCGTCGAGGAGGCCCCGGGCCACGGCTTCCTGCGCGGCGTCGAAGAAGGCGGGCGTCGTCATGACGAGGTCGTTGCCGGCGTGGACGGCGACGGTAGCGGCCTCGACGTCATCGGCGCAGACCTTCTGCTCCCACACCATGCGGCCGACGTTGTCCCAGTCGGTGACCAAGGTGCCGGTGAAGCCCCACTCCCCCTTGAGCACCTCGTCCAGCAGCCAGCGGTTCGCCGTGACGGGGACGCCGTCGATGGCCTGGTAGCCGAGCATGAAGGTGCGGCAGCCCTCCTGCACCGCGCGCTCGAAGGGTGGCAGGAACCACGACGCGAGCTTGCGGCGGCTGAGGTCGGCCTCGCTCGCGTCGCGCCCGCCCTGCGTCTCCGAGTAGCCGGCGAAGTGCTTGGCGCAGGCGAGGATCGCGGTCGGGTCCGTGAGGCCGTCGCCCTGGTAGCCGCGGACCATCGCCGCGCCGAGCTCGCCGATGAGGTGCGGGTCCTCGCCGAAGGTCTCGCCGACGCGGCCCCAGCGCAGGTCCCGGGTGATGCAGAGCACGGGCGAGAAGGTCCAGTGGACGCCCGTCGCAGACACCTCGACCGCCGTGACGCGTGCTGCCTGCTCGACGAGGTCCGGGTCCCACGAGCACGCCATGCCGAGCTGCGTGGGGAAGATCGTGGCCCCCGGCCAGAAGGAGTGGCCGTGGATGCAGTCGTCCGCGGTCAGCAGCGGGATGCCGAGCCGGGTCTGCTCGGCCAGGGCGATGGCCTGGTGCATGCGTTCGGGCGAAGTGTGCAGGATCGAGCCCGCCAGCTTCGTATGGACCGTGTCCGCGACGTCGCCGCGGGCGTCGAGCTGGAGCATCTGGCCGACCTTCTCCGGCAACGTCATCCGACCGATCAGGTCGTCGAGACGCTCCTCGACGGGGAGCGACGGGTCACGGTAGGGCGGAGAGGTCGGGGCGGGCGTGTGGGCGTCGTCGGTCACGAGACGACGCTAGCCGACCCACCCGGACCTAGGCTGGCTGCGTGATCGAGCCCCTGACGCGCCTGCCCGACGGGACCATCAAGCAGATCAGCCCCATCACGGGGACCAAGGTGTGGACCCTCCCCGGCCGGGCCGCGCGGCCTCTGGGGCAGCCGAGCCGCCACCCGCAGCCGATCGACCCGCACGACCACGACCGGCACTGTGCCTTCTGCTGGGCCCGCATGCGGGAGACCACTCCGGAGATCGCGAGGCTGGTGCGCGACGCCGACGGGTGGCGCGACGTGCGGGGGCTGCTCGTCGAGCAGCTGGACGACACCGTCCCGCAGTTCCGGCTCATCCCGAACCTCTTCGAGATCCTCAGCTACGACTACTGGCACCTGGCCCACGGCTGGGAGCCGACGGCCGACTCCACGGCTCGGCGGACGGCATACCTCTCGACGCCCAGCGGGCGCGAGCACGTCACCGCCCTCGCGCGTATCCGGATGCGTGCCCGTGGCAGCGCCGGCGCGGAGGCCGTACCGCTCAGCGCGAGCGACCTTGAGCGCGAGGCCGTCGCTCTCTTCGCAGGCAACCACCAGGTCGTCGTCGCTCGCCGACACTTCGTCGACGGCGCGACGGACGAGTCGCAGCTCGCGGGGTCGGGGACCCTGACGCCCGAGGAGCACTGGAAGTACGTCGAGTTCACCATCCGGGCCATCCGCGATCTCTACCGGGACAACGACTGCGCGCAGTACGTGTCGGCCTACCAGAACTGGCTCGCGCCGGCCGGGGCGTCCTTCGACCACCTCCACAAGCAGGTCGTCGCGATCGACGAGCTCGGCGCCCAGCAGGCGCGGGAGGTGGCGCGATTGCGCAGCGAGCCGGACATGTTCGCCCGGTGGGGCGCCCGGTATGCCGTCGAGCAGGGGCTCGTCGTCGCGCACACCGAGCATGCGGTCGCCTTCGCCGGCGTCGGACACCACTACCCCGCCCTGGTGGTGCACGTGACGGACGGCAACGGCTGCCCCTGGGAGATGAGCGAGGAGCAGGTGCGCGACTTCTCCGACCTGGTCCACGCCTGCCACGCGGCGACAGGGGTGCACGTGCCCTCGAACGAGGAGTGGCACCACCGGCCGCCGTCGGTCGACCTGCCGATGCCGCTGCGGGCCGTGGTCAAGTGGCGGGTGTCGACGCTGGGCGGCTTCGAGGGTGGCACGAACATCTCCGTCAACACGATCGACCCGTGGAGCGTGCAGGAGCGCACGGTGACGAACCTGCGCCGGCTGGCGGCCGACGGACTGGTGTCGGACCGTCTCGAGATCCCCTGACGTCAGACCTGGCTGCCGTGGCCCTCGGTGCGACCCTCGCCGACCCCGCGACCGGTGGCGGACTGGAGCCGGTCGATGTGCTCGGACGCCTGCGCCTTGGTGAGGTCGGCGGGCAGGCTCTCGCCTGCCTCACGAGCCAGGGTTTCGAGGTAGCTGCGCTGCGCGCCGGTCATGGCCTCGTCGCCGGTACCCAGTCCTCTAGGTCCTTGACCGTGGAGTCGCCGGACGCCCCCGCACTGGTCGCACCGATGACATCCTTCGAAGGTGTGTTCGATTCGCTCATGACTCGCTCATACCCACTGGTCAGCCAGGTGTCGCAGCCCGGTCGAGCGCCGTCTGGAGGGCGGCTGCTGCCGCATCGACGTCGTGCGCCGTCCAGGGCGGCCCTCCGAGCTGCGCCCACGCGCAGCCGTCGGGGCGGATCACGGCCAGGAACGTCGACGTCCTCGGCGGCCCGCCGGTGGCCGGGGCCCAGCGGTCGACGATGGTGCCGCGAAGCAGGGTGGCGCTCACGGCGCCATTCCGGAGCTTCGTGGCAGTGGCGTTCGCGCACGCGGTGGCGCCAGCCAGCAGCGCTGGACCCATGGCGAGCGGGCGGTGTCGTGGGGGAACCATGACGGTGCAGGTCATGGTGCGAGCCACGCGCCCGGGGTCGGGCGTGGTCCCCGGGCGACCCGGGTCGGGGCCCGGAACGGCTGAGCTGGTCCACCTCTGCGCGCCGGAGGCATGGACGAGGGCATCGACCGACAGACCGGTCCACGGGACGGCCTCCTTGCAGTCGGGCGCGGGCGGGAGCTGACCGGGGCAGGCGTCAGCGTCGGGGCCCCGGTGCACGGTGACGGTTTCGTCCGCGACCGACTCCGGGTCTGGGCGCCAGCGGCCGTCGATCCGCAGCGGACCGGATCCCGAGCCTCGAACGTTCGTCGTGGAGCAGGCCCTCAGGTCGACGGGTGTCATCCGCGGTGTAGAGGGGGCGGCCGGTCCGGAGGTCGGCTGCAGGACCACCTGGGGTGACGGCGGCGGCCGGTGCTGCGGCGCCGCGGTGGTGCATCCTCCGACGGTCGACCCCACGGCGACGGCCAGCAGCAGCACGACGCGCCGGGGCCTCCTTCCGCGAGCGCGTGTTCGCGCCTGGAGAGCAGGGTGGCGCACGTCGCCGGTCACCAGGTCATTGTCCATGGAGCCACGCAAGCCTGATGGCTGCTGCACGGAGTGCGTGCCGTCAGAAGGGCGGCAACTCAGGAGCAATGGGCGGCGGCCCTTCCGGCGGACCGGCTCCTGCAGCGGCATCTCTGAGGCTCGCACGCCAGTCCGTGGGGAAGGTGGCGTAGCGACTGCCGGCGACCGTGTCCAGGCGAGCCCGTCGTCCTCGACGGGCTCTCAACGGGCGAACGCCATGGCCTGGGTCACGTCGCCGCGTAGCATGTCGCGCCGGTCGAGGAGGTAGTTCTGGCGCATGAGCCAGGGCGCCCCGTCGCCCTGCCGGGGGAGCTCGTCCGCCGCGCGCCGCACGTAGCCCGAAGCGAGCGGCAGCAGCGGCTGGCCCTCCATCCCCTCGGGCGCCTGCGGCGTCGCGACCCGCCAGGCGTGCTGCTGCATGTGGTTCACCAGCCGGCAGACGTAGCGGCTCGCGAGGTCGGCCCTCAGCGTCCACGAGGCGTTGACGTAGCCGACGCACACGGCGAGGTTGGGCACGCCGGCGAACATCAGTCCGCGATACACCGTGAGGTCGCCCGTGGGTCGCGGCTCGCCGTCGACGGTGAGAGCGATGCCGCCGGCGATCTTGATGCGCAGCCCGGTCGCCGTCACGACGATGTCGGCGT
The DNA here is from genome assembly GCF_058790095.1 of Terrabacter sp. FW104-15G4B. NCBI lineage: Bacteria > Bacillati > Actinomycetota > Actinomycetes > Micrococcales > Intrasporangiaceae > Terrabacter > Terrabacter sp. FW104-15G4B. The sequence goes on along the minus strand of NZ_JBYTCI010000006.1, from coordinate 154,843 downwards.
CGAGCTCGCGGCCCGAATGGAGGCGTATGCCGTGTGGCACGAAGGTCTCGATCGTGTCGGTGACGACGTGGGCCCGTCCACTGCGGACGGCCTCGAACAGGTCGGCATCGGGCACGACGCAGAGGCGCTGGTCCCACGGGTCGTAGGTCGGGGTGAAGTGGTCGGCGACGAGATCGGTCGAGCCCAGCGACCTCGCAGCGCCCTTGGACAGCAACGACCTCATGACGGCGGGGCGACGGCGGCTCAGCTCGTAGGCACCCATCGTCGCGAGCACGCTCTTGTAGCGGGCGGCGGTCCCGGCCGCACGAGCCGGCAGCACTTTCTGGAGCACATCGCGAGCCCTGTCCTGCCGCGGCAGCGAGGCGATCCACGTCGGCGTGCGCTGCAGCATGGTCACGTCGGCGCCCCGGTCGGCGAGCGCCGGCACGAGCGTGACGGCGGTGGCACCCGACCCGACGACGACGACCTTGCGGCCCGCCACGTCGAGATCATCCGGCCAGAACTGCGGGTGCACGACGTCACCCTCGAACGACTCCAGGCCGGGCAGCTGCGGGTCGTGCGGCCGCTCGTAGTCGTAGTAGCCGCTGCAGAGGTAGAGGAAGCCGCAGGTCAGCTGCTCGCGTACTTGATCGTGCTCGACCGTCACCGTCCAGCGGGCGTCCTCGCTCGACCAGTCAGCACCGACAACCCTGTGCCGCAGACGGATTCGTTCGGCGATGCCGTACTTCCCGGCCGTCTCGTGCAGGTAGTCGAGGATCTTCGGGCCGTCGGCGATCGCGTCGGGGTCGGTCCACGGCTCGAACGGGAAGCCGAGCGTCATCATGTCGGAGTCGGACCGGACGCCCGGGTAGCGGAAGAGGTCCCACGTGCCGCCGAGCGAGTCCCGCGCCTCGAGGATCGCCCAGGTCCGCGACGGGCTCATGGTCGAGAGGCGGTAGCCGGCGCCGATGCCGGACAGGCCGGCCCCGACGACCAGGACGTCCAGGTGCTCGAGATCGCTCATCTCGCCATTCTCACCCACTGTGACGCATGCCGCGCGACCGCCTACCGGACGGTAACCAGCGGCTACCCTCGGGCGGGTGACGACGGCATACCCCTCCCTGCTCGAACCGCTCGACCTCGGCTTCACGACGCTGCGCAACCGCGTCGTCATGGGGTCGATGCACACGGGCCTGGAGGACCGCGCCAGGGACTTCGACCGGCTCGCCGCCTACTACGCCGAACGGGCCCGCGGCGAAGTCGGCCTTCTCGTCACCGGCGGCTTCGCCCCCAACCTCGCGGGCGCGCTCTACCCCGGCAGCTCGGTGCTCGTCACGGCCCGACAGGCCCGCCGACACCGCGTCATCACGAACGCCGTGCACCGCGAGGGCGGGAAGATCGCTCTCCAGATCCTCCACGCGGGCCGCTACGCCTACCACCCGCTCGCCGTCTCCGCGTCGGCGATCAAGTCCCCGATCTCCCCCTTCGCGCCGCGGGCGCTCAGCCACCGCGGCATCCGGAGCACCGTCGCGGCCTACGCCCGCTGTGCGCGCCTGGCGCGCGAGGCCGGCTACGACGGCGTCGAGATCATGGGATCCGAGGGATACCTGATCAACCAGTTCCTCGCGCCGCGCACCAACGCGCGCACCGACGAGTGGGGTGGCTCCGCCGAGAACCGCAGTCGCCTCGCGGTCGAGGTCGTCCGTGCGGTCCGCGAGGCGGCCGGCCCCGACTTCGTCCTCGTCTACCGCCTCTCGATGCTCGACCTCGTGCCCGACGGGCAGTCCTGGGAGGAGGTCGTCGCCCTGGCCAGGAAGGTCGAGGCGGCCGGCGCGACGATTCTCAACACCGGCATCGGCTGGCACGAGGCGCGCGTCCCCACCATCGTGACCTCCGTGCCGCGCGGCGCCTTCACGCGCGTCACCGCGAAGCTCCGCCCCGAGGTCACTGTCCCGATCGTCACGTCCAACCGCATCTCGATGCCCGACCTCGCCGAGCGCGTCATCGCCGACGGCAGCGCCGACCTCGTCTCGATGGCGCGCCCCTTCCTCGCCGACCCGGACTGGGTGGCCAAGGCCGCGGGCGACCGCGCCGACGAGATCAACACCTGCATCGCCTGCAACCAGGCGTGCCTCGACCACACCTTCGCCCGGCAGACGGCGACCTGCCTCGTGAACCCGAGGGCCGTCCGCGAGACGACGCTCGTGCTCGCCCCCAGTCGTCGCTCCAAGCACGTCGCCGTCGTCGGCGCCGGTCCGGCCGGCCTCGCGGGCGCGGTCGCCCTGACCGAGCGCGGCCACCGCGTCGAGGTGTTCGAGGCCGCCGACGAGCTCGGCGGCCAGTTCGCCATCGCCATGCGGATCCCCGGCAAGGAGGAGTTCGCCGAGACCATCCGCTACTACCGCAGGCGACTCGAGCTCGGCGGCGTCAAGGTCCACCTCGGCCGCCGCGCCGAGATGGCCGACCTCATCGACTTCGACGAGGTCGTCGTCGCCACGGGCGTCGAGCCACGGGTGCCCGACGTCCCGGGCATCGACCACCCCATGGTCGTGACGTATGCCGCCGCGGTCCGCGGCGAGGCACCGCTCGGTCAGCGCGTGGCCGTCATGGGCGCCGGCGGGATCGGCGTCGACGTCTCCGAGTTCCTCACCCACGTCGAGTCACCGATCACGATCGAGCGGTGGATGGCGGAGTGGGGCGTCGGCGAGCCGGATGCGTCCCGCGGAGGGCTCGTGGAGCCGCAGCCGTCGCCGTCACCGCGTGAGGTGCACCTGCTCCAGCGCAAGCGCACCCCGATCGGCAAGGGCCTCGGCAAGACGACGGGCTGGGTGCACCGAGCGGCTCTGAAGGCCAAGGGAGTCCACCACCACGTCGGGGTCAACTACGAGCACATCGACGACGCCGGGCTGCACATCACCCACGGCGAGGACCGCTCCGACCCGCAGGTGCTCGCCGTCGACACCATCGTGCTCTGCACCGGCCAGGAGTCCGTCAACACCCTGGGTCCCGAGCTCGCGGCCGCCGGTGTGAGGGTGCACGTCATCGGCGGCGCCGACGTGGCGGCCGAGCTCGACGCCGAGCGCGCCATCCGCCAGGCCACCGAGCTCGCCACCACCATCTGACGCGAGCGTCTGACGCGAGCGCAGCCCGGCGCCGAGTCGCCCTCAGTCGTCGGCGTCCGCCTCCGCGCCTGTTCCGGCATCGAGCAGGAAGGTGCGCATCGGGCCCTTGCTCTTGACGAGGATCGTGCCGCGAGGGTGCACCATGAAGCCCGGTCCGAGGGCAGCCGCCACGCGCTCAGTCACCTGAATCTGCCCGGGCAGCCCGTGGGACTCCATCCGGCTGGCCGTGTTGACCGTGTCGCCCCAGAGGTCGTAGATGAACTTCCGCCGCCCGATCACCCCTGCGACGGCGGGTCCGGTGTCGATCCCGATACGCACGGCGAGCCACTCGCAGCCCGGCTCCCGCGCGATGGCCGCGATCTCCTCGCGCATCGCGAGCGCCACCCTGGCAACCGCCTGGAGGTGGTCCGGTCGCCGCTCGGGCATGCCCCCCGCCACCATGTAGGCGTCGCCGATCGTCTTGATCTTCTCGACCGCCTGCACTCCGGCCTCCCGGTCGAAGGCCGTGAAGATGCGGTCGAGGAGCGCGACGAGCTCGTCCGGAGGCATGACCTGGGTCCGCTCGGTGAAGCCGACGATGTCCGCGAACAGGACGGTCACGGCCTCGTAGTGCTCCGCGATGACGCCCGTGCTCCGTTTGAGCTGTTCGGCGATCGGGCCGGGCAGGACGTTGAGCAGCAGGCGCTCCGACCGCTCCTGCTCGACCTCGAGGGCGATGCGCGCCCGCTCGCGCTGCTCGACGAAGTAGCCGAGCATGGCGTAGGCGCTGACGGTCACGCCCACGACGTTGAGCACGAAGAACGTGACGACGAAGCCGGTCGGCAGGCCCGCCGGCTGCTCCGACAGCTTCGGGTCGAGCAGCGCGAGCGTCACGACCGCCGCGCAGTACGCCACGAGCCAGCCGACCGAGCGCCGGACGCCCATCAGCGCGAGCGCGGCGAGCGGCACGAAGAGCGCCCACAGCACCATGCCGCTCGACGCGACGAAACCGCCGAGCGAGGCCTGGAGCAGGCAGGGAAGCACGAGGAAGACCGTGAGCTGCGTCGTGCGGAAGACGCCGAAGCGCCGCGTCCGTGAGAGGACGACGAGCCCCACGACGGTGATCACCTGGTAGGTGGCCGGTATCGCGGCCGACACCGGATGACCGTAGGCGAGATAGGTGCCGACCCAGATGGCGGAGAGCAGCGCGATGAACACGGAGGCGAAGATCAGCATCCCCTGGCGCAGGCGCTCGTCCTGCGACCGATCGGACCGGGCCCCGATCTCGGCGAGACGCTCGACGATGCGGACGACGGCCCCTCTGAGGCCGGCCCGGGGAAGGGGGAGCACGTCGGATGCGCCCATGCCGCGATGCTACGGCGGAGGACGTCCGTCCCTCAGGCCATTCGGGGTTGCCTCGCGAGGTGGTCGTCGACGAGGGCGGCGGCCTCTCCGGCGCCGTCCTCGGCCCCCACGCGCTCACCGAGGGCGTGTGCCGCCGCGCGGGCTCCCGGGGAGAGCGCCGCCTCGAGCGCCTGCTCGAGCCGAGCGGCCGTGAGGTCCTTGCGCGGTATCGGAGGCGGGGCGACGCCGAGGTCGGCCATCCGGCGGCCCCAGTAGGGCTGGTCGGCGGCGTGCGGCACGACGACCTGCGGCACCCCGGCTCGCACTGCGGCGGCCGTCGTGCCCGCGCCGCCGTGGTGGACGACCACCGCGCAGCGCGGGAAGAGCAGGTCGTGCGGAGCGGAGCGGATCCCGATCGCGTCGGGCGTCCGGTCCACCGTCAACCCGGCGAGGCCCTCACTGACGACGCCGCGGACACCCAAGCGGCCGAGAACGGTGTCGACGTCGCTCGCCACGCCCGCCGGGTCGGGCGTCGGCATCGACCCGAAGCCGACGAAGAGGGGCGGCTCCCCCTCCGCCAGGAACGACTCGAGCGCCGGGTCCAGCGCATCGCCACCGGCGCGCTCGCGCACCCAGTAGCCGGTCTGGCGCAGCGCCGGTGGCCAGTCGGCTGCCGGGGGGACGACCTGCGGGCTGGCCGCCAGGATCGTAGGCGTGCGTTCTGCAGCGGCGACGTAGTCGCGGAATCGTCGGCGTGGCAGACCCTTTCGCGCCCGGACGAGGTCGCCGGGGGGCCGGAAGAGGTCGAGGGCCACCCGACCCGCGAGGGTGCTCCACGCAAGGTTGACCCACGAGCTGCCGCGATGGCGCACGCTCAGCCCGGTCGACTGGCCGTGGGCGCTCGGCCACACCGGCGCGAAGATCGCATACAGATGCGGCTTGGCCGGCCGCTGGTTCGGCCCACCGGTATCCAGCAGCGCGTCCACGAGGTCGAAGGTGAGCGCCCCGGACACCACCGCGTCCGCCTGGTCGACGAGACGGCGCACATCACCGGCGAGCAGCTCGGCGGTCCCGGCCATGAGCTGACGCATGAGCCGGGCCTCCCGGACCTGGGTCCGGCCCGACCCCCGCAGCGACTCGCGCCCCGGCCCCTCCCGGACCGGCCCCTCGAGGTCGAACGACAGCGGCTCGAAGTCGACTCCGCTCCCAGCCACGACGTGACCTAGGTCGGCGGGCGCGGCGAGCGACACGGCATGTCCCATCCGCCGCAGGCGCTGTCCGAGTGCGACGAGCGGCTCGACGTCACCGCGAGAGCCCATCCCGAGCAGCAGGACCCGCACGTCAGTCCCCGCCGAGCTGGGCGCGGACGCGCGGCACGACCTCCTCGGCGTAGAGGCGGATGCACTCCATGCGCTGGTCGTGCGGGAGGGTGCCGAAGGAGTACTTCAGCTGGAAGCGGGAGAGGCCGAGAACCTTTGCGGTGTCGACGATCTTGACGGCGACGGTGTCGGGCGAACCGCAGTAGACGGCCCCTCCGGGGCCGAGCTGCTGGAGCGCCTGCTCCTTGCCCATCGGCGCCCAGCGCCGCTCGCGACCGAGCTTGTTCATGTAGGGCAGGAAGTGCGGCATGAAGTCGTCGCGGGCCTGCTCGTCGGTGGCCGCGACGTAGCCCGGCGAGTGGACGCCGATCGGCAGCTCGGGCTTGCCCATCTCGGAGAGTGCGCGGCGGTAGAGGTCGGCGAGCGGAGCGAACTGACGGGCCGACCCGCCGATGATCGCGATGACGACGGGGAAGCCGTAGTGCGCGGCGCGCACGACCGACTGGGGCGTGCCGCCGACGCCGACCCACACCGGCAGGTGGCCGGACTCCGTTGCGGGCATGACCTTCTCGACCTGCACGGGCGGGCGGATCGAGCCCTGCCAGCGGACCGGCTGCTCGGCCACGACGGCCGCCAGCAGGTCCAGCTTCTCCTCGAAGAGCATCTCGTAGTCGGCGAGGTCGAGCCCGAAGAGTGGGAACGACTCGATGAACGAGCCTCTGCCGACAGTGATCTCGGCACGGCCGTGGCTGATCGCGTCGACCGTCGAGAAGCGCTGGAAGACGCGGACCGGGTCGTCGCTCGACAGGACGGTGACCGAGGTGCCGAGCCGGATGTGCTCCGTGCGGCCGGCCAGCCCGGCGAGGAGCACGTCAGGGGCGCTCACGGCGTAGTCGTCGCGGTGGTGCTCGCCGATGCCGAAGAAGTCGAGGCCGAGCCGGTCGGCGAGCTCACCCTCGGCAAGTACCTCCCGGATGACCGTTGCGGGGTGGAGCGGGGCGCCGTCGGGGCCGTTGGCGATGTCGCCGAACGTGTCGAGTCCGAGTTCGAGGCTCATGACCCCATCGTAGGTATGCCGCCGACGCGCCACGTGCGGCCGGCGGTCGGGTCCCAGCGGCGCACCGACTCGATCGCACCGTCGAGCGCGCGGGCGCGTCCGAGGACGTCGAGCGCCTCGCCGACCTGGCTCGACGCCAGGCCACGAGCGATCGTCACGTGGGGCGTCCAGCGAGCCGGGCGGACGTGCTCCGGCACGTCGGGGCACGTCGCCATGGCCGCAGCCACCGCGTGGTGCAGCAGGAGCAGGTCGGACGTGGGGACCACGAGCCTGGCGAGGACGTGGCGTCGCGAGCCCATGACGACCAAGGGCCCGAGGGCGACGCTCAACGCCGGCATACCGGCCAGCGCCCGGACGATTCGGGTCTCGACCACGGCCGGCACGCTCCCGGCGGCCGACAGCGTCACGTGGGGCGCGTTCGTCGCCCCCTCGTGACGGGCCTGGCTCGGGAGCCCGGCCTCGGCGAGGGCCATCCACTCGCGCCGGACCTCAGCGTCGGTGCCGGCGTCGAAGAGGCCCTCGACCGAGTGCAGCGGCACGGTCAGGCGATTCGGTAGGACTGAGGGCGGCCGGGGCGGGCAGCACGGGCGTCCAGACCGAGGTGGTCGGCGACGAACGCACGGACAGCAGCCGTGTGTTCGTCCCACCGACCGTCGCCGACCGGGACGACGAGCGTCGGCAGGTCGAGCCCGGCGACGACCTCGAGCTCCAGCTCACGCCGCTCACGCATGAGCTCGACGTAGCCGTCGAACCCCTCGAGACCGCGGCGCCGTCCGCGGCCCTGGCGCGTGTGGTAGTCGATGACGCGCTCCAGCCAGTCCGCGGACCGCTCCCCGGCGGCTCGTTCGAGGACCGGCCGGGGCTCGCCCGCGTCGAGGTAGACGAGCGCCGGCGCGTGCGACCGCACGGCATGGACGAGACCTGCGACGTGGCGTCTGACGACCTCGGTCGGCTGGTCGGCTCGCGCCACGAGGGCGCACACCGGGTTCTGCAGGAGGACGCACTCCCAGACCTGCACGACTCCCGGGTCGGCAGCCGGCTCCGTCCGGCCGAAGCGGCGCCAGCTGTCGGTGAGCACCCGGGAGTGGACGTCGGCCGCCAGCGCGCCGTCGTAGGCGTCGTGGGTCCGGAGTCGCTCGACCAGGGCCGCGGGCAGCGTCGGGTGCAGCGCGTGGCGCACGAGCCACAGGTCGTCGCGCTGTTCCGCGGCACCGAGCAGGGCCCGGGACATCTCGGGAGACTCCGCGGCGATGCCGAGCAGGTCCTCGGTGCCGAGCACGGCGACCTGCTCGAGGTCGACGGGGTGGTCGACCCGCCCTTCCGGCCAGTGCTGGACCTCGACCTGCTGGTCGGCGAGCCACGCTGCGATCGCGTGGGCGGTCGTGCTCTTGCCCGAGCCGGGGAGTCCTTCGACCATGACGAGGCCGTTCACTGCACCACCCACCAGATCTGACCGACCTCGCCCGGCCACGCGTGCTGCCCCTTGGCGGCAGGGAAGTTTATGACATCCGAGGCTCAGGGGTCCCGCGGGTCGAGCTTGCCGAGGATGGCGGCGAGGGAGGTGCGCTCGCGGTCGCTGAGGCCCCCGAAGAACTCCTCCGCGCCCGCCCGTCGGGCGTCGTCGACATCCGCGAGCACGGACGCGCCGAGCGGGGTGAGCGTGACGGTCATCGCGCGCCGGTCGGCGGGGTCGGGCGAGCGCTGGACGAGGCCGCGGGACTCGAGCCGGTCGACGACGTCGGTGGCCGAGCGAGCCGCGATGCGCAGGTGGTCGGCGACGACGCCGAGACGTGTGGGGCCGTGGTGCCCGATCACCCGGAGCGCGCGGGCGTCGTGGGGGGAGAGGTCGGGCCCGAGGCCGCTCGCCCAGCGGCGCCGGAGGGCGCGGGCCGCGCCCATGAGCAGCTCGTCGAGGGCGGGCTCGTCGGGGGACGGCTCGTCGGCATCGCGCATGGGCAGCAGCATACGTGAGAGTTGGCTCTTACCTCATAGTGAGGTAACCTCATCATCATGAACCGGAGAACAGATATGGAGTGACCACATGAACGACACCACCGGCAGACCAGGCGGCCGCGGCGGCCGCCAGCCCGGACGCATCGACCCGAAGGACCTGGCCCAGCTCGCCGAGTCACCCGTCTCGGTGCGACGGGTCGCGGGCCTCTTCCGCGCCCACGCCCGCACCGTCGCCGTGGTGACCGCACTGATCGTGGCGATCTCGGTCATCTCGATGGCCCAGCCCTTCCTGCTCCGCGCCGTCATCGACGACGCACTCCCCCACCAGGACGTCCGCCTGCTGCTCCTGGCCGTCGGCGGCATGCTCGCCGTCACGGTCGTCACCCAGCTGCTCGGCGTCGTGCAGACCTGGCTGACCACCAGTGTCGGCCAGCGCGTCATGCACGGCCTGCGCACCGACGTCTTCCGGCACCTGCAGCGCCAGTCCGTCGCCTTCTTCACCCGCACCCGCAGCGGCGAGGTCCAGTCGCGCCTCACCCACGACATCAGCGGCATGCAGACGGTCATCACCTCGACGGCCACCTCCATCGCCAGCAACGTCACCACCGCCGTCGCCACCGCGATCGCCATGGTCGCCCTCAGCCCCCGGCTCTCGCTGCTGTCACTGCTGGTCGTCCCGCCGGCCGTCCTGATGACCCGCAAGGTCGCCCTGCTCCGCCGGGACATCACCGCCCAGCGCCAGCGCCGGCTCGCCGACCTCCACAGCCAGGTCGAGGAGGGCCTCACCGTCAGCGGCGCCACCCTCGTCAAGACCCTCGGTGCAGGCCACGCCACCGCCGACCGCTTCGCCGCGACCTCAACCGACCTGATCGACCTCGAGCTGCGCTCGCAGCTCGCCGGCCGCTGGCGGATGGCGACGATGCAGATCGTCTTCGCCGCGATCCCGGCCCTCATCTATCTCGCGGCCGGCTTCCCGGCGACCTCGGGCGGCATGACCATCGGCACGCTCATCGCGTTCACCACGCTGCAGGCCGGCATCTTCCGTCCCCTCATGGGCCTGCTCGACGTCGGCGCCCAGTGGGTCACCTCGATGGCCCTGTTCAGCCGGATCTTCGGCTACCTCGACCTGCCCGTCGAGGTTGCCCCGCCAGCCGATCCCGTTGCGGTGCAGCACGACCGGCTGCGCGGCGAGGTCCGCTTCGAGGGCGTCGGCTTCAGCCACGACCCGAGCGCCACCGAGCCCACGTATGCCGTCGACGACGTCACGCTCCACGTGCCGGCCGGCACGACGCTGGCGCTCGTCGGCGAGACCGGGTCGGGCAAGTCGAGCCTCGCCGGCCTGCTCGCCCGGCTCCACGACCCGCAGTCAGGACGCGTCACCATCGACGGGATCGACCTGCGCGACCTCGACCCGGCCGACCTGGCCCGCATCGTCGGCGTCGTCTCGCAGGACACCTACCTCGTGCACGCCTCCATCCGCGACAACCTCCTGCTCGCGGCCCCCGGGGCGAGCGACGACGAGCTGTGGCAGGCCCTGGCCGCCGCCCAGGTCGCGCCGCTGGTCGCGAGCCTGTCCGAGGGTCTCGACACGGTCGTCGGCGCCCGCGGCCACCGCTTCTCCGGCGGCGAGAAGCAGCGCCTGGCCATCGCCCGCACGCTGCTGCGCAACCCCCGCGTGCTCATCCTCGACGAGGCGACGAGCGCGCTCGACAACGAGACGGAGCGCGGGCTGCAGGCCGCGATCGACCGGCTCATGGCCGGCCGCACCACCCTCACCATCGCGCACCGCCTCTCGACCATCCGCGATGCCGAGCAGATCGCGGTACTGGACCGAAGCCGGGTCGTCGAGCTCGGCGACCACGACGACCTCCTGGCCCGGGGCGGCCGCTACGCACGCCTCGTCGAGGCGCGGGAGGGCTCGGCTCACGAGGCGCTCGCGGCCTGAGCGTCCCGCCACCAAGGGGGCGGGGACGGCATACCTCGGTCGCCTGCCGTCTCGTGACCTCCGTGTGGCACCGTGGGGCCGTGGAAGCAGCCGACGAGCCCGTGCTTCGCGAGCCCGTGCTCCGGGAGCCCGCGCACCGGGTGTCACCCCGCGCCGTCCTCATGTGGACCGTCCAGGCCCTCGTCGTGCTGGCCGTGCTGCTGGCCGCCCAGGTGGTCTGGTGGCTCGCCGACGACGCCCCGTCACGCACCCCGCACTGGGTTGTCGGCGCGGTCTGGCTGGTGGCCGGCGCGGCGTACGCCGTGGCGATGCCGCAGTGGCGCTACCGGGTGCACCGCTGGGAGGCGACCCCGCGGGCGATCTACACCCAGAGCGGCTGGCTGTGGCAGGAGCGCCGCATCGCGCCGATCAGCCGGGTGCAGACGGTCGACCTGCATCGCGGGCCTGTCGCGCAGCTGCTCGGCCTCGCCGCCGTGACCGTGACGACCGCCTCCGCCGCCGGGCCCGTCACCATCCACGGGCTCGACCTGCCCGTGGCCCGCGAGCTCGTCGACGCCCTGACCGCCGCAGCCGTGGCCGAGGCGGGCGACGCGACGTGAGCGAGGAGACCGACGGCTGGCGGCGGCTCGACGCCCGGATGCTGCTCGTCCACCCCCTCGAGACCCTGATCCGCTTCCTCCCGGCGCTCATCGCGATCGTCCTCTTCCGGGCCGGCTCCGACGGAAACGACCGGTGGGAGCTGTATGCCGTCCCGCTCATCGTCGCGTTCGGCGTGCTGCGCTGGGTCACGACGCGCTACCGCATCGCCGACGGGCAGATCGAGCTGCGGCGTGGCCTGGTGACGAAGCAGACGACCACGGCGCGGCTCGACAAGGTGCGCGCCATCGACCTGACCGCCCAGGTGCACCACCGGCTGCTCGGGCTGGCCAAGGTCGAGGTCTCGACGGCGGGCGGCGGTCACGACCGCTTGGTCCTCGACTCGCTGAGCGTCGACGCCGGGCGCCGGCTGCGGGCCGAGCTGCTCCACCGCGTCGACCCCGCGGTGACCGGCCTGCCGGCGCCCACCGGAGCACCGGTGGACAGCGACGACATCCCCGACGAGACCTCGCCCCCGGTCGGTGACGAGCTGCTCCTGAGCCTGGACCCGTCGTGGATCCGCTACGCACCCTTCACCGTGACCGGCCTGGCGAGTGCGGCCGCGATCCTCGGCTTCGTGTCGCAGGGTTTCTCGCGCTTCTCGCAGGAGCGGTCGGTCTTCCGTGTCGGCGCCTCGCTGGTCGCACGGCTGTCGTGGTGGGTCGACGTGCTGCTCCTCCTCGGCGTCGTCTCGCTCCTCGCGGTCGGGGCCTACGTCCTGACGTTCTGGGGCTTCCGCCTGACCCGCAACCGCCTCGGCACCCTGCACACCCGCCGGGGCCTGCTGACCAACCGCGAGACGAGCATCGACGCGGCGCGTGTGCGCGGCATCCGGCTCGACGAGCCGCTCGGCCTCCGTCTCGTCGGGGCCCGACGGCTCAAGGTCGTCACGACCGGGCTCAGGCGCGAGCGCGGAGGCTCCGACTGGCTGTGCCCCCCGGCCCCGGCGGACGTCGTGACGCCCCTCGCCCTCCGCATCCGACCCGACGAGGCCGCCGTGTCAGGGACGCTCGTCCCCCATGGTCCCGCCGCGCGGCGCCGCCGGATGACCCGCGCGCTCGGGCCCGCCTCGCTCGTCGCCGCGGCGCTCGTGGCAGCACGGGTCCTCTGGGGCTGGCACGGGTCGCTGCTCCTGGTCGTGCCGATGCTCCTCGTCGCCGCAGTGGCGCTCGGCCGCGACCGCTACCGCGCCCTGGGCCACGCCGTGACGCCTGACCAGCTCGTCTCGCGTCACGGCTCGCTCGACCGGCAGCGGGTCGTGCTCGACCGCGACGGCATCATCGGCTGGAAGGTCGAGCAGTCGTTCTTCCAGCGGCGCGCGGGGGTCGCGACGCTCGTCGCGACGACCGCGGCCGGCGCCCAGCACTACGACGTCATCGACGTTCCCGTCGAGCAGGCGTATGCCGTCCTGTCGCAGCTGAGTCCCGACCTGGTGGCCGAGTTCGTCTGAGCCTCAAGAGCCGCCGTCAGACGTACGAGCGGGACAGCTCGAGGGTCGACCCGCGCAGCACCAGCTCGGTGGCCAGCTCGACGTGGTGCGACTCGATGGTCTCGCCGGCCATGAGCCGCAGGGCGGTGCGCACCGCCACGCGCCCCATCTCGACCAGCGGCTGGCGGACGGTCGTGAGCGGCGGTGACGACATGCGCGCCAGCTGCGTGTCGTCGAAGCCGACGATGCTGAGGTCCTCGGGCACGCGCAGGCCCCGGGCCCTCGCGGCCTCCATGACGCCCACGGCGATCTCGTCGGAGGCGGCGAAGATCGCGGTCGGCGGCTCCGGCAGGTCGAGCAGGGCGGCGCCGCCCGCCACGCCGTCGGCGTACATGAAGTGGGAGGAGCGGACGTAGTCAGGCGGCAGCGGGACGCCGGCGCGCTCCAGGGCGGAGCGGAACCCGTGCATGCGCGCCTCGTTGCACGAGGCCCGCGGGTGGCCGCCGAGGAAGGCGATGCGCCGGTGCCCCAGCTCGAGCAGGTGTCTGGCGGCCGACTGACCACCCGCGAAGTTGGTCGAGCCCACACTCGTCACGTCCACCGACGGCAGCTCGATCGGGTCGATGACGACCAGGTGCACACCTGAGCGCGCCAGCGCTGCAACCTGCTCCGACGACATGACGCTCGTGACGGCGATGTAGGCTCCCACCCCCGATGCGGCGAGGTCGCGGGCCCACTCACCGGGCGGACCCTGCACGGGCGGGGCCCCGGTCCTTCGTCGGGTGACGACGACCAGAGTGCCCGACTCGGCCGCCGCGTCGACCACCCCCTGGATGATCTCGGCGGAGTAGGCGTGGAGGTCACCCTCGAAGGCGAGCTCGATCGCGGCGCCCACGGTCGAGACCTGTCGTCGCGGGCCCCGCGGTCGGTAGCCGTTGCGGTCGAGCAGCTCCTGGACGCGCTGCCGCGTCTCCTCCGACACGTCGCTGCGGCCGTTGACGACCTTCGACACGGTCGCCACCGACACGCCAGCCGAGGTCGCGATCTCGGCCAGCGTCGTGCGCGGCGACAAGGAGCTCATGGACGGGTTAGCGTCCGTACCCGGTCCGGGACACCTGTACCGGCGTCGTGAGCACGCGGTCGGCCCCGACAACGCGCGTCTCGCCCGTCAGCCGCAGGACGGCCCGGCAGGGCAGCTCGGCGGCGGAGCTGCCCACCATCAGGTGCAGGTCGCCCGGCTCCACGATGCGACGGAGATCGCGGCCGGTGAAGGCCATCCGGTCGCTGTGGAGCGTGAACGTCACGACTCGAGAGTCTAGGGGCTCGAGCTCGACCCGCACGAACCCCGCCAGCTGGAGCACCGGTCGGGTCACCTGAGCCACCGGGTCGTGGAGGTAGAGCTGGACGACCTCGGTGCCGGCCCGCTCCCCCGTGTTCGTCACCCGCGCGCTGACCCGGACCTCGCCATCCGTCGCGACCTCTGTCTCGCTCAGCTCTACCCCTTCGATCTCGAAGCTCGTGTAGGAGCGGCCGTAGCCGAAGGGGTAGAGGGGCGTCGGGTCGAGCGTGCTGATGCCGTGGTGACCGACCCCGAGCAACGGCTGCAGGTAGGTGCCCGGCTGCCCACCCGGCGACCGGGGGATCTGGACCGGCAGCCGGCCCGAGGGCTGCACCCGCCCCGAGAGCACGCCCGCGATGGCGGCCGCGCCCTCTTCGCCCGGCATGAACGCCTGGACGAGGCCGGCGGCCCGACCCGCGACGTCGCCCAACGCATACGGCCTCCCGGAGACGACGACCACGACGACGGCGGTGCCGGTCGCGATCAGCTGGGCGACCAGCTCGCCCTGCACGCCGGGCAGGCTGAGGTCGGGGGCGTCACAGCCCTCACCCGACGTGCCGTGGCCGAAGAGCCCGGCCAGGTCGCCGACCGCGACGACACACAGGTCGGCATCCCGGGCCGCGGCCACGGCCTCGGCGAGACCCGACCGGTCCGAGCCGCTCGTGGCGCACCCCTCGGCGTACTCGATGCTCGCGTCGGGCAGCTCGGACCGCAGCGCGTCGACGAGGGTCGGCACGGCGACGCCGAGGCCCTTTGCCGGGTAGCGCGGCAGCACGTGGTTGGGGAATGCGTAGCACCCCATGAACGTCCGGGGGTCTTGCGCCGCCGGGCCGACGACCGCGATCTTCGTGGGCCCGGGGCGCCCCGGAGCGCTGAGGGGCAGCACGTCCCCGGCGTCGAGCAGCACGATGCTGCGCTCCGCCATGGTGCGGGCCAGTCCCCGGTTGGTGGCCGAGTCGAGCTCGACCGTGGTCGCCCGCTCGACGGAGCCCTCCGGGGTCCAGTCCGGATCGAGCAGGCCGAGACGGATCTTCTGGAGCAGCACGCGTCTCGCGGCGCGGTCGACGACGGCCTCGTCGAGGTCACCGCTCTCGACGCGCTGCGCGAGTTGCTGCCCGTAGCCGAGGGTGTCGGGCAGCTCGACGTCGATCCCGGCCGACAGGGCGAGCGCCCCCGCGTCGTCCATGCTGCCGGCGACACGGTGCATCGAGGACAGGAACGGCACGGCCCAGTAGTCCGAGACGACGGTCCCCTCGAAGCCCCACGTGTCGCGGAGGATCTCGGTGAGCAGCCACGGGTCGGCGCCGGCCGGGACCCCGTCCACGTCGGAGTACGAGTTCATGACCGAGCCGACGCCGGCCACCCGCACGGCCATCTCGAACGGCGGCAGGATGACGTCGAGCAGCTCCCGGCGGCCCATCGGGACGGGCCCGTGGTTGCGGGCCGCCCGCGCCGCGGAATAGCCCGCGAAGTGCTTGAGCGTCGCGAGGACGCCGGCCCCCTGCAGCCCACGGACGTAGGCGGCGGCCAGCATCGACACGAGGTAGGGGTCCTCGCCCATGGTCTCCTCGACCCGGCCCCACCGGTAGTCGCGGACGACGTCGAGCACGGGCGAGAGGCCCTGGTGCACGCCCAGCGCCGCCATGTCGCGGCCGATCGCCGCAGCCATGGCCCCGACCAGCTCGGGGTCGAACGTCGCCCCCCAGGCGATCGCCGCCGGGTAGACCGTCGCGCCATATGCTGTGAAGCCGGTCAGGCACTCCTCGTGGACGATCGCCGGGATCCCCAGGCGCGACTGCCCGACGACGACCCGCTGCTGGCGCACGACCTCCGCGGCGCCCTCCGTGGGGGTGATCGGGATGCTGCCGTAGACGCGGGTCAGGTGCCCCAGGCCGTGCGCGGCCGCATCGGCCAGCGCGATCGTGCCCGACGCCGCGAAGACGTCCTGCATCGGTGCGACGTTGTGCAGCTCGTCGGGGAGGGGCGCCTCGCCGTGGACCGCGTCCACGTCGGCGTGGGAGTCGTCTGCGTCGGCGGGCGACATGTCGTTGAGCGCCCACCGGCTCCCGAGCTGGCCGATCCGCTCGGCGAGAGTGAGCCGGGCGAGCAGGTCGTCGACGCGCTCCTCCGGGGTGCGTGACGGGTCGCGCCAGACCTCGTCCAGCTCGGGGTCGGTCTGCATCGGGGTGGTCTCGGTCATGGTGGTCTCCTCGAGGCACGGACTCGTCGAAACTTTCGGGATACGGTCACGACCACAGGACGCCTGCGGTGGACTCGCGATAGGACGCGACGTGCCTACTTTGTACCCGGATACGTTTCCGTCACAACCCTTGACAACGAAAAGTATCGAAAACTATCGTCCTTGTCACCAAAGCTGTTGCGTGCCCGACGCCTCTAGCCGGCGCGTGCGACACCGGCCGGCCGGCCGCCCGCGGCCACGACACATGTGGAGATCAACGTGGATCCCAGAAGCACCTCTCGTCGTACCTTCCTCGGGCTCGCCATGGGCGTCCCCCTGGCCGGCGCCCTCGCGGCGTGCGGCAGCTCCGGACCGACCACCGGCACCGCGACGGGCGGCACCGGGGGCGCCGCCGGCTCCGGCGCCTCCTACTGGTTCTTGACCGGCGCACCCGGTGAGGGCATCCGCAAGGGCGCCGTCGACCGCTTCAACGCCGCCAATCCGAGCACCCAGATCGCCGCCACCGCGTTCCAGAACGACGCCTACAAGACGAAGATCAAGACGGCCATCGGCGCCGGCCAGGCGCCCACGATCATCTGGGGCTGGGGCGGTGGCGGCCTCAAGTCGTACGTCGACGCCAGCCAGGTCGAGGACCTCACCTCATGGTTCGAGCAGAACCCCGACGTCAAGGCGAAGCTCTTCCCCTCCTCGTTCGGCGCCGTGACGGTCGGCGGCAAGATCTACGCCATGCCGTGCGAGACCGTGCAGCCCATCGTGCTCTACTACAACAAGTCGGTCTTCCAGAAGGTCGGCGTGCAGCCCCCCACCTCGTGGGACGACATCATGGCCCTGGTCCCGAAGTTCAACGACGCGGGTATCGCCCCGTTCTCGCTGGGTGGACAGTCCCGGTGGACCAACATGATGTGGCTCGAGTTCCTCTTCGACCGGATCGGCGGCCCGGAGGTCTTCCAGGCCGCCTTCGAGGGCAAGAAGGACGCCTGGTCCAACCCCGACGCGATCGCCGCCCTCACCAAGGTGCAGGACCTCGTCAAGGCGGGCGGCTTCATCAAGGGCTTCTCCTCGATCACGGCCGACTCCAACGCCGACCAGGCGCTGCTCTACACCGGCAAGGCCGCCATGATGCTGCACGGCTCCTGGACGTACGGGAGCATGAAGAGCGACGGCGGCGACTTCGTCAAGGGCGGCCACCTCGGCTGGATGAACTTCCCGCCGGTGGCCGGCGGGAAGGGAGACCCGACCAACACCGTCGGCAACCCCGGCCAGTACCTCTCGATCTCGTCCAAGGCCACCGCGGCCGAGAAGGAGACGGCCAAGAAGTTCTTCAAGACGGGCGTGCTCGACCCGACCGAGGTCAAGGCCTGGATCGACACCGGCTCCATCCCGATCGTCAAGGGCGCCGACTCCAGCATCGGAAGCTCCGAGGACGCCGAGTTCCTGAAGTTCGTCTACGGGGTGTCGAGCAACGCCAAGGTCTTCGCGCAGTCGTGGGACCAGGCCCTGCCGCCCAGCGCCGCCGAGACGCTCCTCGACAACATCGCGAAGCTCTTCCAGCTGAGCATCACTCCCGAGCAGTTCGCCACCAACCTCAACGCGGTCACGAACTCGTGACCGTCGCCAGCGTCGGGTCCGTCAGACCGGCACCGTCCCACCCGGACCAGAGCGTTCACGGTCGAACGCTCTGGTGGCTGGCGGTCCCGGCGCTGGTCTTCTTCGTCGCCTTCGGCGTCATCCCGCTCGTCGGCGTACTCCTGCTCAGCTTCACCACGTGGGACGGGATCGGCGAGGTGGTGCCCTCGGGGCTCACCAGCTGGAGGTCCGTGCTCACCGACCCGGGTCTGCCGCACGCGATGTGGGTCACCTTCCAGGTGGCGGCCCTCTCCTGGCTGTTCCAGACCCCGATGGCCATCCTGCTCGGGGTCTTCCTGGCCGGGGCACAGCGGTACCGGGCATTCCTCTCGGTGCTCTACTTCATCCCGCTGCTGCTCAGCTCTGCGGCGATCGCGATCACCTTCAAGGCCCTGCTCGACCCCAACTTCGGCATCGGCACCGGTCTCGGGCTGCCGTTCCTGTCCCAGGACTGGCTCGGTGAGCCGACGCTCGCGCTCGCCGTCGTCGTCTTCGTCGTGTCCTGGCAGTTCATCCCGTTCCACTCGCTGATCTACCAGGGCGCCGTGCGCCAGATCCCGACCTCGATGTATGAGGCCGCCCAGATCGACGGCGCCGGCCGGATGCGCCAGTTCTTCTCGATCACGCTGCCGCAGCTGAAGAACACCATCATCACGTCCTCCACGCTGATGGTCGTCGGCTCGCTGACCTTCTTCGACCTCATCTACGTGCTCACGGCCGGCGGTCCGGGGGATGCCACCCGGGTGCTCGCCCTCGACATGTACAAGCGGGGTTTCCAGGCGAACCTGATGGGTCCGGCGAGTGCCATCGGCGTCATCCTCGTCGTCGTCGGACTCCTGCTCGCCCTGCTGTTCCGACGCATCGGCGGCGGCGAGCAGACCGCCAGCCAGCTCGAGGGGGCCTGAGCCATGGCCTCCAGAGGGCAGCAGACCACACGAATCCGCAGCAGGAACTGGGTCGGCGGACTGCTCAGCTGGTTCTGGCTCGCCGTGGTGATCTTGCCGATCTACTGGATCATCATCACGAGCATCAAGAGCCAGTCCGAGTACTTCGTCACCAACCCGTTCGCGCCGCCGGCCGAGCCGACCCTCGCGGCCTACCGTCTCGTCGTCGAGTCGGGCTTCATCCGCTACTTCTTCAACAGCGTCATCGTCACGATCGGCGCTGTCGTGCCGGCGGTCCTCGTGTCGTTCATGGCCGCGTTCGCGATCATCAGGAGCCGGCCCAGCCGGTTCGTCAGGTCCTCGAACGCCGTCTTCCTCATGGGTCTGGCGATCCCCCTGCAGGCCACGATCATCCCGATCTACCTCATCATCATCCGCCTGCATCTCTACGACACCCTGCTGGCGCTGATCCTGCCGTCGATCGCCTTCGCGATCCCGCTCTCGGTCCTCGTGCTGTCGAACTTCATCCGCGACGTGCCCAACGAGCTCTTCGAGTCGATGCGCCTCGACGGCTGCAGCGAGTGGCAGACGCTCTGGCGGCTCGCGCTCCCGCTGACGCGCCCGGCCCTGGTGACAGTGACGATCTACAACGCGCTGCTCATCTGGAACGGCTTCCTGCTCCCCCTGGTCCTGACCCAGAGCCCGAACCT
The DNA here is from genome assembly GCF_058790095.1 of Terrabacter sp. FW104-15G4B. Classification (NCBI taxonomy): domain Bacteria; kingdom Bacillati; phylum Actinomycetota; class Actinomycetes; order Micrococcales; family Intrasporangiaceae; genus Terrabacter; species Terrabacter sp. FW104-15G4B. The sequence continues at coordinate 135,321 of NZ_JBYTCI010000006.1, read as the reverse complement.
GCGGGTGCTGCCGCTCGCGCTGTGGACCTTCCAGGGCCAGTACGGCATCAACGTCCCGGCGATCCTCGCCGCCGTGCTGCTGACCGCCCTGCCGATCCTCGCGCTGTACATCGTCGGTCGTCGGCAACTGCTGAGCGGCCTGACGGCCGGGTTCACCAAGTAGCCGACGCGCCAGCGTCATGCCGGGTCAGAGGCGCATGGACGCGCCCACCTTCTCGGTCTCCTCGCCGACCTGGCCGGCGAGCCCGTCCTCGGCCGCCACGTCCTTGGCCTCGATGCTGTCGCCGACCGGGTCGGTCTGGACCAGCTCGCCGACTCCCTCGCCGGGCGCGGTCTCCTCGAACGTCAGCGCGAAGTCGTCACCGTGCTCGCTGACGCCCGCGACGACAGCCTGCTCGACGGCCGCGACGGCATACTGCCTCCGGACGACCTGCGGGTCGCGCGACAGGTCCTTCACGAGGGCGACCGCGAGCCCGACCATGATGACGAGGAAGGGCAGGGCCGCCACGATCGTGACGTTCTGCAGGCCCGACAGGGCGTCCTCACCGCCGATGAGCAGCATGATCGCGGCGACGGCGCCGGTGGCGGCGCCCCAGAAGATCACGGTCTTCTTCGACGGCTCGAGCGTGCCCTTCTCCGAGAGCGTGCCCATGACGATCGATGCGGCGTCGGCACCGGACACGAAGAAGATCGCGACGAGGAGCATGACGACGACCGCCGTCACGGTCGGCCAGGGCAGGTTGCCCAGCATCGCGAAGAGCGAGCCCTCGGGCGAGGCCTGGCCGGCGATGTCCTGGCCGTGCTGCTGCTGGTCGATGCCGGCGCCGCCGAAGATCGCGAACCAGATGAGCGAGACCACCGACGGGACGAGCAGCACGCCGGAGACGAACTGGCGGATCGTGCGGCCGCGCGAGATGCGGGCGATGAACATGCCGACGAACGGCGTCCAGCTGACCCACCACGCCCAGTAGAAGATCGTCCAGCCGGCGAGCCAGTCCTTCATGCCGTCCCCGCCCGCGGCGTCGGTGCGGGCAGACATCATCGCGAGGTCCTTGAAGTAGGAGCCGATGGTCGTCGGGACGAGGTTGAGGATGAAGACCGTCGGGCCGACGACGAAGACGAACACGGCCAGGGCGAGCGCGAGCACCATGTTGATGTTCGAGAGCCACTGGATCCCCTTGGCGACACCGGAGACGGCCGACAGGATGAAGCAGACCGTCAGCACCACGATGACGCCGATGAGCACGCCGTTGCCGACGGGCCCGATGCCGGCGACGATCTCGAGGCCCGAGCCGATCTGCAGGGCCCCGAGCCCGAGCGAGGTGGCCGAGCCGAAGAGGGTCGCGAAGATCGCGAAGATGTCGATGACCCGACCGGCCGGGCCGTTGGCGCGCTTCTCGCCGAAGATCGGGGCGAAGGCCGAGCTGATGAGCAGCGAACGGCCCTTGCGGAAGACGCCGTACGCGACGGCGAGGCCGACGACGGCGTAGATCGCCCACGGGTGCAGCGACCAGTGGAACATCGTCGTCGCCATGGCGGTCTGCACCGCGGCCGGGTTGCCCGCGGCGCCCGTGCCGGGCGGCGGCTTCACGAGGTGGCTCAGCGGCTCGGTCACGCCGTAGAACATCAGGCCGATGCCCATGCCGGCCGAGAACATCATCGCCACCCACGACGACGTGCGGAACTCCGGAGCCTCACCGTCGCCGCCGAGCGGGATGTTGCCGTACTTGCTGGCCGCCAGCCAGATGACGAAGACGACGAAGCCGGAGGCGACGAGCGAGAAGAGCCAGCCGGTGTTGTGGACGACGAAGTCGAGGCCGGCTGAGGCGCTCGTGCTGAGGCTCTCGGTGCCGAGGGCGCCCCACAGGACGAAGGCGATGGCCACACCGGCAGCGACGCCGAAGACGACCTTGTCGACCCGCGACGGCGGGGCCTGGTCGTGGTTCACCGGTGGCGGCTCGAGCGCCGGGTGCAGCGCGTCGTCGGGGCTCTTGGTCAGTTCACTCATACGTCATGACGGCACCCGGCGAAGGTGCCGTCCGTCTCCTCACGTTACGTGTCACAGCTGTCTCGTTTCGGCGTCCACTGTGCCGAACGACGGTGGGCAAGCGCAAAACGAGGCGTGACGACGTGACGGTGCCCGACGGCATACGAAACGGTCAAAGGGCCACAAACCGTGCGGTTTGTGGCCCTTCGACGGTGGGAGAGTCAGCGCGTGGAGCCGACCAGCTCCGGCTCGCGGGCGGGGATGCCCGAGGCGTCGCTCTCGTCGACCGCCTCGTCGTGCGAGTCGACCATGCTGGCCTCGTCGAAGCGGTCCTGGCCGGAGAGGACCCGGGCCGCCTTGTCGCGGTCGATCTCGCCGACCCACGTGCCGATCAGGACCGTCGCGATGGCGTTGCCGGCGAAGTTCGTCAGCGCGCGGGCCTCGCTCATGAGGCGGTCGATGCCGACGATGAAGCCGACGCCCGGGACGAGGTCGGGGCGGTGGCTCTGCAGGCCACCTGCGAGGGTGGCGAGGCCGGCACCGCTGACGCCGGCGGCGCCCTTGCTCGCGATGATCATGAAGACGAGCAGGCCGATCTGCTGGCCGATGCTGAACGGCTTGTCCATGGCCTCGGCGATGAAGAGGCTCGCCATCGTCAGGTAGATCGCGGTGCCGTCGAGGTTGAACGAGTAACCGGTCGGCACGGTGATGCCCACGACCGGGCGGGAGACGCCGAGGTGCTCCATCTTGGCGATGAGGCGCGGCAGGGCCGACTCCGACGACGACGTCGACAGGATGAGGAGGAACTCGCGGCCGAGGTAGCGGAAGAGCGAGAAGACGTTCATCCCCGTGACGACCTTGAGGATGCTGCCGAGGAAGGCGAAGACGAAGATCGCACACGTCGCGTAGAAGGCGAGCATCAGCAGGCCGAGGCTCTTGAGCGAGCCGATGCCGGTGGCGCCGACCAGGGCGGCCATGGCGCCGAAGGCGCCGATCGGGGCGACCCACATGACCATCGCCATGAGGCGGAAGACGAGGCGCTCGAGGTGCTTGATGCCCGTGAGGATCGGCTCCCCCGCCCGGCCCATGCTCTGCAGGGCGAAGCCGACGAGCAGGGCGATGAGCAGCGCCTGGAGCACCGAGCCCGACGTCAGCGCGGAGACGAGCGTGTCGGGGATGAGGCCCAGGACGAAGTCGACCGCGCCCTCGGAATTCTCGGCGAGCTGGGCCTGCCCCGACTTGGCCACCGCGTCGGTGAGGTCGAGGCCGGCGCCCGGCTTGACGATGTTGCCGACGACGAGGCCGATGCCCAGCGCGACGGTTGACATGGTGATGAAGTAGCCGAGGGCGAGACCGCCGACCTTGCCGACCTGGGCGGCGCGGCGCACCGAGCCGATGCCGAGGACGATGGTGCAGAAGATGATCGGCGTGATCATCATCTTGATGAGGTTGACGAAGCCGGTCCCGAGGGGCTTGAGGCTCTTGCCCACCTCGGGGAAGGCCCAGCCGACCAGGATGCCGGCGACCATCGCCACGATGACGGCGATGTAGAGGAAATGGGTGCGGTCGCGCTTCCGAGTCGTGCCCGGGCGGGCGTCGACGGCGCTGTCGGCGGTGGAACTCACGGTGACCTCCGTTGGCTGGGTCCCGTGCTGGGCACGGGACCGGTGAATGTGTCGAGGCTGCCCCCACGAGTGGTTATGGTCACCTTTGTGTTCATTGAGTTCTCACGGCCGGTCGTATGCCGTTGAGCTCGCTCGCCCGCCTGCGCCGAGCCGCCGCCCGGGCGCTGAGGGCACCCGCGCGCTGGAGCGTCGCGGGGCAGACCTTCGCGCTGCAGGTCCTCATCGCCGTGCTCGTCGTCGGCGCGGGCCTCCTGGGGGCCTACGGCCAGACCCAGCGCGCCGGCGACCAGGAGGCCATCTCGCGGGCGCTCGCCGTGGCCGAGACGATGGCCTCGACCCCGGAGGTGGCGGCGGCGGTGCAGGGGCCGGACCCGTCGGCCGCGCTGCAGCCGTATGCCGAACGGGTGCGGGCCGAGACGGCCACCGACTTCGTCGTCGTGATGAGCCGGGACGGGATCCGCTACACGCACCCGGACCCGGCGCAGATCGGCAGGAAGTTCATCGGGCACACGGAGGAGGCGCTCGCGGGCGGGGTCGTCGAGGAGGACTACACCGGCACGCTCGGGCCGTCCTCGCGCGTCGTGGTCCCGGTGACCGACCGGGGGAAGGTGGTCGCCCTCGTGTCCGTCGGCATCCGCAAGGCCGCCGTCGGTGAGCGCGTCCGCGCCCAGCTGCCGGGCCTGCTCCTCGCGGGACTCGTGGCGGCGCTGCTGTCCGGCCTCGGCACCGGCCTGGTGGCCCGGCGCATCCGGCGGCAGACGCACGGCCTCGGTGAGCAGCAGCTGCGCGAGATGTACGAGTACTACGACGCCGTGCTCCACGCGGTCACCGAGGGGCTGGTCATCACCGACCTCGACGCCCGGTTGCGGCTCGCCAACGACGAGGCGGTGCGCCTGCTCGCCCTGCCCGCCGACGCGGTCGGGCGCCCCGTCGCGGAGCTGGGCCTCGGCGACGCACTCACGGCCGCGCTGACCGACGACGCCGTGCACGAGGACGAGCTGCAGGTCACGTCGGCCCGGGTGCTCGTGCTCAACCGCGGCCCCGCCCGCTGGGAGGGCCGGCTGCTCGGCCACGTCGCGACGCTGCGCGACCGCACCGACCTAGAGGCGCTCACCGGCGAGCTCGACTCGGCCCGGGGCCTCACCGAGGCGTTGCGCTCCCAGGCGCACGAGTCGGCGAACCGGCTGCACACCATCGTGAGCCTCATCGAGCTCGGGCACACGGACCGGGCGCTCGACTTCGCCACCGACGAGCTGCAGGTCTCGCAGGTGCTCACCGACCGCGTCGTCGGCTCCGTCGACGAGCCGGCCCTGACGGCCCTGCTCCTCGGCAAGGCCGCCGAGGCGCACGAGCGTGGCATCGCCTTCGAGATCGCACCCGGCGCGCACTGGCCGCGCGACGTGGCGCCGACCCGCGACCTCGTCACCATCGTCGGCAACCTCATCGACAACGCCCTCGACGCCGTGGCCGGCGAGTCCGGGTCGCTGCAGCCGGAACGCCGCGTGCGCTTCGACTCGCGGGTCGAGGGGGCGTATGCCGTGCTCGAGGTCTCCGACGACGGGCCGGGTCTGCCGCCGGGCGCCGTCGGCGACGCCTTCCGGCGTGGTTGGTCGACGAAGGAGCAGGGCCGTGCCGGGCGCCGCGGGATCGGGCTGGCCCTGGTGGGCCAGACGGTCGACCGCCTCGGCGGGACGCTCCAGGTCTCGGGGCCACCCGGTGCGACGTTCGTGGTGCGGCTGCCGTTCGGGGGGACCGATGGCTGAGGGCGGGGCGTCCGGCGTGCTGCGGGTCCTCGTCGTCGAGGACGAGCCGATCGCGGCGGAGGCCCACACGGCATACGTCGGCAGGGTCGAGGGTTTCGAGGTCGCCGCGACGGTCGGCACGTCGCAGGCGGCGCTGAAAGCGTTGCAGGACAAGGCGATCGACGTCGTGCTGCTCGACATGAACCTTCCCGACCGCCATGGGCTGGACGTCGTGCGGGCCATGCGCGCCGCCGGCCACCGGGCCGACGTCATCGCCGTCACGTCGGCTCGCGACCTGGACGTCGTGCGCGCGGCCGTGTCGCTCGGGATCGTGCAGTATCTCTTGAAGCCGTTCGTCTTCGCCACACTGCGCGACCGGTTGCTCGCCTATCGCGCCTACCGGGAGCAGCTGACGAGCGGCGCCGAGGTCGGGACGCAGGCGGAGGTCGACGAGGTGTTCGCCGGCGCGCGCGTGGCCGCCGAGGGACGGTTGCCCAAGGGCATGGGCGAGGAGCTGCTCGGGCGGGTGTCGCGCCTGCTGCGGGAGGCCGACGGCGGCCGCTCGGCGAGCGAGCTCGGCGACGAGCTCGGGGTCAGCCGCGTGACCGCGCGCCGCTACGCCGAGTACCTCTGCGACACAAGGGTGGTCGTGCGTCGGTCGCGGTATGCCGGCGCGGGCCGTCCCGAGGTCGAGTACCTCTGGGCCCGCTGAGCCCAGGATCCCTGCGGGCGCTCGGGCCGGGCGAGTAGCGGTCCTGACGTGACCGAGAAGCAGGTCCATCGCTACATCAGCGGCCAGAACCAGTCGGCCACCAAGGTCGCCATGACGGCGCCGGTGATCCAGCGCCAGTTGGAGCGGATCCAGATGGCCGCGCCCGTGGAGCAGCGGCCGACGGCCGACGGGCGACGGGCGACGGGCGACGGGCGACGGGCGACGGGCGACGGGCGACGGCGAGTATGCCGTCGCTGACGACGCTGGCGCCGACGCTGACGCCGGAACCGGCCTAGGACTGGCGGCGCAGGGCGGCCGCACACTCCGCGACGACGGCGAGCGCCAGTGCGGCCGCGGTGTCGTGGGCCGGCTCCGGGACGATCCGGCTGACGATCCCTCGGGCTGCGAGGTCGCGAACCCCGACCTGCTGCAGCTCGGCCATCTCCGGGGCGTGCGAGACGTCGCCGTGCACGATCGCGCTCGCACCCTCCGGCGGCAGTGGCGAGAGCCACGCGTGCTCCGCCGCGATCACCTCCCGAGCCGGCAGGAGCGCGAGCGCCCCTCCCCCACAGCCCTGTCCGAGCACGACGGACACCGTGGGCACCGTCATCGTCGTCAACGTGGCGATGCACCGGGCGATCTCGCCGGCGATGGCGCGCTCCTCGGCGTGCGCCGACAGCTCGGCGCCGGGGGTGTCGATGACCGTGACGAGCGGCATACCCAGCTCCTCGGCGAGGCGCATCGCGCGCCGGGCCTCACGGAGCGCCCCGGGACCCATCGGCGACGTCGGCGACTGCCGCGCCCGGTCTTGGCCCACGAGCACGCACGGCTGACCGTCGAGGCGGGTGAGCGCGACGAGCATCGTCGAGTCCCGCTCGCCCTCGTCGGTGCCGCGCAGCCGCAGCGTGCCCGTCGCCCCGAAGCGCAGCAGCTCGCGCACCCCCGCCCGGTCGGGCCGGCGGGTCGCCTCGATCGACTCCCATGCCGTCAGGTGGCAGCTCGGCTCGCCCTCGCGGCGGTCGAGGCGCGGCTCGGTCGGCCCGTCGACGAGGACGCCGAGCGCCCGGTCGACGAGCATCGGCAGGTCCTCGGCGGCGACGACCGCGTCGAGCACGCCCTTCGCGGCGAGGTTCTCGGCCGTCTGCACCCCCGGCGGGAACGGCTCACCGTTGAGGGCCTCGTAGACCTTGGGCCCGAGGAAGCCGACGAGCGCACCCGGCTCGGCCACGGTCACGTGCCCCAGCGAACCCCAGGACGCGTAGACGCCGCCGGTGGTGGGGTGGCGCAGGTGCACGAGGTAGGGCAGGCGGGCAGCACGGTGCGCCATCAGGGCTCGCGAGATCTCGACCATCTCGACGAAGGCCGGCGTCCCCTCCTGCATCCGCGTGCCGCCGGATGCCGTCGAGGCGAGGACGGGCAGGCCCTCCGCCGTCGCGCGCCGGACGGCGGCGGTGATGCGCTGCGCGGCGGCCTGCCCGATCGAGCCGGCGAGGAAGCGGAACTCGTTGACGACGACGGCCACGGGCCGGCCGCGCACCAGGCCGCGGCCCGTCAGCACCGACTCGTCGGTGCCGGCCTTGGCCGCAGCAGCGTCCAGCTGGCGCCGGTATTCCTCCGGCTGGCCGCTGAGGTCGATCGGCTGGTCCCACGACTCGAAGGAGCCGCTGTCGAGCACGAGGTCGAGCAGCTCGTGCGCCGTCCAGGGGCGGCGCGCCATCACTCCTCCTTCAGCCAGGCGCGGATCGCCGCGCCGTCCTCGTCGAGGGTCGGGGGCGCCTCGTGGTCGCGGTGGGTCACCTCGGTGCCGTCGCCGTCGAAGAAGCGCAGCGGAGGTCCGGGCAGCGTGACGCGGCCGAGCGTCGGGTGCTCCACCTCGACGAGCAGGCCCTGGCTCAGGGTCTGGTCCCACGCATACACCTCGTCGAGGGTGCGCACCTTGCCGGCGGGCACCCCGACCTCGGCGAGCCGTGCCAGCAGCGGCTCGGCGTCCCAGTCGGCGAAGGCGGACTCGACGGCCTCGATGACGCGGTCGCGGGCGGCGACCCGCTCGGCGTTGGTCGCGAGCCCCTCCGCGGCCGGGTCGAGCCCGAAGGCCGCGCACAGCCGCTCCCACAGGCCCTCGCTGCCGACCGCGATCTGCACCGAGCCGTCGCGGCAGTGGAAGAGCCCGTACGGCGAGATCGACGGGTGGTGGTTGCCCGCGGAGCGGCCCACCTCACCGGCCACGGTCCAGCGCGTCCCCTGGAAGGCGTGGACCCCGACGACGGCGGCGAGCAGCGACGTGCGCACCACCGTGCCCCTGCCGGTGCGGTGGCGTTCGCTCAGCGCGGAGACCACCCCGAAGGCGCCGTACATGCCGGAGAGCAGGTCGGCGATGGGGACACCGACGCGCTGGGGGTCGTCGGGTCCGGAGCCGGTCAGTGACATGACGCCGGCCTCGCCCTGGGCGATCTGGTCATAGCCCGCGCGGCCCCCCTCGGGCCCGTCGTGCCCGAAGCCGGTGATCGACAGTACGACGAGGCGCGGGTTGCGCTCCATGAGGGACTCGATGCCGAGACCGAGCCGCTCGAGCACGCCCGTGCGGAAGTTCTCGACGAGCACGTCGGCCCGGTCGACGAGCGCGAGCAGCACGTCGCGGTCGGCGTCGTCCTTGAGGTCGAGGGTGATCGACTCCTTGTTGCGGTTGGCGGACAGGAAGTACGTCGACTCGCGCCGGCCCTCCTCGCCGACGAACGGCGGACCCCACCCGCGGGTGTCGTCCCCGCGGCCGGGTGCCTCGACCTTGATGACACGTGCGCCTTGGTCGGCGAGCATCATCGTCGCGTGCGGACCGGCGAGGGCGCGCGAGAGGTCGACGACGAGGACGTCGGAGAGAGGTCCGTGAGCGGTCATTTCAGTCACCATCCGGGGAGGATCAGGGGGTCCACAGGAGCAACGGGGCCGGCGATGACCATGATGTCGCTGTAGGTGAGGGTCTGCTCGTAGTACACCGGCTCGCTGACCGTGTCGCGCGCGGTTCGCCGGCATGAGCGTGCCGTTCGTGGAGAACGGACGCACGTCGACGATGGTCGAGCTGATCGGGCGAGGCGGGGGGCGAGGTGAGGGAGCTGTTCACGACTGCGCCATCTCGCGTTTGGGCGAGCCGACGCACGGATCCGGCATGGTCGGTTCCGACAACTCACCACGAAAGGGCACTCGAATGACCTCATCGATCAACCGCCGCGGGTTCTTGGGAGGCGCCGCGGCCACCGGGCTGGGAATCGCCATCACGGGCAGCATCGACGTCCTCGCCGGGTCGGGCAGCGCCCTCGCGGCGCCGCGCTCCTCGGCCGGCTACGGACCGCTGGTCCCGGACCCCAAGGGCCTGCTGTCGCTGCCGGCCGGCTTCTCGTACCGCGTCGTGACCCAGAGCGGGGTCACGCCGACCGCCGACGGCGTCCCCACCGCCAGCGACCCCGACGCCAACGGCGTGTTCCCGCGGGGCACCGGCTCCACGATTGTCAACAACCACGAGATCGGCGGCAGCGAGCCGTTCACGGTGCCGCCGCTGGCCGGGCTGACCTACGACGAGGGCGCCCGCGGCGGCACGTCGAACATCGAGGTGGACGCCGAGGGCAGCCGAGTCCGCGAGTACACCAGCGTGGCGGGAACGCACAACAACTGCGCCGGTGGCGTGACCCCCTGGGGCACCTGGCTCACCTGCGAGGAGACGGAGCAGCGTCGTGGCGGCCGGTACCTCGAGGACCACGGGTACGTGTTCGAGGTCGACCCGGCCAGCCAGGAGGCCAACCTCGGCAAGAGCCCGGTCCCGCTCAAGTTCCTCGGCCGCTTCTCGCACGAGGCGGTCGCGGTCGACCCGACGACCCATGCCATCTACGAGACCGAGGATGCCGGCGGCCCCAACGGCCTGTACTTCCGGTGGACTCCGCCCACGGGCTTCACCGGCGGCAAGGACGCGCTCCGCGAGCTCGCCCTCGGCGAGGGCGGGGACACGGCCGGTCAGCTCGAGGCGATGAGCTGCTACCGCGGCGACCGACACATCCCCGACCTGTCCCTCGCCACCCAGGCCGGCACCCGGTACAAGGTGGTGTGGAAGGCGGTGCCCGACCGCGACGCCCGGACCACCTCCGTGCGCAAGCAGTTCGCCGACGACGAGATCACCCGCAGCCGCAAGCTCGAGGGGGCCTGGTGGGGCGACGGCGGCGCCTACTTCGTGGCCAGCTTCGCCCGCAACAGCGACGGCAGCGTCAACGAGCACGACGGCCAGGTGTGGTTCTACGACTCCCGCACCGAGACCGTGACGCTGAGGTCGATCTTCGCGGTGAACCCGGACCCGGACGTCGACACCGACAGCTACGACGGGCCGGACAACATGACCCTCTCGCCATACGGCGGCATCATCCTCGCCGAGGACGGTGAGGGCATCCAGCACCTCGCCGGGGTGACCGACCAGGGCAAGTCCTACCCGCTGGCTCGCAACGAGCTCAACGGCAGCGAGTTCACCGGACCGGCCTTCAGCCCCGACGGCAAGGTGCTGTTCGCCAACATCCAGTCACCCGGCCACGTCTTCGCCATCACCGGACCCTGGAGCCGGCCGAGCAACTAACGCCCCTGACCGCGAACCCGGTTCGAGGCGATCGCGACACCGAGGTGCCGCCGGGATCACCTCGAACCGGGGGTGGGTCCGGCGGTTACCTCAGTGCGCGTAGACGCGGTCGCCGGTGTGCAGCTCGGCCGTCGACATCTTGCGACGGATCCACGGCACGAGGAGGAGCAGCACCCCGGCGACGACGAGCGTGATGACGCCGTTGACGAGGTAGTACGCCGCGTCGCTGAGGCCGCCCATCGCCTGGATGAGCTGGGCTGCGATGGCCTGGCCCGCCGCGCTGCCGAGGAACCACAGCGCCATGGCCTGGCTCGCGAAGGCCCGCGGGGCGAGCCGCGTGGTGGCCGACAGGCCCACGGGCGAGAGGCAGAGCTCGCCGATCGTCTGCATCACGAAGATGCCACCGAGGATGTAGACCGGCGCCGTGTTGCCCTGGTAGGACGCGAAGGCCCAGGCCATGGCGAGCGCCGACAGGCCGATCAGCGTCACCCCGAGGACGAACTTCATCGGCGTCGACGGGAAGCGACCGGCCCGCTTGGTCCAGATCCAGCCGAAGATCGGCGCGAGCAGCACGATGGCGAGCGGGTTGATCGACTGGAACCACTCGGGGTCGATCTTCACGCCGGCCGTCTCCGTGACGGTGTTCTTGGCGGCGAAGAGCGCCATCTTGCCGGCCGCCTGCTCGAAGATCATCCAGAAGAGCATCGCCCCGATCCACAACGGGAGGTAGGCCGCGAGGTGCGACTTCTCCTCGCGCTCGACCTTGGGGCTGCGGAACATCATCGTGAAGTAGGCGATCGGCGTCAGCACCGCGACGATCGAGATCGCGTCGATGACCTGCTCGAGCACCGTGTCCCGCCAGGAGCCCGCCAGCATGACGATCAGGACGAAGGCGACGACGGCGCCGATGGCGAGGGCCGTCACGCGGCCCCGCTCCTGCGGCGCCAGCGGGTTGGGCACGTCGTCGACGGCCGGACCCAGGGCCCTGCGTCCGGCGATGAACCACACGATGGCGATGGCCATTCCGACCGCCGCGGCGGAGAAGCCGGCGTGGTAGCCGTAGTGCTCGCGCAACCACCCGACGACGAGCGGCGAGAAGAACGAGCCGATGTTGATCGACATGTAGAAGATCGAGAAGCCGCCGTCGCGGCGGGCGTCCTCGGGCTTGTAGAGCGTGCCGACCATGGCGGACACGTTGGGCTTGAGCAGGCCGGTGCCGAGCGCGACGAGCGCGATGCCGAGCCAGGCGGTCGCCCCGGCGGGGATCGCCAGGCAGACGTGACCGGCCATGATGACGACGGCGCCGTAGAGGGTCGACCGTCGGGCACCGAAGACGCGGTCAGCGGTGAAGCCACCGATGATCGACAGCAGGTAGACCGAGGCGCCGTAGATCGCGACGACGGCCGTGCCGGTGGTCTCGTCGATGCCGAGGCCGCCGTTGGCAGCCGTGTCGATGAGGAAGTAGAGCAGGATGGCGCGCATCCCGTAGTAGGAGAAGCGCTCCCACAGCTCGACGAAGAACAGCGTGGACAGACCCTTGGGGTGGCCGAAGAAGGCGCGGTCGTCGGCGGTCGCCCCCTGCTGCGGTGTCGGTGGTCGATCCTGCGTCTGTGTGGACATGTGTTTCTCCCAGCCCCTCGTGAGGGCAGTACGACGGTTGGACAACCAACCCAAAATAGGTGCCCATCTGCGCCGGACTCAAACCGGGAAAGTGCGCGCTACGCCTTCCCGCAGGGCAAGGGCGTCCTTCACGAGACCCGTCGCCAGGGCCGCACCCACGCCCTCACCTGCACTGATGCGCAGGTCGAGGAGGGGCTCGAGGGCGAGCTCACGCAGCACGAGGGCGTGGCCCTTCTCACGTGAGCGCTGGCCGGCCACGAGGTGCGCGGCGACTGCCGGCTCGAGCCGGACGGCGGCGAGCGCGCACACCGACGTCGCGAGCCCGTCGAGCACCACCACGCCGCCCGCCTCCGCGACGCCGAGCACGACCCCCGTGAGGACGGCGAGCTCCCCGCCACCGAGCCGGCGGACGGCGTCGGCGGCGTCGACGGCGTCGAGGCGTCCGACGCGCGCGCGGGCCTTCGCGACGACCTCCCGTTTGCGCTCGATCATCGGGGCGTCGGCGGACGACCCCCGACCGACGACGTCTTCCGCGGGCACGTCGAGCAGCGCCGCGGCGACAGCAGCCGCCACCGTGGTGTTGCCGACCCCGACCTCCCCGAGGGCGACGGGGCCGGCGCCCGCCAGCGCGCGACCGCGCTCGCGTCCCAGCGCCAGCAGGGCGGCATACATCGTCTCCTCGAGCGCATCGGTGGTGACGAGATCCCCTCCGGTGCACCCGATCCCGGCATCGATCAGCTCGACGTCGAGGTCCGCCGCGCGCGCGGCGACGGCTCCCATCGACGTGCCCTCGCGGGTGGCGCGGGCCACGTCGGCGGTGACCGACCGGTCGAAGGCGCTGATGCCGTATGCCGTCACGGCGTGGTCCGCGGCCGCGACCACGAGGGTGCCCCGGCCGTCCACGGCCTCCAGCGCGGTGATGCGGTCGAGGACGGTGTCGAGGACGCCGAGCGAGCCCGGGACGGTGAGGAGGTCGTCGGAGCGGTCGCGGGCCGCCACGACGGCGGCCGGCCCGGGGGCGCGTAGGTGCGAGGGCGGGGCGTCGCGCTCGGTCCAGCGCTCGCGCATGACGACCTGCTCGAGCGGCAGCCGCCGGGACCAGCCGGATCGCTCGAGCCCCGGCTCCGGCGGGCGCTCGTCCGGCCAGCCGAGGCAGAGCCAGCCGAGGGTCTCCACCCCCTCGGGGAGCCCGAGGAGGTCGGCCAGCTCGGCCGGCTCGAAGAGGGTGACCCAGCCGAGCCCGAGCCCGTGGGCGCGGGCGGTGAGCCAGAGGTTCTCGATGGCGGCGGCGCACGACCAGAGGTCGGCGTCGGGGAAGGTGGCCCGGCCGAGCACCCCGGCGGCCGGGGTGCGGCGGTCACAGGCGACGACGACGCCGACGGGTGCCTCGCGGATCCCCTCGAGGCGCAGGTCCAGCAGCCCACGGGCCGACGCCTCGGTCATGCCGGCGGCCTGGCGCAGGCGGCAGCGGTCGGCCATGAGGGCGGCCGACTCGCGGGTCGCGGCCTCGGTCACGACGACGAAGCGCCAGGGCTGCGAGTGCCCGACGGAGGGGCCACGGTGGCCGGCAGCGAGCACCGCGGTGAGCACCTCGTCGGGCACGGGGTCGGGGCGGAAGCGGCGGATGTCGCGCCGCGCCCCGACGACCCGCTCGAGCGACGCGATGTCGTCGGGCAGGGCCCACGCGTCGGGCGCCTGCGCCCGCTCGGCAGACGACGACGGGTCGCCGATCGTCGGGACGGGCCTTCGGAAGCTCACGCGCCCGAGCCTAGTTCGGTCACTCGATCCAGGACCGGGTGACGCCCAGCACGCGGCCGCCGTCGGTGTCGGCGAGGGACATCCCGACGAAGGCCCTCGCTCCCTCGGAGGTCTGCCACCGGAAGCGGTAGTCGGTGGCGGTCACCGCGTCGGCGATGGCCACCGCGGCGTCGCGCGACGACTGGGCGTTGGCGAAGGCACCCGCGGAGCGGGCGAGGTAGGCGGCGAGCTGGGCGGCATACGGGTCGTCGGCGCCGCCGCTGTCGGCCGCCTCGGGACGGGCCACGTTGTCGACGAAGTCGCTGGCCACGGCTGCCGGCTCGATGACCGAGACGTGCACGCCGTGGGCCAGCATGACGACGGCGAGCGACTGCATGAAGCCCTCGACGGCGAACTTCGCCCCGCAGTAGGCGTCGGCGAACGGCTGCCCGACGGCGCCACCGACGCTCGTCACGGTCAGGACGTGCCCCGAGCCGGCTGCGCGCATGTGCGGCAGGACGAGCTTCGTCAGCGCGACAGGTCCGAGGTAGTTGACCTCCAGCTGGTCGCGCACCTCGTCGATCGTCAGCTGCTCGGCCGTCGCGACCGCGCCACGGCCCGCGTTGTTGACGAGGACGTCGATGCGGCCGTGGTCGGCCAGGACGCCCTCGACGCACCGACGAGAAGCCTCGTGGTCGGTGACGTCGAGCGCTCGCACCTCCACCTCGGCGCCCGCCTCGGCCGCCGCCTCGGTGAGCGCCGTCGCGCGCGACGGGTCACGCATCGTGGCCACGACCGTCAGCCCGCGGCGCGCCAGCTCGACGGCCGTGTGCAGGCCCATGCCCGAGGAGGTGCCGGTGACGAGGGCGACCGGCTTCCCGTTGTGGCTCATGGGGGCGACGCTACGCCCGTGGCGGTCGGCCGGGTCAGGCGTCGATCTCGTCGAGCCCGGCGATGACGATCTCCAGGAGCCGGGCCAGCTCGTGCCGCTCGTCGTCGGACAGGTCGCGCAGCGTGTCGCTCTCGACGACGTTCGACTCGCGCACGGCCGCACTGAACAGCGCCCAGCCGTCCTTGGTGAGCGAGACGAGCGTGCGGGTGCGGTTGGACTCGTCGGGCCGACGCTCGAGCAGGCCCCGGCCGGCCATCTTGTCGAGACGGTGGGTCATCGAGGAGGGGGCGACGTTGGACAGGTCGGCCAGCTGGGTGGGCGTCAGGCAGGTGTCGCCGGCGCGCGCGAGGGCGGCGAGCACCGACCACTCCCCCTGCGTGAGGTCGAGGTCGGCGAACTGGCGCACATACCACTGGTCGAGCCTCTTCGTCACCGCGTACACGGCCGTGATGACGCGCTGCACCGACTCCTCGCCGCCCGCCGCGACGTAGGTCGCGACGTCCGCTGCGTGCTCCTGCTGCGCGGACCGCCGCCGCTTCGCTGCCATGGGCGCATTGTCGCACTCGTGCGCGCACCTGCTAACGTTTCGAAGTCGAACTTCGATCCCGAAATATTCGATGCCGAAGCTGCGTTGACACCCCAGTCCGCCTCCAACCCCCAGAAAGGGTGTGAAACCCGTGCGCACCAAGCTGCTCATCCTGGCGTCCTCGATCGGCATGCTGGGCTGGGGCACCGTGCTGCCCTACCAGTACGCGTATGCGGCCAACACCCGCGGTTGGGGCGCGCTCGCGGCCGCTCTGGCCAGCACCCTCTTCTCGGTCGGCGCGCTCGTCGCCGCCCCCTTCGCCGGCCGCCTCAGCGACCGCTTCGACCCGGTCGCCGTGGCGGTCGTGGCCAAGCTGCTCGCCGCCGTCGGGGTCGGGAGCCTCGTCTGGGCGGAGTCCGCCCCGGCCTTCCTGCTCGGCATGTTCGTCTTCGGTCTGGGCCTGACCGCCTCCGGCCCTGCCGCCTCCGTGCTCGTGCTGCGCTGGGCCCGGAGCACCGACCGGCGCAAGGTCTTCGCCTACAAGTTCACGGCGGAGTCGATCGGCATGGCCGTCGGCGCCTTCGTCGCCGGCCAGTTCGTCGACCTGGAGAACACCGACGGCATGACGTTCGCGTTCCTCGCCGCGGGGGCCGGCTTCACCCTGTCCGCCGTGCTCATCCACGTCGCCGGCCTGGGCGCTCCCAGGGAGGTCGCCACGGACCTCGCCGCGGACGGCGCCGAGGCGCGCGTCGGCACCGCTGAGGCGCTGCGCCGGATCTTCGCAGTGCCCGCCCTGCGCTGGACCGCGGTCGTCACGGTGGCCCTCGCGCTCGGCTTCTACGCCCAGTTCGAGTCGGGCCTGCCGGCCTACGCCCTGACCGTCCTCGACGTCCACGAGTCCGCCATCGGTCTGGCCGCCGCGGTGAACTGCGCCGTCATCGTCGCCCTGCAAGTCGTCGTCGTGCGCCTCACCGCGAGGCGCAACGCCGCCAGCCTGCTCATGGTCGTCGGCATGATCTGGGTGCTTTCATGGGTCGTCCTCTCGGTCGCCCAGCTGACGCCCGAGGTCGCCTCGGCGCTCTTCGTCACGACCTTCGGCATCTTCGCCGTCGGCGAGACGATGTACGCCCCGGTGCTCAACCCGCTCACCGCGAGCCTCGCTCCTCGCGGGCTGGTCGGCACGACGCTCGGCACCTTCACGGCGATCCAGACGACCTTCTCGGCCGTCGGGCCGCTCGTCGCGGGCGCCCTGCTCGGCCTGGGTCTGGCTCCCGGCTTCCTCGGCCTGCACATCGTCATCAGCCTCGTCGCCGTCTACGGCGCCTGGCGCCTGCGGACCGCGCTGCGTACCCGCCGTGTCGACGAGCGTGTCGACGAGCGTGTCGACGAGCGTCAGGAAGCCACGACCGCAGCGGGCTCGGACGTCGCCGTGGGGTCGGCTGCGCCGGGGCCTGCCCAGGCGTCGGTCGTCGTCGCCTGACCTGCACCGCTCCAGGCCAGGCCCAGCCACCTGTGCGGTGGCTGGGCCTGGCTCATAGGGGAGGAAGTCAGGACCAAGGCCTCTTACGGGAGTGCGCCCGGCGAGCCATGCTGGAGGTAGGAAAAGGAAGGAGGTGAGGTCAATGACACAGCTCCTTCAGAAGGAACGTGTGGGGACCGAACGTCTTCCGAGACTGTTCCGCAGCCGCACGTCGGACTACACGCTCATGGTCATCGGAGCCCTGGTCGCCGCGTTGGGTGCGTACACGTATCTGGCGCCGGCCACCTGGGTCCTGGCGGGACTGAGCGCAGCGTGGTACCTCGGCAGCTGGATCGTCGGTGGCGTACTGCTCACCGCAGGCTTCGGCCTGCTCGGCGCAAGCATCCGCGACCGGTCCGGCTACTGGACCGCTGGCGCCGTGGTCAGCTTCGTGCTCGGCACGCTGGCCCTGGCCGGGGCGGTCATGGCTGCGGTACTGCTGATCATCTGATCACCGAGAAGAGGTGAGGCCAGATCGAAGCCCCCAGCAGCTGGGGGCTTCGGTGCCGGCGTCAGCGCCCGTTGAACGCCTCGATCCGCTCGATCGCCTCGCCGACCGCCGTGGCGCCGGCCGCGAAGCTGAGCCGCACCGAGTGGGCGCCGGCGCGGTCGTCGAAGTCGCCGCCGGGGGTGATGGCCACGCCCACCTCCTCCAGCAGGGCGCTGGCGTATGCCGTCGAGTCGGCCCACCGGGTCAGCTGCGGTCCGAGGTCGGCCCAGTAGTAGAACGCGCCGTCGGGCGGTGCGGACTCACCCCACCCGAGCCGAGGTGCGTTGTCCAGCAACAGCTTCCGGGTGCGTGCGAACTCGGCGACCGCCTCGTCGCACTCGCGGTAGGACTCCTCCGCGAAGGCCGACACGGCGGCATACTGCGCCGGCGCGGGCGGGCACAACGCGACGTTGCCGGCGAGCGCGTCGACGGGGCGCACGAGGTCGTCGGGCAGCAACATCCAGCCGAGCCGCCAGCCCGTCATGCCCCAGTACTTGCTGAACGAGGAGATGACGAGCGAGGTGTCGCCGAGCTCCCACGCGCACACGCCGCGAGGGTCGGCCGCACCGGGTTCGGGATAGGTGACGCCGTGGTAGATCTCGTCGCTGACGAGGCGCACACCGTGGGCGGCGCACCAGTCGGTGATCGCGGTCAGCTCGGCCCGGTCGACCATGGTGCCGGTCGGGTTGGCGGGGGAGGCGACGATGAGCCCGGCGAGCGGCCCGTCGGCCTGGGCGGCGTCGAGCAGGTCGGGCGTCGGCTGGAAGCGTGACTCCGGGCCGCAGTCGATCTCGACGACCTCGCAGCCGAGCGAGCCGAGGATGTTGCGGTAGGCGGGGTAGCCGGGGCGGGCGAGGGCCACGCGGTCGCCCACCTCGAAGGCGGCGAGGAAGGCGAGGACAAAGGCACCGGACGATCCGGTCGTGATGGCCACCCGGGCCGGGTCGACGTCCAGGTCGTACCAGCGGCCGTAGTGGGCGGCGATCTCGGCGCGCAGCTCCCGGATGCCGAGGGCCGAGGTGTACGTCAGGGCGCGGCCGGAGCCGTGGGGGCGGGCGGCCGCCTCCGACACGAGGGTGGGCGCGCCACCCGAGGGCTCCCCCGCACACAGTGAGACGACGTCGCGCCCCTCGGCCCGCAGCACGGCCACGCGGTCGAGCACGTCCATGACCTGGAAGGGCGCCACCTGCGAGCGCCGGGAGGGGTGGAGCGGTCGGGTCGAGGAGGTCACGCGGCCAGTCTGCCGCAGACCTCGACACCCGGAACACGCCGTTCACCGCGCCTCGCTAACCTCGGCCTCATGACGACAGCCCACCACGCAGACGCCTCGGAGCTCGTCGACAAGGAGGTGTTGACCTGGGACGGCTACGGCACCGCCGTGCGGGAGCTCGCCCAGCTGGTCGCCGACTCGAGCTTCCGGCCGGAGGTGCTCGTGGCCGTCGCCCGCGGTGGCCTGATTCCCGGCGGGGGCCTGTCCTATGCGCTCGGCGTCAAGCTCACCGACGCCATCAACGTCGAGTTCTACACCGATGTCGAGCAGACCCTGCCCGACCCGGTGCTGCTGGCACCGCATCTCGACACCGACAGCCTGAGGGGCCGCCGCGTCCTCGTCGTCGACGACGTCGCGGACTCCGGCCGGACGCTGGCGCTGGTGCTCGAACTGCTGCAGCGGCACGGCGCCGAGGCGCGGAGCGCGGTGCTGTACGGCAAGCCGCGCTCGGTCGTGACGCCGGACTACGTGTGGCGCCAGACCGACCTGTGGATCGTCTTCCCGTGGTCGGCGCAGCCGCCGGTCTCCGGTTCCCAGGTCACCGCGACTCCAGGATCGTCCTGATCCGGGCGAGGTCCTTCGTCATGGCACTTCGCATCGCCGCCGCCATCGGTCTCGCACCGATGGCCGCGAACCCGCTGGGCTTGCCGTTGTTGCGCAGCACCATCCGGGTGGCGCCCCCGTCGGCGGTCTCCCACTCGTACGTCGTCCGCATCGGGAAGGGCTTGCCGTCCGTCTGCATGACGAGCCGAGTGCCGGGGACGAGCTCGACGATCTCGTAGACGTACTCGATCCGTCGCCCGAGGAACCGCGCGACGAACGCGAGCCGGCTCCCCACTCTCATCGGCGGTGGCGTCTGCCAGTCGACCGACTCGATGTTGGAGTACCACTCGGGCGCATGGGACGGGTCGCCGGCATACGCGGCGACCTCGCCCACGGGCCTCGCGATGACCGTCGCGACCTGCACGTCGACCGCCATCGCCTGCCTCCTCACCGCCTGGTCCCTGATCCGGTGATTCTCTCGCACCGGACGTCCCCAGCAAGCGGACGTACTGTGCATGGCATGGACCTCGGACTGCACCTCGCCAACTTCACGTGGAGCGGCGGCTCCGCCACCTTCGTCGACGACCTGGTCCGCACCGCGCGGACCGCGGAGGACGTCGGCTTCACCAAGCTCTCCGTCATGGACCACGTCTGGCAGATCGGGCCGGTCGGGCCGAAGGAGCACGAGATGCTCGAGGCGTACACCGCCCTCGGCTTCCTCGCCGCCGTGACGGAGCGCGTCCAGCTCCTCGCCTGGGTCACGGCGACGGTCTACCGCGAGCCGGGTCTGCTGGCGAAGGAGGTCACGACCCTCGACGTGCTCTCGAAGGGTCGCGCCATGCTCGGCATCGGCGCCGCCTGGAACGAGGAGGAGTGCGTCGGTCTCGGCCTGCCCTTCCCGGGCACGGCCGAGCGGTTCGAGCGCCTCGAGGAGACGCTGCAGATCTGCCTGCAGATGTGGAGCGACAGCGAGGAGCCGTATGCCGGGAAGCACTACCGGCTCGGCCGCACCCTCAACTCGCCGCAGTCGGTGCAGCGTCCGCACCCGCCGATCCTCATCGGTGGCGGCGGGGAGAAGAAGACGCTGCGGATGGTCGCCCAGTACGCCCAGGCCTGCAACCTGTTCGACAGCCCCGACCTCGCGCACAAGCTCGACGTGCTCCGCGGGCACTGCGAGACGCTGGGCCGCGACTACGACGAGATCCAGAAGACCGTCATGGGGCCGGTCGAGCCGGGGCCGAACGGCGAGAACGTCGACGCCACCCTCGAGCACCTGCGTGACCTCGCCGGCCTCGGAGTGACTCACATGCACATGCGCGCGGAGGACGGCTCTCGTACGGACTGGCTCGAGCTCATCGGCGAGCGGATCATCCCCGAGGCCGCGAAGTTCTGACCCGCGGCCTCGGCGCCACCGCCCCGCCGCTGGCTCAGCCGACGACGGCGTACGGGTAGGGCTCAGCTGAGGATGTCGACACGGCGGAAGCGGCGGTAGGCCAGCATGGTGAAGGCGACCGCCCAGACGAGCGACCACAGCGAGCCGTGGAGCAGGTCGGTCCAGTCGGGCGAGACGGCGAGGGCGTCCTGCCAGGCCCGTGAGTAGTGCCCCGGGAAGGCGTTGCGGTAGGGGTCGAGCGCGTCAAGCTGGTCGAGGATGTTGAACAGGATGCTGACGAGCACGGCGCCGCCGACCGCGGCGAGCGGGGCGTCCGAACGCGTGCCGATCCAGAAGGCGATGGCGGCGATGGGCAGCAGCGTCACGAAGATGTAGGCCATCGCCAGCGCCAGCCGGGGAAGGAACTGGCCCCAGCTCAGGTTCTCGCCCAGCGGGTTGGTCAGCGGGTCCCAGCCGTAGGCGATGCCGCCGACGAGCAGACCCCACGCGGGCAGGAGCACGGTGGCGAGCAGCGTCGAGGCGACGCCGATCACGAGCTTGCTCGTCAGCAGGCGCGCCCGCTGCACCGGTGCGATGAGCAGGTATCGCAGCGACGACCAGGACGCCTCCGCCGGCACGGCGTCGCCGCAGAAGAGGGCGGCGAGCAGCACGAGGAGCAGCTCGGAGGCGAGGAAGACGAGCACGAGGCTGAAGTTCGCCGCGCCGCTCTGGGCGAGGTCGAAGATCCGGGTCGAGGCCCCTCCGCGGCTGTTGCTGGAGCGCTGCCCGAAGGCAAACGCCCCGACGAGGATCAGCGGGAGGGCGAGCAGCAGGCCGAAGGCCCACGTCGTACGCCGTCGTCCCCACTGCCGGCGCAGCTCGGCTCGCCACGACAGCGGGTCGCGCACCTGCTCGACATCGGTGCCTCCGTGGGCTGCAGCGGGCGAGATGGCCTCGAGCAGCGCGTCTCCGGGCTTGTCGCTCATCGCGCCCTCACCTGCCTCAGTCGCTCGACG
Source organism: Terrabacter sp. FW104-15G4B (assembly GCF_058790095.1). Lineage (NCBI taxonomy): Bacteria > Bacillati > Actinomycetota > Actinomycetes > Micrococcales > Intrasporangiaceae > Terrabacter > Terrabacter sp. FW104-15G4B. The sequence continues at coordinate 113,664 of NZ_JBYTCI010000006.1, read as the reverse complement.
AGGGAGGCGCCCTCGTCTCCGGGCTCGCCGGCACCGGCGGGGGCACTGGCCGACGAGATGACTCCGAGGAAGACCTCCTCGAGGTGGCGGCGGCCGCTGACGCCGACGACGGGCAGCCCCGCCGTGACGGCGGCCGCGACCACCTCGGCGCGCCCCCGGTCGGCCACGACGACGATCCGGGTCGGGGTGTCGACCCGCACCTCGGTGACGCCGTCCGCAGCCTCGAGGGCGTGCACCCCGGCGCTGAGAACGTGGTGGTCGACGTGCTCGGGCAGGTCGAGGACCGTCGTGTCGTCGCTGTCGACGAGCTCGGCGACAGGGCCCTGGGTGATGACCCGGCCGGCGTGCATGACGACGACGTGGGTGCACGTCATCTCGACCTCGGCCAGCAGGTGGCTCGAGACGACGACGGTGCGCCCGGTCTCGGCGTAGCGGCGCAGGATCGGGCGCATCGCCGCGATCTGGGGAGGGTCGAGGCCGTTGGTGGGCTCGTCGAGGATGAGCAGCTCCGGCAGGCCGAGCATGGCCTGCGCGATGCCGAGGCGCTGCTTCATGCCGTGGCTGTAGGACTTGACGGGTCGGTCGACCGCGCCGCCGAGGGCAGCGACGTCGAGCGCTTCGTCGAAGTGGGCGTCCTCAGGCGCTCGGCCCGTGGCCGACCAGTAGGCCTCGAGGTTCTGGCGTCCGGTCAGGTGCGGCAGGAAGCCAGGCCCCTCGATCAGGGCCCCGACTCGTGCCAGCACCCGCGAGCCGGCCGTGACCGGCTCGCCGAGCACGTGGACGCTGCCGGCGTCTGAGGAGATGAGGCCCATGACCATGCGCATCGTCGTCGTCTTGCCGGCGCCGTTGGGGCCGAGCAGCCCCACCACCTGGCCCTTCTCGGCGCGCCAGGTCACGTTGTCGACGGCGCGGTGACCGTCGGCGTACGTCTTGACGAGGCCCTCGACGACGAGGGGGATGTCCGCGACGTCGGGACGCGCCGGCAGGTGGCGACGGCGCTGGCGCCGCACGAACCAGCCGGCGAGCGCCGCGAGCAGCAGGAGCGCGAGGGCGGACGACGCGAGGAGCGTCTCGGTGTCGAGGCCACCGGCGACAGTGCCGTCGACCGCAGCGCCGGCGGCCACGGGCAGGGTGAGCGTGCTCGCCCCGGAGATCCGGACGACGCTCGGCGTGCGTGAGTTGGAGTAGGTCGACTCGGTGCTCGTCAGCAGCACGCGCCATCGCGTGCCGGCGGGCAGGTCGTAGGTGGCGGCCGGGAGCGAGATCGTCACGGGGGTGGGCCGGCCCGGCGTCACGGAGAGCAGCACCGGTGCCACGAGCGGGTTGGTCAGCGTCACCGAGCCGCCGGTGACGCGCCACACCGACGCGAAGAGCGTCACGTCCGGAGAGTCCGACGTGACGGTGAGGCGCATCGTCGGCGAGCCGACGACCGTGGTCGCCTCGGCGATGGGCTGCGTGTCGAGCGCCGCTGACTGCCCCGGGAGCGCTGCAATCTGGTAGGTCGAGAGATTGACCCCGAGGGCCGCGAGACCGGGCACGGCGATGAGCGATGCGGGCTGCCCGCCCGGCGGGTGCACCAGCACCCCCGAGTCGGTCGCGAGCGGCAGCTCCTTCGTCTGGAGCGGGGACCCCGACAGGCCCGGGTATGCCGTCAGGCTGTGGAGCGTCGTCGGCTGACCCTGGCGGCCGGCCGGCGTGCCGAACGTGAAAGCCGCCGTGGGAAGGGCCGACCCGCGAGGTGCCTTGTCGCGGACGTAGTGGTCGAGCCAGGTGTAGGACGCCTCCATCTCCTCCGCCTCGTGCGTGCTGGCGGCGTCGTGGCCACCGTCGCTCCACCGGACGGCATACGGCGTGCCGGTGACGGCGAGCGCCGACGCGTTGGCGTCGGCCTGGTCGAGCCCGAAGAGGGAGTCGCCGATGCCCTGGACGAGGAAGGTCGGCGCAGTCACCGCGTTCATCGTCGGCTCGGGACTGTGGGCGTGCAGCAGCGCCGTGAGCTCCGGCGTCGCGGCGCCGGTTTCGGAGGCCTGGACGAAGAGGCGGCAGATCGTCGGGTCGAAGCGACCGCAGCCGGCAGCGCCAGGCCCCGCGTCCTGGCCGCCACCTCCGCGCAGCGCCGAGAGGAAGAAGTTGGTCGCCCAGACCTGCTTGAAGGGTCCGGCGACGTTGATCGGGGAGCGTCCCGCGGCCGTGGTCGCGGGCTTGGTCAGCGCGGCCTGCGGGAAGAAGGCGTCGGCGAGGTCGTTCCAGGTGATGGCGGACACCACGCCGTCGACGCGCCGGTCCGCCCCGGCCAGCATCAGGCCCAGCGCGCCGCCGTAGGAGGCGCCCATGACACCTGCGCGAGGGTCTCCCGGGGCGTCGAGCTCGACGTCCGGGCGCTTGGCCGCGAGGTCGAGCAGCTTTCTGGCGTCGGCGATCTCGTAGGCGGGGTCGTTGAGGTGGATCCGGCCACCGGACTGGCCGTGCCCGCGTGCGCTCCACGCGATGACGACGTAGCCGCGCCCGTGCAGGTCGTTCGCCTGGCTCGTCACCGAGTCCTTGGTGCCGCCGAAGCCGTGGGCGAGCAGGACGACGGGGTGCTTGCCGCTCGCCTGCGGCCAGACCGAGACGTCGAGGCCCACCGGCGTGCCGTCCGGCTCGGGCCCGACCGGGACCGTGGTGGCCTGCGGTGTGACGGCATCGGTCGCAGAGGCGGCGGGGGCCGCCGTCGCGACCTCCTGCGCCGCGAGGGCGGCCGGGGCGGGCGCCAGCGTCAGGCTCGACCCGAGGACGAGCGCGGCGAGGAGGGGTGCCCGGACCGACATGCCCACATCACATCACGCGGCCTCGGTGGGACCGTCATCGAGCGTCCAGCCCTGGGCGGCTGCGGACCGCCGGTCAGTCGCGGGTGAGCCGCTGCTCGAGCACGTAGGCCACGACGATGCATACGACGAGCACCAAGCCGGGGGGCAGGAAGCGCGCGGCACCCTCGAGGCCCAGCCACTCGTAGGGGGCGGTGCTGAACTGGAAGAGCGACAGGTCGAGCAGGTAGCGCACGATCGGCAGCACGCCGAAGACGATGCCGACCACCCCGACGAGGTTGATGACGAAGCGCGAACGCGCTGCAGGGTCCGGCGACTCGCTCATGCCGCAAACCTACGGCTCCGGCTGCCGGCGCCCGTGTCGAGGCTGGCGCGGCGGCCCGTGTTAGATACGTCCATGGCCACCACCTTCCTCGGAGACACCCGCGTCCGCACCATCGGCGACCTGCCGGCCGTGGGCTCCCCCGCCCCGGCGTACACCCTGACCGGCACCGACCTGCGCGACGACGTGACCCTGCCCGCCGGCAAGCGCGTGGTGCTCAACATCTTCCCGAGCGTCGACACGGGCGTCTGCGCCGCGAGCGTCCGGCGCTTCAACGAGCTCGCTGTCGGCCTCGAGAACACCACGGTCGTCTGCGTCTCTGCCGACCTGCCGTTCGCGCTGAACCGCTTCTGCGGCGCCGAGGGCGTCGAGAACGTCGTCGTCGCCTCGTCGTTCCGATCCGGGTTCGGCTACGACTACGGCGTGCGGATGGAGGACGGCGGCTTCGCCGGGCTGCTCGCCCGCGCGGTCGTCGTCATCGGCGCCGACGGCACCGTCCTGCACACCGAGCTGGTCCCGGCCATTGCCCAGGAGCCGGACTACGACGCCGCGATCGCCGCGCTGGGCTGATCGTCGAGCCCCTCGCGCGGCGGCTGGCCGCCGGTCACGGCGTGTCGTCGTCGACCCAGTCGAGGGTGCGCTGGACCGCCTTCTTCCACGTGCGGAAGAGGCGCTCGCGCTCGTGCTCGTCGAGCTGCGGGCTCCACCGGCGGTCCTCGCCCCAGTTGTCGCAGATGTCGTCGGTGCTCTCCCAGTAGCCGACGGCGAGGCCGGCCGCATATGCCGCGCCTAGGGCCGTCGTCTCGGCCACGACGGGGCGCACGACGTCGACGCCGAGCAGGTCGGCCTGGAACTGCATGAGGGTCTCGTTGACGACCATCCCGCCGTCGACCCGCAGCTCAGTGAGCGGCACTCCGGAGTCGGCGTCCATCGCCTCGAGCACCTCGCGGGTCTGGAATGCCGTGGCCTCCAAGGCTGCCCGGGCGATGTGGCCCTTGTTGACGTAGCGCGTCAGACCGACGAGCGCGCCGCGCGCGTCGGGCCGCCAGTGCGGCGCGAAGAGGCCCGAGAACGCTGGCACGAAGTAGGCGCCGCCGTTGTCCTCGACGGTGGCGGCGAGCGTCTCCACCTCCTTGGCGTCCTTGATCAGGCCGAGGTTGTCGCGCAGCCACTGGACGAGGGAGCCGGTGACGGCGATGGAGCCCTCAAGGGCATAGACCGGCTTGGCGTCACCGAGCTGGTAGCAGACGGTCGTCAGCAGGCCGTTCTTCGAGGCGACGATCTCTTCGCCGGTGTTGAGGAGCATGAAGTTGCCGGTGCCGTAGGTGTTCTTCGCCGTGCCGACCTCGAGGCAGGCCTGGCCGAACGTGGCGGCCTGCTGGTCGCCCAGGATGCCCGCGACGGGGACGTCGATGAGGATGCCGGGCTGGCACGTGCCGTAGACCTCCGACGACGACCGAATCTCGGGGAGCATCGCGAGCGGCACACCGATGGCCTCGGCGATGGAGGCGTCCCAGTCGAGGGTGCGCAGGTCCATCAGCAGGGTGCGTGAGGCGTTCGTGACGTCGGTGACGTGAACGCCGCCGTCGGCCGCCCCGCCCGTGAGGTTCCAGAGCAGCCAGGTGTCGACGGTGCCGAAGAGGAGCTCGCCTGCCTCTGCGCGCTCGCGGGCACCCTCGACGTGGTCGAGGATCCAGCGCGCCTTGGGGCCTGCGAAGTACGTCGCCAGCGGCAGCCCTGTGACGTCCTTGAAGCGCTCGGTCCCCCCGTCGTGGGCCAGGGCGTCGCAGATCGCCTGGGTGCGCGTGTCCTGCCAGACGATCGCGTTGTGAACCGGCCGACCCGTCACCCGGTCCCACACGACGGTCGTCTCGCGCTGGTTCGTGATGCCCACCGCTGCGATGTGCGTGGCGTTGAGGTTGGCCTTGCCGAGGGCGCCGCCGACGACCGCCCGGGTGTTCTGCCAGATCTCCATGGGGTCGTGCTCGACCCACCCGGCACGCGGGAACACCTGCCGGTGCTCGAGCTGGTCGACGGCCACGACGCGGCCGCTGCGGTCGAACACCATGGCGCGGGTGCTCGTCGTCCCCTGGTCGATGGACACGACATGGCCTTGCTGCTGCGTCGGCATGACGAGACCGTACCGTCGCGCCGTCCGGGCGTCACCCGTGCACGACGCGGCGCGCGTCGGTGGGCTCGCCGGCGCATCGCTGGTTGCTTTGCAGCACAATGGGATTGGTTGTCCGCAAGGCTTGACCGGGGTATCGAACAAGCGTTCTACGTGGGTATGGACGACGCGCTGGCCGTGAGGACCCACCCTTGGTCCGACGCTGCCCCGCAGGATGACGCCGTCGTCGACCTCGACCACCTGGCGGGGCTCTGCCGGTCGAGAGCGAGAGGGACGCGAGCCCGTTCGGCGGCGTGAGCTGCCGATCCTTCAGCGCACCGTGCGCAAGCACGTGGCCGAGTCCCTGCTGACCCACGTGATGCCGGCCCTCGTCAGCGAGCTGCTCGAGGCGGCCGCCGATGACCTGTCTCGCACCGCACCGGACGAGGCACTGTCCGAGGCGCTGTCCGACCTCGAGGCGCAGGCCGACGCCGAGCTGCGGGTCATCGCGTCGGTCGAGCGCTGCAAGGCCGTCCTCGACGCCGTCGGCCTCGAGGCGTTGGCTCGCATCTACGACACCCACCCTCGCGACTGGCTCGACGGCGTGCGCAACACGCCAGCGATCGCCGAGACACTTCCCGATCCCCCGTCGCCCGAGTCCCATTCACCTCCATCGCCTGCACCCGAGTCGCGGGCGCCCCGTCCGTCGACCGATCCCGAGCCGCCGCCCTTCTGAGTGACGTCACCCCGGCATCGGTCGAGGGTAGTAGGCAGAGCAACCGCACGCGGTGGTCTACGAGCGCTCCACAGTCAGCTGGTACCGGGCTCGCCGGACGGGACGCCCCTGCTAACGGCCGGACCGATCGTTAGAGTGGCGGTCTCGGCAGCGACGTGGAGGGGAAGCGATGACGAGCCCAGTTCGGCTGGACACGGAGTACCGGGCGCGGGCGTCGAAGCGCTTGGCCACCAAGCAGTTCGACGTGCTCGTGGTCGGCGGTGGCGTGACCGGCGCCGGCGCGGCCCTCGACGCCGCGACCCGTGGCCTCTCGACCGCCCTCGTCGAGCAGCGCGACTTCGGGTCGGGCACCTCCTCCCGCTCCTCGAAGCTCTTCCACGGCGGGCTGCGCTACCTCGAGCAGATGAACTTCGACCTCGTCCGCGAGGCGCTCAAGGAGCGCGAGCTCATGCTCAGCCGCATCGCCCCGCACCTGGTCAAGCCCGTCTCGTTCCTCTACCCGCTCACGGGTCGAGGCTGGGAGCGCCCCTACGTCTCGGCGGGTCTCACCCTCTACGACACCATGGGCGGCGCCCGCTCCGTGCCACGGCACAAGCAGCTGACCCGCACCGGCGCCCTCAAGCTCGCCCCGGCCCTCAGGCGGGAGGCGCTCACCGGCGCGCTGCTCTACTACGACGCCCAGGCTGACGACGCCCGGCACACGCTGACCACGGTCCGCACCGCGGCGGCATACGGCGCCACGGTCGTGGCCTCCGCGCGCGTCGTCGAGCTGCTCCGCGCGGGCGAGCGCGTCGTCGGTGCGCTCGTCGAGGACGTCGAGACCGGCGAGCGCACCGAGGTCAGGGCATCCGTCGTCATCAACTGCACCGGTGTCTGGACCGACGACATCCAGACGATGGCGGGCGGTCGCGGCCGCTTCCACGTGCGCGCGAGCAAGGGCGTGCACATCGTCGTGCCCCGCGACCGGATCAACTCCGAGACCGGGCTCATCCTGCGCACCGAGAAGTCCGTCCTCTTCGTCATCCCGTGGGGCACCCACTGGATCATCGGCACGACCGACACCGACTGGGAGCTCGACCTCGCGCACCCGGCCGCCACCCGCGCCGACATCGACTACCTCCTCGAGCACGTCAACTCCGTGCTCAAGGTGCCGCTCACGCACGACGACATCCAGGGCGTCTACGCGGGGTTGCGGCCCCTGCTGTCCGGCGAGAGCGAGGACACCAGCCAGCTCTCGCGCGAGCACGCGGTCGCCCGTCCCCAGCCCGGGCTCATCTCCATCGCCGGCGGGAAGTACACCACCTACCGCGTCATGGCAGCCGACGCCGTCGACGCCGCACGCCAGGACATCGGCGGCGACGTCTCCGACAGCGTCACCGAGTTCATCCCGCTCTCGGGAGCCGAGGGCTACGTGGCACTGGTCAACCAGATCGACCGGCTGGCCCGCCACCAGGGCCTGCCGGTGTGGCGCATCACCCATCTGCTCGAGCGCTACGGATCGCTCGTCCACGAGCTCTTCGCCCTCGCCGAGGCCGACCGCTCCCTCTACGAGCCGTTGCCGGGCGCCGAGGAGTACCTCACCGTCGAGGCGTTGTATGCCGCCACGCACGAGGGCGCGCTGCACCTCGACGACGTCCTGGCGCGGCGCACCCGCATCTCCATCGAGACGCCGAGCCGTGGCGTCGACAGCGCCCGCGCCGTCGCCGAGGTCGTTGCGCCCGTGCTCGGCTGGGACGCCGAACGGGTGGAGGCGGAGGTGTCGGGCTACCTCGCCCGAGTGCAGGCGGAGCTCGACTCCCAGAAGGAGCTCGCCGACTCGGAGGCCAACGCCGAGCGCCTCAGCGCCCCGGACGCGCGTCGCATCCCGGTGAGCCGCGCGAACGAGCTCGCCTGACCGCTTCGCGGGTCACATCTCGGCCCTCACGGCCGCCGGAAGCCTCGACAAGGGCTCCCTGGTCCGGCTGCATTCCTAGACTGACGGCATGAGGACTCGACGCGGCCTGCCCGCCATGGCTGCAGCACTGGCGGCGCTCGCGCTGCTCGCGGCGGGGTGCGGCACGCCGAACCCGGCGGCGCAGGCCCATCTCCAGGGCCACGCGGCGGGCCACACCGGCCCGATCACCTCCACGGGTCCGGGCACGGGCGGCACGACGGAGACATCCGGCCATGCGACCGCGAAGCCGGTCGCCCCCGTCGCCCCGGCGGCGCTGCGCGCCGGGGAGACCGTGGGCACGGTGACGCCCCCGGTCTCCTACACGCCGAAGGCGCCGACCATCGGCACGGACGACTACCGCTGCTTCGTCCTGGACCCGAAGCTCATGCGCGACGAGTTCGTCACCGGCTTCGACATCGCGCCCGGGCAGCCGCAGGAGGTGCACCACGTCATCCTCTTCCGGGTGCCACCCTCCGGGGCAGCGGCGGCAAGGGCCCGTGATGCCGAGTCGGGCGGCACGGGCTGGACGTGCTTCGGCGGCGCGGGCCTCGGCTCGCGCGGCGGCAGCCTCGATGACGCACCGTGGGTCGGGGCGTGGGCCCCGGGTGGCCGGGAGAACGTCCTACCGGCTGACGTGGGCATCCCGATGGAGCGCGGCTCGCTGCTCGTCATGCAGGTCCACTACAACCTGCGCCACGGCGTCACCCCGGACCGGACCTCGGTGAAGCTGCGCCTCTCGGCCTCCACGAAGCTCAAGGCGCTGGAGACCATGCTCTACCCCGCCCCGGTCGAGCTCCCTTGCCGCTCGGGCAAGTCCGGCCCGCTCTGCGACCGGAGCGCGGCCGTGGCCGACGTCGCGAAGCGCTTCGGCGCCATGTCGGCACCCATCGTCAACGGCCTGCTGCTCGTCTGCCAGGGCACCATCATCCCGACTCCCGGCCCGACCCAGTCCTGCACCCGCAAGATCGAGCAGGCCGCGACCATCCGCGCCGTCGCCGGACACATGCACCTGCTCGGGTCCTCGCTGCGCATCGACCTGAACCCGGACACCCCTCGGGCGCGCACGCTCCTCGACATCAAGACGTGGGACTTCGACAACCAGGGAGCCGTGCCGATCCCGGCGACGACAATCGAGCCCGGTGACTCCATCCGAGTCAGCTGCACGCACGACCAGGCCTGGCGCGACAAGCTGCCTGACCTGCAGGGCCTTCCCGAGCGCTACGTGGTCTGGGGCGAGGGCACCACCGACGAGATGTGCCTCGGGCTGCTCAGTGTCACGCGGCCGTGACCACGGTCGGCCGTGCACAATGTGGCCGTGATGACTGACGTCCTCGTCGTCGGCGGCGCCGGCGTCGACACCATCGTGCGCGTCGACTCCCTGCCCGTCCCGCTCGCCGACTCCCACGTCGTACCGCCCATCGACACGGTCGTGGGGCACACGGGCAGCGGGGTGGCGCTCGGCTGCCACCGCCTCGGCCTGGCCACGTGCTTCGTCGACGTCATCGGCGACGACCACGAGGGGCGGATGCTGCTGTCCCGCTTCGCCGCCGAGGCCCTGCGCTTCGAGCACGTCGTCCACCCGAGCGGCACCCGTCGGGCGGTCAACCTCGTCGACCCGACCGGTCGGAGGATGTCGCTCTACGACCCACGCCATCCCTACGACCTCGCGCCCGACCCGGCCCTCTGGCGCCGACCGCTGGCCCTGACCCGGCACGTGCACGCCTCCATCATGCCGTGGACGGTCGGGGCGCTCGAGGACGCCACGGCCGCCGGGCTGACCACGTCGACCGACCTGCACGACTGGGACGGGCGCAACCCGCACCACCAGCCGTTCGCGTATGCCGCCGACCTCGTCTTCGTCTCCGGCTCGCGCCTGCAGGGGGTCGAGGACGACGTCGTCGCCGACGTGCTCGACCGAGGGCGCGCACGCCTCGTCGTGGTCATGGACGGTGCCAGCGGCAGCCGCGTGACGGTCCGCGACGGTGGCTCGTTCGCCGAGCCGGCGGTGGACCTCACGGGCCGGACCGCCGTCGACTCCAACGGCGCCGGAGACGCCTACGTCTCGGCGTTCCTGCACGCCTGGCTGTCGGGCGGGGACGCGCGCGCCGCCGCCCGCGCCGGCACGGTGGCAGGCGCCTGGGCGTGCGGCACGGCGGGGACGCACTCGAGCCTCATCGACGCCGACGAGCTCGCTCGCCGGCTCGACGAGCACTTCGGCGGAGCGTCAGGCGGGCGCGGGTTCTCCTGACCTCTCACCGGCGATGTTCAGTAGCCAGGCCGTGCCGAAGCGGTCGGTCACCATGCCGAACTCGTCGCCCCACACCTGCTTCTCGAGGGGCATGGTCACCGTGCCACCATCGCAGAGCCCTTCCCAGTAGCGGTGCAGCTCACCGTTGTCGTCGCCACTGAGGCTCACCGTGATGTTGGAACCTGACTCGTAGGGCCTGCCCTCGGGGTTGTCCGAGGCCATGATCGTGTAGCCGCTGGGCGTCTCCAGCTGGGCGTGCATCACCTTGTCGGCGTCAGGACCGCTGTTGCCGAAGTCGGCGAAGGTCGACACGTTCAGCTCGCCCCCGAAGACCTTCTGGTAGAACTCCATCGCCGCTCTGGCGTCGTCCTTGAAACCGATGTACGGGTTGAGGCGGGTCGCCATGATCGTGCTCCTTCCGGGAGGGGTGGACGCCACCACGGTAGGACTGCAGCGTGCCGTGCGGTGGCGCTTTCAGTAGGAGCGGCGTGAACGGGCGGCGCCCCGGTCGGAACCCAGCGGCGACTGGGGTCGCCCGTCGTCGGTCGGTCCCAGGCCGCCCTGGCAGCCCGGGCAGTAGAACATCGTGCGCTCGCGGGTCGGTTCACCGATCATCGCGACCCGGACCGTGGTGCCGCAGCGTCGGCACGGCCGGCCGCTGCGCGCGTGCACGTAGTGCGTCTCGTCGTTGCGGTAGCTGCCGGTGCTCGACTGCACCGCATGACGGCGACCGTTGTCGATCAGCCGGTGGGCCCTGGCCACGATGCGCTCGACGGTCCCACGCCCGAGCGTCTCGCCGGTAGCCCAGGGCGGCACGCGCTCGAGGAAGAGCGTCTCCGCGCACCACATCGTGCCGACCCCGGCAAGGTTGCGCTGGTCGAGCAGCGCCTGTCCCACCGGCACGGGGCTGCCCATCACGTTGTCCGCGGCGCGGGCGGCATCCCAGTCGGGCCCGAGGACGTCGGGGCCGAGGTGTCCCACGACGTCCGCCTCGTGGGCCGTCGGCACGAGGTCGAGCATCCCGAGCCGCAGCCCGAGGGCCGTCCAGTCCGGTGCGGCGACGAGGGCCCGCAGCTGAGGGTTGCGCCGCCACCGGCCGGCGAGCCCGGGCGTGGCCTCGATGCGCCACTGACCCTCCATCCGCAGGTGCGAGTGCAGGGTGAGGCCGCCCTCCACCCGGTGCATCACGTGCTTGCCGCGGCTGACCACCTCGAGCGTCGTACGGCCCGTGAGGTCGGCGGTGGAGATCTCGGGCCAGCGCAGGTCCGACTCGACGATCTCGCGCCCCGCGAGCGCCTCGTGGAGCCGGGTGGCCGTGCGCCAGACTGTGTCTCCCTCGGGCACGGCACCTCCTGCTGACTGGTCGTCCTCGTGCGCGGTTGCGCGTCCGTCCAGCCTATTCAGGGGCGGCGCACGCGTGGTGGTCGCAATAGCATCGCGACGTGCCCGTCACCGACTCCGATGTCCCGTGATCGGCCCCTACGCCTCAGCCGGGGCCTGGGGCGCCCGCAACGGCCCGGCGTTCATCCGGCGGCTGCTCGACCGTGAACGTGCCGGCACGTACGTCGCGCTCATCCTCGTCGATCTCGCCCTCGTGGCGATCTCGGCCACAGTGCAGGTGGCCCTCCTGCTGGTGACTCGCAACGAGCCCCTGTGGCTGCGGTCGCTAGGCGTCGGTGGCTTCGCGCTCGTCACGGCGGGAGCGGTGATGTGGCTGGTCGAGGCGGTTTCGCGTTGGTGGTGGAGCGGCCGGCGACCCGGCCGGCTCGTGCTCTCCCCCGCGCCCTCCGGTGCTGTCTCGACGGCCGTCCCGCGTTCGCGGGCTGCCCTCGCGACACCGCTGACGAACGCGGTCCTCATCACCGCCTGGTGCGTCTTCATGGTCGTGCTAACGGCCGGGGTGGCGTGGGTCGCCGCGCTCGTCGGCCTGCTTGCGTTCGCGGCCGGCTCACGGCTGCTGCCCTTCGTGCTGGGCCGGGTGTCCCCGGGTGGCGTCTACCTGACGCCGACGGCCATCGAGCTGCGCTGGGGCGTGCGCTCGACAAGCGTTCCCTGGGAGGCCGTCACTGGGGAGCCCGACGACCTTGCGCACGGCCTGCATGGAGCCGAGGAGCTCGCCGGAACGCGCACCTTCCCCGTGGACATCCCGCTCGACGTCACGGACCGGCCGGCTCCCGGGAGGGTCGCGGTGCCCGTCGCGTACCTCTCGGTCAGCGGCCCGGCGCTCACCGCGCTCATCGGGTGGTATGCCGCCCGGCCGGACTTGCGGGTCCACCTCGGCACGCTTCCCTCCCTCGAGTGGCGGCCGACGGCGCCGAGCGCCGTGACGATGGCCGATGACGATCCCTTCCGGTGAGACGGCCTGAGTCGGTCCGCCCCGTCCGACCTCGGTGCCGGCCCTCGTCAGCGCCTGGTCAGGGTGATGGCTGACCAGGCTGCGCCGGCCCGATCCGGTAGGGCCGCATCATCTCGTTGTCCTCGTGCTCGAGGATGTGGCAGTGCCAGACGAACTGGCCGGCCCGGCTGAACCTCGCGCGAATCCGGGTCACCTCGCCGGGATAGGCGGTGACCGTCTCCTTGAAGCCGCTCTCCCAGGGCTCTCGCGGACGAGGAGGGCCGACGAGCCGAGCCGGAGGCTCGGCCTCTCCCTCGGCGTTGACGACCAGCCCCTGGCGGTTGAGGACCTCGAACGTCGTCTCGTGGACGTGAATGGGGTGGGCGTCTGCGGTGAAGTTGTGGATCTCCCAGACCTCCGTGTCGCCGACACCGGGATTCTCGGTCACGCCCTCCTCCCACATCATCCCGACCGGCAGGTCGTCGGCGTCCAGGTCGCCGAGCATCGCCTGCGCGGGCCCATCCCAGACACTGGAGGCGATCTCGACGAGGGCGAGCCGTCGGGTGCGCGTGGCGGTGGGAAGTGGAGGAACAGGCGGCATGACGAGGAACTGCGCAGGGGTGCTCGGATCGGGAGCGACCGCCGGGACCACCCGGAACTGCAGCACCTGCCCGGTCGTGGCAGGGTCTGCAGAGTCGAAGTCGTCGTCCGGCGCACCGCCACCGAAGGGCTCGTCCGGCCCCACGTTGCGAAGGACGTACCTGCCCACCGGGACGTCGGTGAAGTCCACGATGAGGTCGGCCCGCTCCGCCGGCGACATCAGCAGCCGGTTCTGGTTGTCGCCAGTGAGGTCCACGGGGGTGGCCAGGAAGCCACCCTCGTTGCCGATGGCCCAGGCCGCGACGCCGGGGATCCGCCCGAAGTCCAGGATGAGGAACCGGGCCTGGCAGCCGTTGAGGACCCGCAGGCGGTACCGCCGCTGCTCGACCTGCTGGAAGGGCCACGTGTTGCCGTTGACGATGAGCGTGTTGCCGAAGAACTCGGGGTTCCAGATCGGGGAGAGGTCGGAGTCAGGGATGTAGCCCGGCTTGTGCGCCGTGGCAGCGTCGAAGAACTCGCGGCTGTCGGGATAGAAGAGCGAGCCGTCCGCGTTGAAGGCACGGTCCTGGATCGCGAGGGGGATCTCGTAGTACGTCTTGCGGGACGGGAACCGGTCTCTCTCTCTGGGCGCCGGCCCAGGCAGCACCGCAGTGCGGCGGGTCCGGCGGTCACGGATCGCCCGCTCGCCCTCAGGTCCCCCTCTGACGAGGAAGAAGCCGGCTGGTCCGGCATACACGTTGACGCGCGTCATGCCGAGAGTGTGGTCGTGGTACCAGAGGGTCGACTCCCGCTGGTTCACCGGGTACTGGAAGACGGCGTATCCCTGCCTCCAGCTCGCGCCGAACCCGTTGGCGGCCTTGCGCTTGAAGAAGGAGTGCCAGGTACCCGTCGTGGCGTAGCCGCCGGGGATGTTCCTGGCGGCCGGGAGGTACCACGCCTGGGGGTAGCCGTCGCTCTCGTCGCCGACGCCCACGGCGCCGTGCACGTGCACGACCATGGGCACCGGTCCCTCGTACCGCCCGGGAGTGGCCGCGAAGGTCGGCCGCATGTCGCGGTCCGTGGTGCCGCCGGGCGGGTTGGCCCAGTGCAGCGTCGGGTCGACCGGCAGCAGGTGCGGCAGGTAGTTGCCGTGGTCGTCCACGAGACCGTTGACCCACTTGATGCGGACCGGCCGCCGCCACCTCGCCTCGATCGTGAGTGAGGGAGCGTGGTGGAGCAACAGGCCCCTCTTGCTCGCCGAGCTAAGCGGCCCGTAGCCCCACACCATGGTCGCCGGCAGTCCTGCGGGAAGCATCTGCTGGCGGAACTGCTTCACCGAGATCTCGTAGTAGTCCGCGTTCTGGCCACCCCTGAGAGTCACCGTGCCGGCGCGAGGCATCGCCGGTGGGATGAGCAGTGGCGTGACGAACTTCGGCACCCCCGCAGGGTCCAGCGTGCCGCCCGGGATGGCGGCCACCGCCCGACTCGTCCCACCCGGCGCGTAGGTGTAGAGCACGAATCCGGCACCCGCCACCCCCGCTGCCCGGATGAAGGCCCGCCGGCTCAGTGGCCGGCCCCGCACCTCATCGTCACGTCCGCTCACGGTCCCCACCCGTCCCTTTGCAACGACCGATGGCTCATGGCCACCGCCCCGGCCAACGAGTCCTGGCGCTCCCCTCGACCAGCGTGGCACCAGCGGGTGGCGCCAGAGCGGTGATTGGGAATTCCCTGTGAGCCGAGTGCACGGGAGCCGGTGAGGATTCCCTTGTTTGTCAACATTTCTCGCACTCTTGACCGCGGACGAGCCACGGTCGAGCGCAGCTCAGCGACGCAAGCGGAGGCCTCGCGGGGTCATGTGGAAGCCGGCGTGCGAGAGCGCCTGGACGAGTGGGTGGTCGGAGCCGAGCACCGAGGCGCCGTCGGCCTTCTCGACGGTCAGTCTGCCGAGTGCACCCTCGCGAACGGCAAGGGCCAGGGCGTCGGCCGCAGCCTGGAGGTGCTCGGGGTCGTCGGACCAGCACAGCATCGTCTTGCCCCCGCGCTCGACGTAGAGCACGAGCTCGCCGTCGACGAGGACGACGAGGGCGCCGGCCTTGCGTCCCGGCTGGTGGCCCTTGCGGCGGGACCGGGTCCTGGCCGCGGTCTCGTCGGCGTCGGGCTCCTCGGCAGCGTCGGTCAGCCCGCGCTCCGGCCAGCCGATCGCTGCGCCGTACGGGTTGGCGGGGTCGCTCGCCGCGAGAACCAGCGCCGGCGGTCCGGTGCGCTCGCGAGCCCGCTGGCCGCCGCGCCCGGGAGCCGCGGCGGGCGAGGCCCCGAGCCACTCGTCGCCGTCCGCCGGGTCCACCCGGCGCCCGCCGGCACCGGGGTCGTCGGCGCCGCCGGGCAGTCTCGACATCGAGCGGAGCCGGTCGACCGCGCCCGTCGAGGCGAACTGCGAGGCGCCGAGGCCCTCGACGAAGTAGCCGCGCCGCACCTTCCCGGCCTCCTCGGCGGCGGCGAGGACCCGGTACACGGCCGCGAAGCCTCCGGGGACGTCCTCGGTGACGACCGAGCCTCGGGTCAGCACGCCGTAGCGGTCGAGGAGCAGCTCGGCGTTGGTGACGGCGCGCACGGTGGGGTCGGTCTCCGCGGGAGGCAGCGCCGTCCAGCGACCGACACCGGTCGAGGGCCCGGACCCGACCGCCCGACTCGCGGCGAGCGCCTTGGTCGCCGCGGCGTCCTCCGCCGCCTCGACCTGCGCCGAGCTCGTGCCGGCGAGGGGACCGCGCAGCGAACCGAAGCGACCCAGCGAACCGCGCCGGCCGGCATACCTGGTCGACCGGGGGCCGGACGAGGTGCGCTTGTGGGCGGTGCGGCCGCCGGCGAGGAGCGCGCGCAGCGGCGCGATGGTGTCGTTGGTGACGCGGCCCGACCAGAGCAGCGACCACAGCGCGTCGCCCAGCTCGGTGTCGCCGAGGCCGACGCGCCTCGAGAGGGCTCGGAAGAAGTACGCGCCGCCACCCTCGAGAGCGTCGAGGACGGCGCGCTCGTCGTCGGTGAGCTCCACGACCTCTGGCGGGGTCAGGGTGAGGTGCGCGGCGTCGGCCAGGTGCAGGCTGACCCAGCCGTCGTCGCCGGGGAGCGAGCCGTGCCCGCGCCAGACGACCTCGCCGGAGCTCATCACCTCGTCGAGCAGGGCCGGGCGGTAGTCGGCGACGCGAGCCGGCAGGACGAGCGACTCGAGGGCGCTCGCCGGCAGGACCGCGCCGGTCAGCTGCTCCACGGCGCGGAGCAGGCCCTCTCGTCCCCGCAGCCCCCCGCCGACACCCTGCCACTGGGGCAGGAAGCGGGCGAGGTCGGGCTGGGCGACGGGCTCGACCTCGTGGCGCAGCACGGCGAGGGACCGGCGACGGAGCAGCCGGAGCACCTCGGCGTCGCAGAACTCGGGGCCGTGGCCACCGCCGTTCTCGGCGGGGAGGAGCTCGCCCTCGACGACCCGGCCGGCCGAGACGAGCCGGCGCAAGGCGTCGTGGACGACGGCAGGCCCGACACCCCACCACGCCGCCACGGTCTGGACCGCGAAGGGGCCGTGGGTGCGGGCGAACCGCGCGACGAGGTCGGCGAGCGGGTCGGGCACCGGCTCGAGGAACACCTGGGGCACCCCGACCGGCAGCGCGGTGCCGAGGGCGTCGCGCAGGCGGGCGGCGTCCTCGATGGCGGCCCAGCGGTCCTCTCCGCCGACGCGCACGGCGAGAACCCGGCGGGCCGCCTCGAGCTCCGTGAGAGCCGACTCGACGGCGGCCGGCTCGAAGCCCTCGGCCGCCCGGGCGACGACGTCACGCACCGAGAGCGGGCCGAGCACGCGGAGCAGGTCGGCGACGTCCTCGGCGTCCCGTGCACCTCGCTCGGGCGTCAGCCGCTGCAGCTCGGCCTCGGTGCGGGCGACGGCCTCGGGGTCGAGCAGGTCGCGCAGCGCGAGGGCCTCGCCCTGGCCGAGCAGCTCGGACAGCAGCGACGGGTCCAGCGCGAGCGCGGCGGCTCGGCGCTCCGCGAGCGGGGAGTCGCCCTCGTAGAGGTACTGCGCGACGTAGCCGAAGACGAGCGACTTGGCGAAGGGGCTCGGCTGGTTGGACTCGATGTCGATGACCTTGACCGCGCGCGAGCGGATGTCGCCCATCAGCTCGACGAGGCCCGGCACGTCGAAGACGTCCTGGACGCACTCGCGCACCGCCTCGAGGACGATCGGGAAGCTGGGGTACTGGCTGGCGACCTCGAGCAGCTGCGCGGCACGCTGGCGCTGCTGCCACAGCGGCTGGCGGCGGTCGGGGCGGCGGCGCGGCAGGAGCAGGGCTCGTGCCGCGCACTCGCGGAATCGCGCTGCGAACAAAGCGGATCCGCCGATCTCCTGCGTGACGAGCTCACTCACCTCCTCCGGCTCGAGGGTGACGAGCTCGACGAGCTGCTGCCCGATCGCCGCGCCGTCCTCGAACTCGAGGTCGGGCAGCCGGAAGACGATGCCGTCGTCGCCGTGCATGGCCTGCACGTCGATGCCGAAGCGCTCACGCATCCGGGCCGCGACGCAGAGCGCCCACGGCGCGTGCACCTGGCCGCCGAAGGGCGAGAGGACCGCGACGCGCCAGTCACCGATCTCGTCGCGGAAGCGCTCGACGACGATGGTGCGGTCGTCGGGGACGTGCCGCGTCGCCTCCTTCTGCTCGGTGAGGTAGCCGATGAGGTTGTCGGCCGCCCACTCGTCGAGTCCCGCGGCGGTCACGCGGGCACGGGCCCGCTCCGGGCTGAGGCCGACGATCTCGCGGACGAAACCGCCCAGGGCCCGGCCCAGTTCGGCCGGGCGGCCCTGCTGGTCGCCCTTCCAGAACGGCAGCTTGCCTGCCTGCCCCGGCGCCGGCGTCACCAGGACACGGTCGTGGGTGATGTCCTCGATGCGCCACGTCGACGTGCCGAGGGTGAAGACGTCACCGACGCGCGACTCGTAGACCATCTCCTCGTCGAGCTCGCCGACCCTGCGACCGGGCCCCTCCCCGGAGGCGAGGAACACGGCATACAACCCCCGGTCGGGGATGGTGCCGCCGCTCGTCACGGCAAGGCGCTGGGCGCCGCGGCGGCCGGAGAGCGTGTCGGTGACGCGGTCCCAGACAATGCGCGGGCGCAGCTCGGCGAACTCGTCGGACGGGTAGCGGCCGGCGAGCATGTCGAGGGTCGCCTCGAGCACCGAGCGCGGCAGCGAGGCGAAGCTCGCCGACCGGTGCACGAGCGCCTCGACGTCGGCGACGCTCCAGTCATCCATGGCGCACATCGCGACAACCTGCTGGGCGAGCACGTCGACGGGGTTGGCCGGGACGCGCAGCGACTCGATGGCGCCCGCCCGCATGCGCTCGACGACGACGGCGGTCTGCACGAGATCCCCCCGGAACTTGGGGAACAGCACGCCCTTGCTGACGGCGCCCACCTGGTGGCCGGCACGGCCGACACGCTGGAGGCCGCTCGCCACCGACGGCGGGCTCTCGACCTGGATGACGAGGTCGACCGCGCCCATGTCGATGCCGAGCTCGAGGCTGCTCGTGGCGACCACGGCCGGCAGGCGCCCGGCCTTGAGGTCCTCCTCGATGGAGGCGCGGTGCTCCTTGCTGACGGAGCCGTGGTGGGCGCGGGCCAGCACGGCCGGAGCGCCCTGCGAGACTCCGGCCTGGGCCATGACCTGGGCCGGCGGCTTCGTCGAGAGCGCGGCGAGGCTGGGCACGGGCAGTCCCTCCTGCTCGGCGAGGCGCTCCTCCCAGATCTCGTTGAGTCGCGATGTGAGCCGCTCGGCGAGGCGGCGGGAGTTGGCGAACACGAGCGTCGAGCGGTGGTCGGCGATGAGGTCGACGATGCGCTCCTCGACGTGCGGCCAGATGCTCGCCTGCGGCGCGTTGCCGGCGGCCGGACCCGAGAGGTCGGGCACCCCCGGCGAGATCTCGGCGGGAGCGCCGGACAGCTCTCCCATGTCGGGGACGGGCACGACGACGTCGAGCTCCCACTGCTTGGTCGACGCGGGCTGGACGATCTCGACCGGACGGCCACCGGCGAGGTAACGGGCAACCTCCTCGACGGGGCGGACCGTGGCCGAGAGCCCGACCCGCTGGGCGGGACGGGGCAGCAGGGCGTCGAGGCGCTCGAGCGTGAGCGCGAGGTGCGCCCCCCGCTTGGTGCCCGCGACGGCGTGGACCTCGTCGACGATGACCGTCTCGACGCCCTTGAGCGCCTCGCGCACCGACGAGGTGAGCATGAGGAAGAGCGACTCGGGGGTGGTGATGAGGATGTCGGTGGGCGTGCGCGCGAACGCCCGGCGCTCGTTGGCCGGGGTGTCGCCCGACCGGACGCTCACGCTGATGTCCGGCGGCGCCAGCTCGAGCCGGGCGGCGGCGTGGCCGATGCCCACAAGGGGCGCGCGCAGGTTGCGCTCGACGTCGACCGCGAGCGCCTTCATCGGCGAGACGTAGAGGACGCGGCAGCGCTCGAGGCGCTCCTCGGGCACGGGCTGGCTCGCCATCCGGTCGATGGCCCACAGGAACGCCGACAGCGTCTTGCCCGACCCGGTCGGCGCCACGACGACGGTGTGGTGACCCGAGCTGATCGCGTCCCACGCCCCCGCCTGGGCGGTGGTGGGCGCGTTGAAGCTGCTCCGGAACCACGCGGCGGTCGCCGGAGAGAAACGGTCGAGCACGTCAGCCCGCTTGCCCTTCGCCATCGGGCCCAGCCTGCCATCCCCCACCGACACGGCAAGAGCCGCCGGACTGCACGGACTGGCGTATGCCGTCCGGCGCGCCGGCCAGCGGGACGTCAGGTACGTCAGTGGCGGTCGTGGAACACCAGCACGGGGCAGTGTGCGTGCTCGGAGCACGCGGAGCTGACCGACCCGAGCAGCAACCCGGCGAAGCCGCCGTGACCCCGGCTGCCGACGATCAGGAGCGAGGCCCCCTCACCGGCCTTGACGCGGACGGTCCGGGGTGTCCCGTGCTCGACGAGCGCCTCCAGGCCGGGTGGGCGCTCGTCCCCGAAGACCTTCGCGCGCGTGTCGTTGAGGACCGTGCCGGCATCGAGGTCGGGCCGTCAGTTCCCGTCGACCGGGACGTTTAAGCTCGGGGCCAGTGGTCCCGTCCCGCGTCAGCGCCGCACCTCACGGTGCGAGCCGTCCAGCCGCCGGGTCCAGCCGCGCCCGTCGAGGTGCTCGAGCAGCGGGATGACGGTGCGCCGGGTCGAGTCCATGGCGACGCGGGCGTCGCTCGTGGTGAAGGGCTGCGGCAGGGCAGCCAGGACGCGCATGGCCCGGGCTGGCGCGGACGGCAGCAGCAGCACGTCGTCGGGAAGCCGCAGCAGCCGGCCGGCGCGCACCGCGGCAGCGACCTCGCGGGGGCCGAGCCCGGCGGCCTCGAGCTCACGCTGCTCGGGAGAGGCGAAGGGCCGCTCGCCGAGCCGTTGCTCGATGAGGCGCAGCGCGGCCTCGACGGCCGGTGCCAGCGTCGCCGCCGCACCCGGAAGGGCGATCCTGCCGTCCCGCGACTCCAGCCCGCACGCGGCGGCGAGCTCAGGCACCAGCGCCCGGTCGGGGACGCCGGCGGCCGCCCGCGCGGCCTCGAGGCTGAGCGCCGGGTCGAGCGGCTCGGCCTCGGCGCGCGCGGCGACAGCCGCCCGCAAGCGCCGACCCCACCGCGTCCAGGCTGCGTCGTCGACGAGCCAGCGGCCCCGCCGCGTGACGCCTGCCGCCGGCGAGTCCCCGACGTCGCCGTCGTCCTCGACCGGGATGCCGAGGCGACGCGCCTGCAGGACGGTCAGCGCCTCACGGCGCGCGACCTCCCGCACGAGGTCGGGCGTGCCGGTCAACGAGCCGACCTCGACGGCTCGTCGGGCCGCGGCACCCCGCCGCTCGAGCCGGGGCGGGTCGACGTCCACGACCATCGCGCCGGTGACGGCTCGGGACCCGGGGTCGCGCAGGATGACGCGGTCGCCCGCGGCGAGCGCCAGCTCGGCCGGCAGGGCGAGACGCACGGCGAGGCGGCCGCCGCGAGTGCTTCCCAGGGGTCGCGCGTGCACCTCGACCGCGAGCGTGCCGACGTGGAGCATCAGTCGCGACGGCAGCTCGCGGGGCCCACCAGAGCCGCCGGACCCAACCCACTCGCCGGACTCCCCCACGCCGGCCGACGCCGCCTCGACGACGTCGAGGGTGCTCGTGACGTGCCAGGCATCCGGCGTGAGCAGGACTGTGCCACGACCGATCTCGTCAGCGCCGACTCCGCGCAGGTTCACCGCGACGCGTGCCACCGCCGCCACCTCGTCGCGCGGCCGCTCGAGGGCCTGCAGCCCTCGCACCGTGGCGCGGCGCTCGCGCCCGTCCGGTCCACGCAGTGCCAGCTCGTCGCCGGGCCGCAGGGTCCCCTCGCCCAGGGTGCCCGTCACGACGGTCCCCGCACCACGGATCGTGAACGAGCGGTCCACCCAGAGCCGCGCGCGGCCACCCGTGCGCGGAGTGGGGAGGGTTGCCACGAGCCGGTCGAGGGCCGACCGGAGCTCGTCGAGCCCCGCTCCGGTGTGCGCCGACACGGCGAGCGCTTCGCACCCTGCCAGCGACGACCGGGAGACCCGCCCGCGGGCCTCGGCGAGCGCGGGCGCCGGGTCGGCGAGGTCGCTGCGCGTCACGACGAGCAGTCCACGGTCGAGGCCGAGGGCGTCGACCGCTGCGAGGTGCTCCTCGGACTGCCGGCGCCAGCCCTCGTCGGCGGCGACGACGAGCACGACCGCCGGGGCTGGGCCGAGCCCGGCGAGCATGTTGCCGATGAAGCGCTCGTGGCCCGGGACGTCGACGAACGCGATCTGCTCACCGGACGGGAGGGCCGTCCACGCATACCCCAGGTCGATGGTCATCCCGCGCCGGTGCTCCTCCTCCCACCGGTCCGGCTCGATGCCGGTGAGGGCGCGCACGAGCGTCGACTTGCCGTGGTCGACGTGCCCGGCCGTGGCGACGACCCGCACCTCAGCCCCCGCTGGCCAGGGCGGCGAGGGCGGCCCGGACGGCGCGCTCGACGTCGCCGTCGGACGGCTCGGGCACGCAGCGCAGGTCCACCAGGCACCGTCCCCGCTCGACCCGCGCGACCACTCCCGGCTCGCCGGTGCGCAACAGCTCCGCGCACCCTTCCGGGAGGGCGAGCGCGCAGCCGGGCAGCGGCACGCCGGGCCCACCGCCGCCGCCGACGCGCCCCTCCACGTCCACGACGTCGACGGGCAGGTCGGCCGAGCCGAGGGCGTATGCCATCCGCTCGGTCCGCGCCCGAAGCGCCGTCGCGTCGGCGTGGAGGTAGGCCGTCACCGGCGGCACCGGGCCGCGGAGCGTCGCCTCGAGGGCAGCGAGCGTGAGCTTGTCGACCCGCAGCGCCCGGGCCAGCGGGTGCCGGCGCAGGCGCTCCACGGTGGCCGCGTCCCCGAGGAGCAGACCGGCCTGCGGGCCGCCGAGCAGCTTGTCGCCGCTGGCGGTGACGACCGTCGCGCCGGCGAGCAGCGTCGTGGTCGCGTCGGGCTCGTCCGGCAGGAGCGGGTCGGGCGCCAGCAGGCCGCTGCCGATGTCGACGACGAGCGGGACCCCGAGCGAGGTGAGCTGCTCGACGGATGCTGCGCCCGTGAAGCCCTCGACGCGGAAGTTGCTCGGGTGCACCTTGAGGATGCAGCCGGTGTCGGGCCCGACCGCCTCGGCGTAGTCGGTGGCGCGGGTGCGGTTCGTCGTGCCGACCTCACGCAGCCGGGCGCCGGTCGACTCGATGAGGTCGGGCAGCCTGAAGCCGTCGCCGATCTCGACCATCTCGCCCCGGCTGACGATGACGTCGCGTCCGGCCGCGAGAGCCGTCGTCGCGAGGACGAGCGCAGCGGCGCCGTTGTTGACGACCAGGGCGTCGCCGGCTGCGGGCACGGCGTCACGCAGGGCGGCCAGCGTGCCGCGGCCGCGCCGGGCCCGCGCGCCCGTGCCGGTGTCGAACTCGACGTCGACGTAGCCCGCGGCCGCGGTGACGGCCTCGACGGCAGCGTCGGACAAGGGCGCCCGGCCGATGTTGGTGTGCACGACCACCCCGGTGGCATTGAGCAGGGTTCGCAGCATCGTGCTGGACAGCGGGAGCGCCGACCGCGCCGCCGCGGCGACCTCCTCGGGAGCGATGCGACCCGCGCGGGCCTCCTCCTGGGCCGACCTGACCGCCCGCAGCACGGCGGCCGGCCCGTGCCGGGCGCTGGCCTCGACGAGCGCCGGGTCGGCAAGCAGGACGTCGGTGCGCGGGATCCGGCGCCTCGGGTCGGTCTGCCCCACCTCTGGGGTCACTGCCGTCACCTCGCCCTCGACGCGCCTGCTGGTCTGGCGGAGGTGGACGGGAATCGAACCCGCCAGGCCGAGATGCTCGGCCTCACCGGTTTTGAAGACCGGGGGGACCACCAGGTGCCCAGACACCTCCACGGGCCACCGTACCCATCAGCCGCGTGGCCCCGACCTAGGGTTGTCCCATGGTCGCGACCCAGCAGCCCACGCTCCGGCTCACGCAGTACGCCCACGGCGGCGGGTGCGCCTGCAAGATCCCGCCCGGGGAGCTCGAGGAGATGGTGCGCGGCCTCACCGGCGAGAGCCATCCGGACCTCATCGTCGGGCTCGACCACGGCGACGACGCCGCAGCCGTGCGCATCGAGGGCGGCCTCGCCATCCTCGCGACCGCGGACTTCTTCACGCCCGTCGTCGACGACGCGTACGACTGGGGCCGCATCGCCGCGGCCAACGCCCTCTCCGACGTGTATGCCATGGGCGGGCGCCCGGTGCTGGCCGTGAACCTGCTGGGGTGGCCGCGCGACGTGCTGCCGCCCGAGCTGGCGGCGGAGGTGCTCCGCGGTGGGCTCGACGTCGGCCGAGCCGCCGGCTGCCCCGTCGCCGGCGGGCACAGCATCGACGACCCGGAGCCGAAGTACGGCATGGCCGTCACCGGCGTTGCCGACCCCGACCGGTTGCTGCGCAACGACGCCGCCGAGGCGGGACTGCCGCTCAGCCTCACCAAGCCGCTCGGCGTCGGGGTCCTCAACAACCGCCACAAGGCGACCGGCGAGGTCTTCCCGGAGGCGGTCGCCTCGATGGTCGCGCTCAACGCGGAGGCCGGCGCGGCTGCCGTGGCGGCCGGCCTGCGGGCCGCCACCGACGTCACCGGGTTCGGCCTGCTCGGTCACCTCTACAAGATGGCCCGCGCCTCCGGCGTCAGTGCCGTCGTCGACGCCGCCGCCGTCCCCTACCTCGAGGGAGCGCGTGCCTCGCTGGCCGACGGCTTCGTGCCCGGCGGCAGCCGGCGCAACCTCGACTGGGTGCAGCCCCACCTCGACGCCTCCGTCGACCTCGACGAGCTGCTCCTGCTCGCCGACGCCCAGACCAGCGGCGGACTGCTCGTCGCCGGCGAGATCCCCGGCGGCACCGTCATCGGTGAGCTGGTCCCGCGCGGCGAGAAGGTCCTCATCGTGCGATGAGCGGGGTATGTGCCCGCCATGAGCACGGTCGACGACGTCCTCGAGCAGGCCCGAGACCGGCTGTGCCGGCTGCTGCCCGAGCAGGCCTGGGAGGAGCTGGCGTCCGGGGCGCTGCTGGTCGACACGCGTACGGACCGGCAGCGGGCCCGGCAGGGAGATCTTCCGGGCGCGGTCGTCATCGACCGCACGGTGCTGGAGTGGCGGCTCGACCCGACCAGCCCGGTGCGGATCCCCGAGGCGAGCGGGCCCGACGTGCGGGTCATCGTGATCTGTCGCCAGGGCTACAGCAGCTCGTTCGCCGCCGAGTCGTTGCGGCGCATCGGGCTGAGCCTGGCCACCGACGTCATCGGGGGCGTCGAGGCGTGGCTGGCGGCCGGGCTCCCGACGACGCAGGAACCGGCCGACGTGCGCCAGTGACCGGAGACCTGCGTTCTCGCCGAGTCAGCGACGGCTCATGACGCGTTCGTGCCGCGGCGGCTTCGTCACGAGCGGGATGACGAGCGAGACCAGGGTGATGATGCCGATGACGGTGAAGCCCAGCGTGTAGGCCTTCTCGCTGCCGATCAGCGATGAGATGAGCAGCGGTCCGACGACGCCGCCGATGCTCCAGCCGATGAGCATCAGGCCGTAGATGGCGCCGACGTTCCTGACGCCGAAGAACTTCCCGGCCGTCGACGGCATCGTGCCGAAGGCGCCGCCGTAGCAGAGGTAGACGAGGGCTGCGAGGACGGCGAAGAACGCCTTGTTGGACACGTGCGGGATGAGCAGGAGGCACACGCCCTGGATGCCCAGGATCCCGAGGAAGGCCGGCATCTTGCCGACGAGGTCGGACAGCCAGCCCCAGAAGATGCGGCCGGCGCCGTTGAAGAGGCCCAGGACGCCGACGAGGGCGGCCGCGGCGGCGGTCGAGTAGCCGGCCACGTCGCTCGCCGTCCCCGCGGCTACGCCGATCAGCGAGATGCCCGCGATGACGCTCATGGTGAGGATCCCCGTGAGCAGGTACCACTGCCGCGTGTGCAGGGCCTCGCTCGGCTCGAAGTCGCCTGCGGCCGGAGCAGCGGCGGTGTCCTCCCGGTCCACCGGGGCGGTGGAGGCCCCGCCTCGCGCGCCGTGCGCGTCAGCCGTGTCTGCCCTGCCGGCCGTGCCCGCCGCGCCTCCCGAGTCGGCAGGGCCGGCGGTGAGGTCCGGCAGGACGGTCGGGTTGCGGAAGACGGACGTGCAGACGAGCAGGATGACGAGGTAGCCGATGCCGAGCCAGAGGAAGGCCTTGGTCGGCACGCTCGGCGTCTGGTCGATGAGCGCCTGTCCGACGGGTGCGGTGACGACGGCGCCGAAGCCGAATCCTGCCACGGCGAGACCGGTGATCAGTCCCGGCTTGTCGGGGAACCACTTCTGCAGCATGGCGATCGGCACGATGTAGACCATGCCGAGGCCGAACCCGCCGATGACGCCGTAGCCCAGCACCAGCAGCCAGAAGGCGTCGGGCGACTGGGCGAACGACGCGAGGATGACGCCGACGGCATAGATGACGCCGCCCGTCATGGCCACGACGCGGGGACCTCGTGCGTCCTGGATCCGGCCACCGACGTAGCTGCCGATGAAGATCATCCCGATGACGACGCTGAAGGGCACGGCGGCCTTGGACTTCGACCAGCCGAAGGCCTGGTCGCTCTGCAGCGCCTTGGCGAAGACGCTCCACGCGTAGACGGCCCCGATGGCCAGCTGCACGAGCACCCCGGCGACGAGGATGAGCCAGCGGTTGCCGCCCTGGGTGTGGGTGGCGGACGGTGCGACGGCGGCCTTGCTCATGACGTCTCCTCTCCTCGACGGCGCACCGTTGCGCCGCCGGTCGGCATCTCGTGGGGCTCCTAGCGTGCGGTCGTGATGGAGTCGTCGAGCACGCCTGCAGCCCGGCGACGTTCCAGACGCTCGCGCTGCGGCTCCACGGTGTACTTCGGGTCGATCGCTGATGCCATACCCGCCTCGAAGACCCCGAAGCGCGTGCACACCGACCCGGCCATCAGGGCGAGCCCACTGACGGCGGCGCCGACCCTCGATCGGCCGACCGTCAGGGCGCCGACGGCGCCCGCGACGGTGAGGATCTTGCTGGCCTTGAGCAGCCGGCCCGCCTTGCCGGTGCGCAGCGGCTCCGACAGGAGGGGACCGAGCTTGTGCTGCATGCGTTCGAAGGCGAGCGTCTCGACGACGGCGCTCACGGCGGCCAGTCGCCGGGCTGGGCCGTTCTCGCGGGCGGGGACGGTGAGCAGGGCCAGCCCGGATGCGGCGAGGTTGGCCGAGCTGACGAAGACGAACGGCAGCTCGCGGTAGGACTCGTGCCACGTCGGCGTCGCAGTGTCGGCGAGCAGCACCGCCGTGTAGGCCGCCAGCGGCGGTCCGAAGAGCGCGGACCCCGCCGTCGCCGGAGTGTCCGCGAGCTCCAGGAGCCGCGACACCCGGGTCAGGACGGTGCCGGGACCGGTTGCGCCGGAACCGCGTTCGATGAGCAGCGGGCCGAACTCCGACGCCAGGGCCATGGACGAGAAGCCGCTGAAGGCGGTGAGGATCCACGAACCGACCGACATCGGGGAGGTCAGCTTGACGGTGCGCATCATGTTGAGGGCGCGGCTGGGCTTGCCGAGGTCCATCGCCAGGGCGCCGCCACCCAGCGCGGCGGCGGCGAGCGCCGCAACGCGGCCTGCCCGACGCAGCGCCGGATAACCACGGGCCGCCCCACCGGCAGCGAGCAGCGCGGAGCCACCGGCGACCCCACCGAGGAAGAGGTATGTCGCCACCTCCTTCTCCCACGGTGCCGGCTTGACGATGTGGCGCCCGTAGTAGCTGTCGAAGGTGATGTCGGGGACCATGAGCGACTCGTCGCGCCGGCGGGGACGGTCGCCGTCCTGGCCGGCCGAGCCCTTGGCCCCGTCGTGGCGGCGGCGCTCGCGCTCCGGCGGCCGGTCGGCGTCGAAGGGGTTGGTCGTCATGGGCGCCTCCTGCCCACGAACGCCGCAGCTGCCATGCCGAGCATCGCCAGACCGGCATAGCCAGCCTTGCGGAACATGTCGGGCAGGTCCGCCGTGGTGACTCGGGGGTCCGGCGGCAGGCCATAGACCTCAGGCTCGTCGAGGAGCAGGAAGGTCGAGCCGGTGCCGCCCACGCCGTCGCGGTCGTCGACGCCGTAGAGCCGGGCCTCGGGGTAGCCGAGCTCGTGCAGCTCGGCCACTCGCGCCCGGGCAGTGGCGTGCAGCTCGTCGAGGTCGCCGAACTTGATCGAGGTGGTCGGGCACGCCTGGGCGCACGCCGGGGTCTGGCCGGCGCCCAGCCGGTCGTAGCACAAGGTGCATTTCTGGGCGATGCCGACGTTCTTGACCTCGCCGTTCGACGCGGCGTACGACGGTGGGTTCTTGTGCGAGCCGTCACCGGGCGCGCCCTTGATGCTGATGCCGTGCGACTGACCGGTCTTCTCGTGCCCCTCGTCGCCGCGCCGGCGCTCGATGACCCCGAAGGGGCACGCCGCCACGCAGTAGCCGCAGCCGTTGCACACGTCGTCCTGGACCACGACGCTGCCGAACTCGGTGCGGAAGAGGGAGCCGGTCGGGCACACGTCGAGGCACGCCGCGTGGGTACAGTGCTTGCAGACGTCGGAGGACATCAGCCAGCGCACGTCGGGAACCGCGGTGTCAGTGGGACCGGGTCCCGCGGCCGCGCCGGACCGCACGTCGCCGGGCGCGGTGCTTGTGGCGGTGGCCGTGCCGCCGCCTCCGCCGCCCGGGAGCGCAACCTCGTTGCCCGAGCGCACCGACGGCATACCCAGGGAGACGAGCTTACGGCCCGACTCCCGCGCTTTCTCGATGCGATCGCTCGATTGCTCCACGAAGGCGACGTGCCGCCACGTGCTGGCACCGAGGGCGCCGGTGTTGTCGTAGGACTGGTTGAGCAGGTCGAGGCCGTCCTCCGGGATGCCGTTCCACTCCTTGCACGCCACCTCGCACGCCTTGCAGCCGATGCAGATGGAGGTGTCCGTGAAGAACCCCTTGCGTGGCTCGTGTCGGTCCCACGCGGCATCCGTTGCCGGGTCGGTGGGTCCCGAGAGCTGGGTGCGCCAGAAGCCCATCAGCTCATCCTCCTCTCGTGTCCGGTGTCGAGTGCGGATGTCCGGTGCGCAACTCGTTGCTCGTCATGACGGTGCTGCCGGCTCGCGACTGGTACTCCGCGACCAGCCGGAGCAGCGCCTCCCCGGTGGGGCGACGTCCGGGAACGATGTCGCATGAACCGGCCTTGCTCTCCTGGATCTGGACGTTGGGGTCGAGCGCGACGCCGAGCAGGTCGTTGGCCGCGTCACCGCTCACCACCGCATCCCGGCCGACACCCCAGTGGTAGGGCAGGCCGACCTGGTGGATGGTGCGTCCGCGGATGGTGAGCGGGGTCATCCGCTTGGTCACCATGACGCGCGCCTCGATGGCTGCACGGCCCGAGACGATGGTGGCCCAGCCGCCGTTGTCCAGTCCCCGCTCCTGCGCGAGCTCCGGGGAGACCTCGCAGAAGAACTCGGGTTGCAGCTCGGACAGGTACGGCAGCCACCGGCTCATCCCGCCGGCCGTGTGGTGCTCCGTGAGGCGGTAGGTCGTGAAGACGTACGGGTAGACGTCGGAGCCCGGCGCACCCGCGGACGGAGCCCACAGGTTGTCCTTGCGGGGGAAGACCTTGCGCGCCGGGTTGGACTGCTGCCCGTAGAGCGGGTTGCCGACCGGAGACTCCTGCGGCTCGTAGTGCGTGGGGAGCGGCCCGTCGAGCATCCCCCTCGGCGCGAAGAGCCAGCCCTTGCCGTCGGCCTGCATGACGAACGGGTCGTCTCCGGCCAGCCCCTCTGGACCGCCGGTGCCGGGCTCGGGTCGGTAGCTCGGCTCCTTGTCGGGCACGAAGTCCGGTACGTCGTGGCCGGTCCACCTGCCCTGCTCGGCGTCCCACCAGATGTAGCGCTTCCGCTCGCTCCACGGCTTGCCGTCGAGGTCGGCGGACGCGCGGTTGTAGAGGATGCGCCGGTTGGCCGGCCAGGCCCAGCCCCAGTCGAGGGCGGTGAGGTCCTGCTCGCGGCCCGGCGTGCGGTTGGCGGCGTGGTTGACGCCGTCGGCGTAGACGCCGGTGTAGATCCAGCAGCCGCCGTCGGTCGAGCCGTCGGCCCTCATCTCGGTGTAGGCCGAGAGCGGCTGACCGGCCTTCTCGCCGGTGAGGTGCCGGCCGTTGATCTCGGCCAGGACCCCCTCGGCGTCGATCTCGCCGTCCGCGTCCAGGGGGTAGTCCCAGTTGAGGTCGAGCAGCGGGCGGTCCCGCTCGTCCGTGGAGTCGGCCAGCAGCTCGCGCACGCGGTTGCCCAGCTCGTAGAAGAACTGCAGCTCGCTCTGGCAGTCACCCGACGGCGGGACCGCCTTGTGGTGCCACTGGAGCATCCGCTGGGTCTGGGTGAAGGAGCCGCTCTTCTCGGTGTGCGCTGCGGCCGGGAGGAAGAAGACCTCGGTCTCGATGTCCTCGGTCTTGAGCTCGCCGGAGGCGATCTCGGGCCCGTCCTTCCAGAAGGTGGCCGACTCGATCATGTTGAAGTCACGCACGACGAGCCACTTGAGGTGCGACATGGCCTGCCGCTGCATCCGGCCGTGGGCGGACCCGACGGCGGGGTTCTGGCCGAGCAGGAAGTAGCCCTCGACCTTGTCGTCGAGCATCGCCATCGTCGTCTGGTAGGTCCCGTGGGCGCCCGTCAGCTTCGGCAGGTAGTCGAAGCACCAGTTGTTCTCAGCGGTCGCGGCCTTGCCCCAGTACGCCTTGAGCAGGCTCACGGCATACGTGTCGGCGTTGGCCCAGAAGCCCTTCTGCGACTTGCTGCCGATCGTGGTGACGTAGTCGTCCCAGGTGTCGTGCAGACCGACGACCGGCATCGCGAGGTAGCCCGGCAGGATGTTGTAGAGGGTTGGGATGTCGGTCGACCCCTGGATGCTGGCGTGACCGCGCAGCGCCATGATGCCGCCGCCGGGCCGACCCATGTTGCCGAGCAGCAGCTGGACGATCGCGGCCGTGCGGATGAACTGCGCCCCGAGCGTGTGCTGGGTCCAGCCGACCGCGTAGACGAACGCAGTCGTGCGGTCGCGGCCGCTGTTCTCGGTCACCGACCGCGCGAGGTAGTGGAAGTCGTCGACGCTGATGCCGCACGTCTCGGCCACCATCTCAGGCGTGTAGCGCGAGTAGTGCCGCTTGAGGACCTGGAAGACCGTGCGCGGATCCTGGAGCGTCTCGTCGCGGGCCACGCGGGTGTCCTCGAGGGCGGGGCCACCGGAGCCGTGCTCGTCACCGGCGGAACGGGCGGAGGCGGACTGGCCGTGCTCGTGCGCGGCAGCGGGACCACCGATCGTCATCGAGTCGTCGTCACCCTCGGCGCTGGCGTAGGCCCACGTCTCCTGCGAGTAGTTGCCCTTGTCGTCGTCGTAGCCGGAGAAGAGCCCGTCGAGGTCCTCGGTGTCCTTGAACTCCTTGCTGATCAGCGTCGCCGCGTTGGTGTAGGCGACGACGTACTCCCTGAAGTACAGCTCGTTGTCGAGGATGTACTTGATGAGGGCACCGAGCAGCACGACGTCGCTGCCCGCACGGATGGGGATGTGCTTGTCAGAGGTCGCCGACGTGCGCGTGAATCGCGGGTCGACGTGGATGACCTTGGCGCCCTTGAGGCGTGCCTCCGTCACCCACTGGTACCCCACCGGATGGCACTCGGCCATGTTGGAGCCCTGGATGACGATGCAGTCCGAGTTGGACAGGTCCTGCAGGTACTGGGTCGCGCCACCGCGCCCGAACGAGGACCCCAGACTGGGGACCGTGGAGGAGTGTCAAATACGGGCTTGGTTCTCGATCTGGATGGCGCCGGCTGCGGTGAACAGCTTCTTGATGAGGTAGTTCTCCTCGTTGTCGAGCGTCGCGCCGCCCAGTGACGCGATGCCCATGGTGCGGCGCAGCGGCCGCCCCTGCTCGTCGGTGTCCTGCCAGGTGCGGCGCCGCGACTCGACGAAGCGCTGCGCCACCATCTCGACGGCCTTCGAGAGCTCGATCGGCTCCCAGTCAGTGCCACCGGGGCGGCGGTAGAGCGCCTTGCGCTGGCGTCCGGGGTTGTTGACGAGCTGTTCGCTCGCGGAGCCCTTGGGGCAGAGCCGCCCGCGCGACACCGGCGAGTCCGGGTCGCCCTCGATCTGGACGACGTGGCCGTCCTTGACGAAGACCCGCTGCCCGCAGCCGACGGCGCAGTAGGGGCAGACGCTCTGCACGACCTTGTCCGCCGTGGCGGTGCGGGGCGTCAGGCCACGGGTGTGCGCGGAGGTGACGGCGGGACCACGTCCGAGGAAGTCACCGGAGCTGACCTGTCTGACGACGGGCCAGGACAGGAACGTCTTCTTCACATCCACGGCGGAACCTTCCTCGGCTGGGCCTCGACGGGGTAGGGCGGCAGCTCCATGCAAGCACGTCCCGATGGTGGCCGCCAGAGGGGAGATACCCACTGAGGGGCCTGCGGCACCGCCGCCCCGACCTGCGATCGTGGAGGGGTGACCAGTGCCCGCCGCCCCAGTCGCGCCGACTCCCCCGCCAGCCCTCGCCGCACCGGCCACCTGACCCGCAGCCTGCTCACGGTCGGCCCCCACCAGGGCGCGCACCGGGTGGCCCTGCGGGCGGGCGTGTCCGTCCTCGTGCCGCTGCTCGTCCTCGTCCTCGCCGGGCGCGTCGCGTGGACGCCGTATGCCGCGTTCGGTGCCTTCACGTCGCTCTACGGGCGCCACCACTCCCGGCCCGAGCGAGCCGGTATGCAGGTGGTTGCCGGTGCCTTCCTCGTCCTCGCGGTGGCCCTCGGGGTGCTCGCGTCGCTGATCCCCGACACCCGGTGGGTGGTCGTGCCGGTGGCGGCGCTGCTGGCGGCCGGCGGGTCGCTGGCCTCGGACGCGTACCGCTGGCACCCGCCGGGTCCGCTCTTCATCGTCTTCGGGTTCGCCGTGTGCGCCATGGTGCCCGCCACGCCGTCGACGATGCCGGTCGCGGTCGGTGTCGCCGGGGCCAGCGCCTTCTTCTCCCTCCTGGTGGCGCACGTCGGCGTGCTCCGCGAGCCAGGCTCGTGGTCGCCGCCGGTGCTGCCGGCGCCGCGCTTCCGCGACGCGCTCGCGCCGAGCGGCGCCGTCGCGCACCTGCTGCGATACGTCGTGGCGCTGTCGCTGGCCGGAGCCATCGCCACCGCCCTCGACTGGCAGCACCCCTACTGGGCCATGGTCGCCGCCGTGGTCGTCCTGTCCGGGCCCGACCTGCGCTCCCGGCTCACGCGGGGCGTCCAGCGGGTCATCGGCACGCTGCTCGGTCTGGGGGTGGCGGCGGCGGTCCTCGTCTGGCACCCCCATGGCGTTGTGGTCGTCGTGCTCATCGTCGTGCTGCAGGTGCTCACCGAGCTGTTCGTGGGCCGCAACTACGCGATCGCGCTGCTCTTCATCACGCCACTGGCCCTGCTGATGGGACAGCTCGCCCATCCCTCACCGATCGCCCCGCTGCTGCGCGACCGGCTGTTGGAGACCGTGCTCGGGGCGCTCGTGGGCGCGGTCGTCCTGCTGCTCGTCCCCGACCGCGCCAGTCAGCCGGCAGGACGGAAGCCGGGGAGCGACTGACCGAGCCAGACGAGGGAGGACCGGAGGAAGGGCAGGAAGATCGACACCCGGTGGCCGCCGGTCTTGAGCAGGACCGAGGTCACCGACATCGGCGGGCGGGCGTAGCGGAGGACCTCTGCGGTCGTCGGGTAGGCGAGCGAGTCGGAGCGGCTCGCCATCACGTACATCGCGATGGGCGGTGGGTCTGCCCGCACGACGCGCACCAGGTCGTAGCCGCGGGCCGCCGACGAGCCCGGGGTGATGGGGTCGTACGCACGCGAGAAGTCGGGACGGAAGTACCCCTCGAGGACGATCGAGCCTCCGAAGACGTCGGGGTGGCGAACGCCGAGCATCGCGGAGCACCAGCCGCCGAAGGAGTACCCGAGCGTGGCCCACGACGTCCGGGTCGTCTGCACGGCGAAGTGGTCGACCACCCAGGTCGGGATGTCGTGGGCCAGCCACGTCTCGTCCTGCGGACCGGCCCCGCTCGGCGCGTTCACGCACTCGGTGTCGAGCGCGGTCGGACTGTTGATCTGGGGGATGACGACCACTGACGGGGCGAGCTGGTGCGCGGCGACGAGCGCGTCGAGCGTCTGGTCGATGTGGATGGTCGTGACGTAGCTCTCGGGATGACCGGGTATCCCGTGCAGCGCCATGATCACGGGGTACCTCGTCGCCGCCCTCGCGTCGTAGCCCGACGGGAGGTGGACGAGGACCTCGGCCGTGATGTGGCTGCGAGGTCCCGTGATCGTGTAGCGCTGGATCCGTTGGCCCGGGGCCGGCAGGGCCGGAAGCACCCGAGGCGCCGGCACCTTGCCGAGCCCGGGCCCCTTGGCCTGCGCCTCGACGGCCTGGCGTGCCGTCCCGCCGGCGTGCGACGCGGTCACGCTGGCCCCGGACCCGAAGAGGTCGCCCCAGCTGACGTAGAAGAGGTACTGGTCGTTGAGCACGGCTCCGGCGAACAGGAGCACGGTGACGGTGAGCACGAGCGCCTCGGTGCCGCGAGCGAGGGCACCGGCCCAACGACGGCCGGTCCGAGGCAGGCCGAGGACGAGCAGGCCGAACGCGATGAGGGCGAGCAGTCCCAGCACGACGAGCAGCCCGCCGCTGGTCAGCTCCATGGCTCCTCCTCGCCCGGCGTGCTCGTTCGTCGTCCTCGACGCTAGGGACCGAGGCTGAGATCCCGTTGGGTGTCCGCGCGGAGCCGGCCGGACGGTTCCTGTGGGTTCGTCGGGTGGCCGCGCCGGACGGCATACTCGCGTGGTGACGAAGAACCTCACCGAGCGCATCCCGCGGGACCCCGATCCCGACGGCCTCTACGAGGTCTTCACCGGGTGGACGACCGAGCGCGGCCTGTCCCTCTACCCGCACCAGGAGGAGGCCTTCCTCGAGATCCTGAGCGGCAGCAACCTCATCCTGTCGACGCCCACCGGCTCCGGGAAGTCGCTCGTCGCGACGGCCGCGCACCTCACGGCCCTCGCGGACGACCGCGTCAGCTTCTACACGGCGCCGATCAAGGCGCTGGTCTCCGAGAAGTTCTTCGCCCTGTGCGAGCAGTTCGGCGCCGACAACGTCGGGATGGTGACCGGCGACGCATCGGTCAACGCCGACGCCCCGATCATCTGCTGCACCGCCGAGATCCTCGCCAACCTCGCACTCCGAGAAGGCAGCTCGGCTGACGTCGGCCTCGTGGTCATGGACGAGTTCCACTTCTACTCCGAGCCGGACCGCGGCTGGGCGTGGCAGGTGCCGATCCTCGAGCTGCCGCAGGCGCAGTTCGTCCTCATGTCGGCCACGCTGGGCGACGTCGCGATGTTCCGCGACGACCTGACGCGGCGCACAGGCCGCTCCACGGCCGTCATCACCGGCACGGAGCGCCCCGTCCCGCTCGAGTTCTCGTATGCCGTCACACCCCTCCACGAGACGATCGAGGAGCTGCTCGAGAAGGACCGCGCGCCGGTCTACGTCGTCCACTTCACGCAGGCGGCCGCGCTCGAGCGGGCACAGAGCCTGATGGCCGTCAAGATCACGACGCGCGAGGAACGCGAGGCGATCGCCGCTCGGATCGGCAGCTTCCGCTTCGGCGCCGGTTTCGGGCGCACGCTGTCGCGGCTCGTGCGCCACGGCATCGGCGTGCACCACGCCGGGATGCTGCCCAAGTACCGCCGCCTCGTCGAGCAGCTCGCCCAGGACGGTCTGCTCAAGGTCATCTGCGGCACCGACACCCTCGGCGTCGGCATCAACGTCCCGATCCGCACCGTGCTGCTGACGGGCCTGACGAAGTTCGACGGCACGAAGCAGCGGCTGCTCAAGGCACGCGAGTTCCACCAGATCGTGGGGCGTGCGGGTCGTGCGGGCTTCGATGCCCGCGGCTGGGTGGTGGCCCAGGCACCCGACCACGTCGTCGAGAACCTCCGCGCCGTCGAGAAGGCGGGCGACGACCCCAAGAAGCAGAAGAAGATCCAGCGCAAGAAGGCACCCGATGGCTTCGTCAACTGGTCCGAGGAGACGTTCGAGCGGCTGATCGTCGCCGAGCCGGAGCCGCTCCAGCCGCGCCTGCGGGTGTCGCACTCGATGCTCGTCAACCTCCTTGCACGAGAGGGCAACCCGGTTGCGCACGCCGTGCGCCTGCTGTCGGACAACCACCACGAGGCCAAGGACCAGCGGCGCCTGCAACGGCACGCGCTCGTGCTCGCGAAGGAGCTCCTCACGTCGGGTGTCGTCGAGCGCCTGTCGTCCGTCGAGGAGTCGGGTCGCCGCCACGCGCTGACCATCGACCTGCAGCGCGACTTCGCCCTCAACCAGCCGCTCGCGCCGTTCGCGCTCGCGGTCATGGACACCCTCGACCCGGAGGGCGACTCCTACGCAAAGGATCTCGTCTCGGTCATCGAGGCGATCCTCGAGGACCCCCGCCAGGTGCTGTGGGCCCAGGAGTCCAAGGCCCGCGGCGAGGCCGTCGCGGCGATGAAGCTCGACGGCATCGAGTACGAGGAGCGGATGGAGCGGCTGGAGGAGGTCACCTGGCCCAAGCCGCTCGCCGACCTGCTCGAGGTGACGCTCGCGGCCTACCGGCAGACCCATCCGTGGATCTCGCAGGACGCGCTGTCGCCGAAGTCGGTCGTGCGGGAGATGTACGAGCGCGGCATGACCTTCAACGAGTTCATCTCCTACTACGGCCTGTCCCGGTCGGAGGGGCTCGTGCTGCGCTACCTCACCGACGCGTACCGGGCCCTGCGCCGCACGGTCCCAGAGAGCCATCGCACCGAGGAGCTCGAGGACATCATCGAGTGGCTCGGCGAGCTGGTGCGCCAGACCGACTCGAGCCTGCTCGACGAGTGGGAGGACCTCGTCAACCCCAGCGACGCCGTGCTCGCGCAGACCGACGTCGCTCCGCCGGCCCGGCCGATCACGGCCAACGAGCGCGCCTTCACCGTGATGATCCGCAACGCCATGTTCCACCGGGTCGAGCTCGCCTCGCGCGACGAGTGGGAGGCTCTCGGTGACCTCGAGTCCCGCGTCGCGGAGCTGACCGACCCTCCGCAGAAGGTCCTCATGGACGCCCAGGCGTGGAACGACGCGCTCGGCGCCTACTACGACGAGCACGACGCCATCGCGACCGACCAGGGTGCGCGCTCGCCCGCACTGCTGCAGGTGGAGCGGACCCCGAGCGAGTGGCGCCTGCGCCAGGTCGTCGTCGACCCGGACGAGTACAAGGACTGGGGCATCACGGCGGTCGTCGACCTCGCGGCCAGCGACGACGTCGGCGCGGCCGTCCTCACGGTGACCGGCTTCGAGCGCCTGGGCGGCTGACCGGTGGCAGTGCGCGAGCGGGCGGTCGACCACGACGGTGTCCTCGTCGAGCCGGACGACGGCGGCAACGGCACGGGGGTGCTCGTGCTGTCGGGTTCGAGTGGCCGCGTCGAGCGCGACCGCGCCCACCTGCTCGCCTCCGCCGGGGTCTCCGCCGCGCTGACCTACCGCTGGTTCGGTGGCGACGGACAGCCGGCCGGCATCTGGGAGCACCCCCTCGAGTCCTTCACGCCGGCGGTGACCACCCTCGCCGAGCGTTGCGACCGGGTGGTCCTCCTGGGCGCCTCCAAGTCGGCCGAGGCCTTCCTCGCGTATGCCGTCGATGACCCCGCGGTGGATGCCGTGGTCGCGCTCTCGCCAAGTCACGTCGTGTGGGCCAACCTCGGCCCCGGCCCGGACGGCGCACTGCGCCCACAGCACTCGTCATGGTCGCGGGGCGGCCGGCCGCTGCCCTTCGTGCCCTACGACGACGACGCCGCACCGGTGGGTGACCCACCCGCCTTCGACGGCGTCTACGCCCAGAGCCTTCGCACCAACGCCGACCAGGTGCCGGCGGCGACCATCCCGGTGGAGCGCTTCTTCGGGGACGTGCTCCTCGTCGCCGGTGGCGACGACAGGGTGTGGCCCTCGGTGGCGTCCGCCCGAGCGGTGCAGGACCGGCGCCGAGCCCTCGAGCTGCCGACGACGGTCGTGACCCACCCACGGGCCGGGCACCGCGTGCTGCTGCCCGGTGAGGCACGGATGGTCGGCGGGCAGCGGATGGCCCGCGGCGGCACCGAGGCCGCCGACCGGGAGCTCGGCGCACGGGCTGGCCGGAGATCCAGCGCGTCCTCGACCTCGGCTGAGTCGACCTCGGGCGGGGACGTGGCGGCCACGGATCTGAGGTAGCCGGGAACCCGGCATACGCCGTCCTCCCGATGTGCGCGGGCGGGCCCGCGACGGAGGCTGGCGGGGTCAGCACGACACCGACCTTCCGAGAACACGAGGACCCGACCATGCTCTCCCCGCACATCATTCGCGCCCTTCTCGCCCAGCGCGAGGCTGACCTCCAGCGGTCCGCCGAGCTCGCGCGCCTCCGCCGCCCGGGGCCCGCACCGGAGCCGGCACCGGAGCCCTTCGTCGCCCCGGCCGGCAGCGGAACGGCAGCTCGTCACCGCGGCCGGCGCCGCCACCTGCGGCTCGTGTGAGGGCTCCGCCTGGAGGGCTCTGCGCGAGAAGTGCCGGTCAGACTGCCCACGCGGGTATGTTCCCGAGTGGCCCATCGGGGACCCTCTGACCGACAGGATCACGTGCATGGACTCCACTGACCTCAGGCTCGCATCGCGGCGGGCGGGCGACCATCCCGTTCTCGAGACGGCCGCGCGCATCGGCTACGCCGTCAACGGCGTGCTCCACATCCTCATCGGGGCGATCGCCCTGCGGCTCGCCTTCGGCTCGAAGGGCGCGAGCGCCGACCAGTCCGGCGCGCTGGGCTCGATGGCCGACAACACGTTCGGCCACATCACCCTGTGGGTGGCCGTCGTCGCCTGGCTGGGGCTTGCGGTGTGGCAGGTGACCGAGGCCATCTCCGGCGTCTTCGAGACGAGCGACCGGATCAAGGCGGCCGCCAAGGCCGTCGTCTACCTGGCCCTGTCGTGGACCGCGTTCCGCTTCGCCAGTGGGGGGAGGTCCTCGAGCAAGAGCCAGTCGACCGACTTCACCGCCGCGCTCATGAAGCAGCCCGCCGGCCAGTGGCTCGTCGCGGCTGTCGGCCTCGTGGTCGTCGGCATCGGCGCCTACCACGTCTACAAGGGCTGGAAGAAGAAGTTCCTCATGGACCTCGAGACGCACCCCGGCAAGTGGATCGTCAAGGCCGGCCGGGTCGGCTACATCGCCAAGGGAGTCGCCCTCGCCATCGTCGGCGGTCTCTTCGTCCTGGCGGCCGTGCGCCACAAGCCGAGCGAGGCCCGCGGCCTCGACGGTGCCCTGCGCAACCTGCTCGGCGCCCCCGGCGGCCCGGTGCTGCTCGCCCTCGTCGCCCTCGGCCTCATCGCCTTCGGCGTCTACTGCTTCGGGCGCGCGCGGCACGCCGACGTCTGAGCCGCCGGGGAGACCTCTTCACTGACCAGAAACGGCGATGGCCGGGAACCCACTCGGGCTCCCGGCCATCGCCGTCTCTTCGGTGCCTCAGCGGCTCGCCGCGCTGGGAACCGGCTCCATCAGCGCGTCTCGGGTCGTGCGGCGTCGCAGATAGTTCCAGGCCAGGAGCGCGCAGACGATCCCGTTCACCGCCCCGACGAGGATGTCGAGGAGGTGGTGCATGCCCCGGTAGAGGCGCGCGTAGCCGACGAGGAGCGGCACGACGGCGCAGACAACGGTGACGAGGCGGCGCAGCCAGACCGTCTGGATGCGCTGGGCCATCAGGGCGAAGGTGAGGTAGAGCGCCGTCGAGGCGCCCATGTGTCCGCTCGGGTAGCTCGAGGTGGGCGGGGCGGGGTCGAGGTGCTTGACCGTCGGACGCGGCCGGTCCGCGATGGCCGTGGCCGCGACGAACACGCTCGCCTGGACGGCGATCGCGACGGCGGGCACGACGGCATACCACCACTGCTTGGTGCGCCACCAGATCAGCGCAACGGCCAGCACACAGACGCCGATGACGATCTCGGTGTTGCCGATGTGCGACCAGACCATCGTGACGGAGTCCATGAAGGCGGTCCGCCCCGAGGCGACCGACCTGCTGAGGTCGTTCTCGGCGGGCAGGCCGCCCAAGGGGCCCATGATGAGGAATCCGGCGCCGACGATCGCAGCGAAGAGCACGAGCGCCGGCGCCACGGCGCGCACGGCGGCGTCACGCAGGGCCGAGCCGACCGGTGGCCGCGAGGAGTCGATCTCGTAGCGGTGGACGAAGGTGCGGTTCACGGGCTGCCTTTCGATGACTCGGGCCCGACGTCCCCCTCCGGCGGAGGGGATTCGTCCGGGCCCTGGGGGTTCCACCCGAGGTAGCCGACGTAGGACGCCGTGGCGAGTCCCACACCGAAGATGATCCCGGCGAGGACGTCGGAGGGGTAGTGCACGCCGAGGAAGACGCGGTCCAGGGCGGTGACCAGGACGTATGCCGTGAGCCCGCCGACCAGCCACCGGCGGGCCACCGGCGACAGCAGGGGCCAGAGCAGCAGCGTCATCACCGTCGCGATGGCCGCCGCGTTGGCGACGTGACCGGACGGGAAGCTGTAGCCCGGCGCGCTCGACACGGGGTCGCTGACGACGGGGCGGGCCCGGCGCACGATCTCCTTGAGCACGAGCTGGAGGTTCCAGGCGACCATCATCGTGACGAACGCCCACAGGCAGCGGGTCGCGAGCTCGCGGTGGCGGCGCCACACGACCAGGCACACGGCGGAGGCCACGATGTAGAGCCGCCAGGGCTGCGTGACCTCCTGCACGACCAGCCAGGTCGTCCTCAGCCAGGGGTTGTCGCGCGTGATGTCGGTCGCGGCGACGATGAGCCGCTGGTCCAGGTCGATGACGGGCCGGAGCTTCTCGCGCACGACGAAGGCCAGGACCGTGACGGGGACCGCGAAGGCGAGTCCCGAACCGACGGCCTTGAGCAGGCGCCGTCCGCGTCCCTCAGGTCGGACGTGGATCCGCTGC
The DNA here is from genome assembly GCF_058790095.1 of Terrabacter sp. FW104-15G4B. NCBI lineage: Bacteria > Bacillati > Actinomycetota > Actinomycetes > Micrococcales > Intrasporangiaceae > Terrabacter > Terrabacter sp. FW104-15G4B. The sequence continues at coordinate 72,998 of NZ_JBYTCI010000006.1, read as the reverse complement.
GGGTCAGCCAACGCGCACCACCAACGACTCGGGCAGCGTGCGGATGGCGAGCGCGCGGTGCCCACCGACGGCGTCCCCGTCGATCTCGGCCTCGACCGGGCGCTGCGCGAGGACGTTGAGGGCCGGTGCCACGAGCCGGTCGAGCCGGTTGTGCCCTGCGCGGTGCCGGGTGACGACGTCGGCCACGATGGAGGCCCAGCCGAATGCCCCCCGCGGCGCCAGCACCACGGCGTCGAGGCGGCCGTCGTCGACGAGGGCCTCGGGCATCAGCTCGACCCCACCCTGCAGCGTCCCGCAGTTGCCGACGATCACGGCCCGGGCATGACGCCGGACGCGGTCGCTGGCTGCGCCCACGACGCCCTCGCCACCGGATGCCTGGACCTCCACCGTGAACCCGCGTCCGGAGATCTTCTTGCCGGCGGCGAGGACGTAGGCGACCCAGCCGACGGCCTCCTTCACCTTCTCGTTGGTGTCGGCCATGATCTGGCCGTCGAGGCCGAAACCGGTCATGACGAGGAAGATCTCCTCGTCGTCGTCGAGCTGGGGCGGTGACTCCTTGGTGGCGCGGCTCGACTCCGGCTCGGGCAGGTCGTCGCCGAGGCGGACGACACCGACGTCGATGCACCGGTCGTGGCCCTGCACGATGGCGCGAGCCGCGTCGGCCAGCGAGCCGACGGGCAGGCCGAGGTTGCGGGCGAGCAGGTTGCCCGTGCCACCGGGCAGCAGCCCGAGGGCGACGTCGGTGCCGACGAGGGCCGACGCGACCGCACGGACCGTGCCGTCCCCGCCGAGCGAGGCCACGACGTCGGCGCCGGCCCGCACCGCCTCGTGGGCCTGCTTCTCGCCGGTCTCCTCCGCCGTGGTCTCGACCCAGGTCGGCTCGGGCCAGCCCTGCTCGGCGCAGACCTTGCCCACGGTGTCCTTGGCGTCGTCGAGGTCATCGACCCGCAAGGGGTTGTAGACGACGGTGAGCGCCCGGCGAGCACTGGGAACGGTGTCAGACATGTGGGGGATCCTAGGACTCGTGGAGCGGAGGGGTTCAGCCGTCGGATCGGCCACCACCTGACATACCCGGGGCGGGTTCCCAGCCCACCACCAGCCAGCACCCAGCCCCGCTTGCTCCACCGGGCGGTAGCCTCCCGACCGTGGCCAGGATCCGGACCCGTCTCACGCTCGCGTTCCTCGTCGGAGCCCTCGCCGGGGTGCTGCTGCCGTTGGGCCCGGCCCGCGGTGCGCTCGTGCACACGCTCGCGGGCTTCGTCGTCGGCGGCCTCGTGTTCGCCGTGCCACTGCTGCTGCACGTGCTGGGCCACGACGCCCCGGCGACCAGGCAGCGTGCCGAGGGACGCGACGGCGACGCGGCCTGGTACGACGTCGTGGTCATCCTCGTCGGGCTCGCCAGCCTCGCCGGGGTGGCCATCCTCCTCGTCGGTGGCCGCGGCCCGCGAAGCACCCAGGTCATCGACGCCCTCGTCGGCGTCGGGACGGTCGCGGTCGGCTGGCTCTGCGTCCACACCGTCTACGTGCTGCGCTACGCGCGCGTCTACTACGCGAGCGCCAAGCCGCCCATCGACTTCAACCAGGACGAGGAGCCGACCTTCTCGGACTTCGCCTACTTCTCCTTCAACCTCGGCATGGCCTACCAGGTGTCGGACACCGACCTGCGCACCTCCGAGGTGCGCCGCGTCGTCCTCGGGCACACGATGCTCGCCTACCTCTACGGCACGATCGTCATCGCCTCGGCCATCAACCTCGTCGCCGGCATCGGCGGTTCGCTCGGCTGAGCCGCCGCTCAGCCGAGCCCGAGCCGCGCTGTCTCGTCCTTGACCCACAGCCCGATGAGGCCGCCGAAGTGGGCCAGGAAGCGGTCGCGCTCGTGCGCGGGATAGGTCGTCACGACGGTCGAGCGCAGCAGGTGGGCGAACGCGTCGGACTTCACCCACTCGAGCACGGCGGCGTCGAGGTGCGGCAGGTGGCGGTCGCACCAGGCCCAGTAGGCGGCGGTGTCGAAGTACTCGTCGGCGATCGCCAGGTAGGCGTCGAGCTTCTCCTCGTCGCTGAGGTCGTCCCGGTCGGCCACGTCGAAGTAGCGGCGCATCTCGAGGTCCATCGGGCCCTGCCGGCCGGTGATGAGGCAGAAGGCCGACCAGCGCACGAGCGCCTTGATGGCCCACGGGAAGTAGTAGTGCAGTGACGTGACGGCGACGTCGGGGCAGGCGTTGGCGTAGTCGATCGGGTAGACGTCGTCGCCCTTGACGAGCATCTCGCACGAGTTGAACTCCCAGCCGAACATCGCGTTGACGATCCGGCTGATGGCTGCGGTCTGCTTGCCGGCGGACGGCTGGAGGAAGTCGTAGCTCACGACATACCGGTTGTGCATCGGCTGCTCCGGCCGGAAGTCCATGACCATCGTCTCGGGGCCGATCGACAGCGCTCGCGCAAAGTGGTCGTACTCGACGGTGGACTGCAGGTGCATGAGCATCTCGCCCGACTCGTCGTAGGCCTTGACAAGGTCGCGCTCGTCGTCGATCCGGGAGACGCCGCGCCACCCGCCGCCGTCGAAGGGCTTCATGTACATCGGGTAGCCCAGCTGGTTGGCGATGGCCTTGAGGTCGAAGGGCCGGTTGTACTTCGCCGACGTGTAGGCCCAGCGGACGTTGTCGAGAGGGTGCTTGTAGGGCACGAGCCACGTGTCGGGGACCTTGAGTCCCAACCGCATCAGGGCGACGTAGGCGCTGTGCTTCTCCATCGACTGGAAGGTGAAGGGGCTGTTGAGCAGGTAGGTGTCGTTCATCAGCGCGGCCTTCTTGAGCCACTCCCGGGGGTGGTAGTACCAGTGGGCGAGGCGGTCGATGACGAGCTCGGTGCGCACCGGCTGACGCAGGTCGAACGGCTCGATCGTGAGGCGCTCACTCGTCAGCTCGTGCGTCACCCCGTCCTCGGTCGTGATCGGCCCGACCAGCGCGAGCAGCGCCTCGAAGGCGGTGGGCCAGTCCTCCTCGGCTCCGAGCAGCAGCCCGATCAGATGCGTCCTGGTCGGCGGAGCGCTCGTCGGAGTGGAGGGGTCCTGCTGCGAGGCGAGGTCGGTCATCGTGCTGCTCCTACCGTCGGGGCCGGTTGCTCGACTGCGATCCTTGCAGGGTCGGCGCCATCTGTCGCTGCAGCAGCTCGAGCAGGTGCGGGACGAAGGCCGCCTCCCACGAGCGCCAGTCATGGCGGCCCGGCACCTCGGTGAACGAGACGTCGTGCCCGCTGGCGGCGAGCGCCTGCGCCAGCTGCCGGTTGTTGGCCAGGTTGCCCTCGTCGGTGCCGCACGTGATGACGATCGGCGCGTCGGTGCGGCGCCGGCGCCCCCGTCGCACGCGCGCGACGAAGGCCGTGACGCGTTCCCAGAACTCGAAGTCCTCCTCGTCGTCGACGCGCTTGCGGAAGAAGGACCCCGACTGCAGGAAGAGCGCCCCGAAGGTCCCCGGGTGCTCCCACTCCGCCTGCAGCGACGCGAGCGCACCGAGGCTGGCTCCCATGAGGACGGGCAGCCCGTCGACGGCGTATGCCGTCCGCACCCTCGGCAGCACGTGGTCGGTCAGCGCCTCGGCCCAGAGGGGGTTGGCGGCATACCGCTCGTTGCGCGGGCCGGGCTCGAGCAGCACGACGCGGGTGGCCGGGATGCACCGCTCGGCAGTCGCGGCGCGCAGCACCGAGAGCAGGTGGGCGCGCCGGGAGTACTCCGGTCCGTCGTGCGCGACGAGCAGCGGGAGCGGGTCGCTGCGCCTCGTGCCCACCGGCGTCACGATGGCGAGATCGACCTCGCCCACGGGGGTGTCGGGAAGGGTGAGTCGCGTCCTGGCCATCGTCGGTGACCCTATCCGGGTCAAGGTTCATGCGCGGTCCCCCGGCACCCGGCGTAGAGTCGAGGAGTCGGCTCGGCACGAGCAGGGTCGGCACCAGCGGCAGGAGGCGCGTTGCACCGTGTGTGGCACGCGAGGGCCCGCCACGCCGCCTCTACCGCCGAGGACGGCGCGCGATGACCGATGACTCGACGGGACCCAGCTCGCGCCAGCGCGCGACCATCCTCGCGGCCCTGACCCGCGGCATCGCCCGGGACGTCGACCGGCTGCCTCTGGCCGAGCGGCTCTGCCACGCGTACGTCGAGGTCTTCGGCGGGGCCGGCGCGGCGATCACGATCGGCTACCGGCAGCCGGACCGCCTGACGCTGTGCGCCAGCGACGCCACCGTCGCCCGCCTCGATGGGCTCCAGGAGGTGTTGGGCGAGGGGCCCGGCTGGGACGCCTTCGAGACCCGCAGCGTCGTGGAGGCGGACCTGGCCGGACCGACTCCCTGGAACCTGTTCACCCCGACGGTGCGAGAGGAGCTCGGAAGCCTGTGGGTGTGCGCGGCACCGATGCGCCCCGACGACCACGCCATGGGCGTCGTCATGGTCTACGAGGCCTCGTCTGCCGCCGTGCTCGGCGACCCGCCGCTCGCACAGTTCCTCGCCGATGCCGTCGGCGCTGCCCTGCTCGGCCACGGGGCGCTGCTCGGCGACGACACCCGGCCGTGGGCGGTTCGCCAGCGCGTGCACCAGGCGGTCGGGATGGTGATCGCCCAGCTCGCGATCTCACCGCTCGATGCCATGGCCGTGATCCGGGCCCACGCCTATGCGCAGGACACCACCGTGGAAGCCGTGGCCGCGCTCGTCCTCGACCGGGTTCTCGACTTCACCGACGCGGGCCCCACATCGAAGGACTCCTCATGACCTCGAAGACCGCCACCCAGGTGCTCGCCGAGGCGACGGCGGCCATGGTGGACGTCCACGACGTGACGGGCCTGCTCACCCGCCTGCTGCATGACGGTGCGGCGTCCATCGGCGTCGACGGGATGGGTCTGCTCGTGGAGGACTCCGACGACTCGCTCGAGCTGCTCGTGTCGACGTCCCACACGATGGCGCAGCTCGAGGCGCTCCAGGTCGGCCAGGACGAGGGTCCCTGCGTCGACTGCTTCCACTCCGCAGTTCCTGTTTCCGCGCTGGGCGAGAGCACGATCCGGCTGCGCTGGCCGGTAGCCGGGGCGGCGATCGTCCAGGCCGGCTTCGGCGCGGTCCACACCTTCCCCCTCCTGTGGCAGGGGTCGGCCCTCGGTGCGCTCAACGTCTTCACCCACAGCGACGCCGAGCTCGAGGACGTGCAGCTCGAGATGGCGCAGGCGTTCACTGACATGTGCACGATCTGCATCCTGCAGAGCCAGACGCTCGACCGGCGCCAGGTCCGCAGCTCGCTGCACGAGGCACTCCAGGGCCGCGTCGTCATCGAGCAGGCCAAGGGCGCCCTCGCCTACGTCCACGGCATCGACATGGCCGCCGCCTACGAGCTGCTCATCGCAGAGGCACATGAGCACGGGTCGTCGGTGACGCAGGTCGCCGGCGACGTGCTCATCCGGGCCCAGCGGCAGCGAACCGGCGGCTGACCCGTCGCAGGGTCAGGCCCGTGCAACCACCGCGGGGGTCGGTTGGGAGCGCCTCGGACCGCCGATCCTACGGGGGCCCCAGCCGACAGGCCTAGGCCCGCGACGTCGGGCCCGGTCGACCGTGGACGACGGCGAGGAGAACCGCTGCCACCAGGGCGGTGACCCCGCAGACGGCCCACACCGTGAGGTAGCCGGAGACCGACGCGTGCGCCGTCGCCTCGGCGTCCACCGTCCCGGTCGACGCGAGGGCGATCGCGAAGACGCTCGAGGCGAAGGCTCCGCCGATCGTCTTGGTGGTGTTGGTCATTCCCGTCGTCTGGCCCGTGTGGGTGGCGGGCGCGGCCGCGGCGGCCGCCGCCGGGAGACCGGCGACGAGCGCTCCCGAGCCGAGGCCGGCGACCACCATGTTGGTCAGCGTCTGCGCGAGGCTGGCGTGGAAGGGCAGGAAGAGCAGGTAGCCCACGGCCACCAGCAGGGCCGCGCCGACCATCGCGCGCCGGGTGCCGAACCGCCGACCCACGACAGGCAGCAGGAGGGCGCCGGCCGCCAGCGCCAGGACGTAGCCGCCGATGAGGAGCGAGACCCGTCCGGCCGAGGCACCGAGCCCGTAGCCGGTGACCGCCGGGTCAGTGCGGGCGAAGGTCGACAGCGGGATCTGGGCGCCGAGCACCGAGACCCCGAAGAGGAACGCGGTCGCCTGGACCGGCCACTGGGCCGGCGCGCCCAGCACCCGCAGGTCCACGAGCGGTTCGGGATGGGCCAGCTCCACCCGGGCGAAGGGCACCAGGGCCACCAGGCCAGCGACGACGAGCGCCCACGGCCACGGGCTGGTGGGCCCGACCACTCGCAGCAGGACCAGCCCGCCCATCACCAGGCCGAGGGCGAGCGTGATGAGCCAGAAGCCGCGCCAGTCCACGGAGCCCGAGGCGAGCACCGGCGACTCCTCGACGCCGAACCAGATCGCGAGCAGGGCGAGCGTCACGACGACGGCAGGCAGGGCGAGGAGCGCTGTCATGCCGAGAGACTCGGCCAGGGCGCCACTGGTCAGGGCGCCCACGATGACCCCGAGCTCGAGACCGGCGACGAGCAGCCCGGCGGCGCCGCGCACACGCCGCTCGTCCCCCCGGGTGCGACGGTGGATGATCGCGACCTCCATCGGCAGCCACACGACGTAGAAGCCCTGGATGGCCCAGGCGACGAGGAAGAGCCCGAAGCTCGGCGCGAACGCGACGCCCCACGACGCAACAGCCGTGACGACCGTCGACAGCAGCAGCACCTTCCGGTGGCCGATGAGGTCGCCGAGCCGGGCGAGCAGCGGCACGACGAGCGCCGAGACGATCAGCTGCGCCGCCTCGAACCAGTTGACGTCGGCGTCCTTGATCGACAGGTTGCGGGCGATGTCGGTGAAGAGCGGCGTGTAGTAGCCCTGCAGCACACCGCTCGCGAGCTCGACGCAGAGGAGGAAGCCGACGACCTTCGTTATCGGGCTGCGCGCCACGGCACGGGTGGCGTCGGAGACGGCGGTGCTGTCGGGCATGCGGATCCTCTTCTCGATCAGAGTTGTGCGATGAGTCGGCGGTACCACGTGATGCCGTCTCGGAGGTCGGCGACCGCGATCCGCTCGTCCACTCCGTGGATCGCGGCCCGCTGGGCGTCGGTCATCCGGAACGGCGTGAAGCGGTAGACGCGCGGCCACACGCGGTGGAAGTGGCGCGAGTCCGTGGCCGCGAGCATGACGTACGGCACGGCCACCGTTCCCGGGAAGACCTCGGCCAGCGTCGACTCCAGGAGCGCGTATGCCGTGTCGTCCGTCGGGGACACGGGGCTGGGTTCGTTGCCGCTGACCAGCGTCACCTCGACGTGGGAGTCCTTGACGGTGTTGCGGATCCGCTCGACGGCGCCGACGACGGACTCGCCGACCATGACCCGCATGTTGACGTGGGCGCGGGCGGTGGCGGCGATGACGTTGGCGCCGGGCGACCCCGACAGCTGGGTGACGGCGACGGTCGTCCTCACGAGCGCTGCCGTCTCGTGGCCGAGCCGGGGAAGGACCCGGGAGAGCACGGGGCGCAGCCGGCGCGCCTGGCCGAAGACCGCGGCATACGGCATACGCGCGTGGGCACCGGCGCGCTCGAGCATGTCGACGGTGGCGTCGGGCAGATGGCTGGGGAAGGGCCGGCGCTCCAGCCGCAGGATCGCGCGGGCGAGCCGGCTCGTCGCGCCCATCCGGCGCGGCGCCGAGGCATGGCCGCCGTCGCCGTGCGCCGTCAGCACGATGTCGACGGTGCCCTTCTCGGAGACGCCGATGACGGCCATGGGTGCATCGACACCCGGGAGCACGCCCTGCACGATGGCGCCGCCCTCGTCGACGACGAACCACGGCTCGACCGTGCGCTCGCGCAGGAGGGCCACGGCGTCCTCAGCCGCACGCCCCGACACCTCCTCGTTGCTGCCGAACGACAACCACACGTCGCGCCCTGGAGTGACGCCATCCGCGACGAGGCCCTCGACCGCCTGGCAGATCGCGACGAGCGAGCCCTTGCAGTCGAGCGCCCCACGCCCCCAGACCTGGCCGTCCTCGAGCACACCGGCGAAGGGAGGGTGGGCCCACGCCGAGGGGTCACCGACGGGCACCACGTCGAGGTGCGCCATGAGCACGACCGGAGCCTCCCGCGTCCGCCCCGGCCAGCGCACGAGCAGCGCGTCGCCGCAGATCCGCTCGACCTCGCACGCCTCGTGCAGCCGCGGGAACCGCTCGCGCAGCTCGGCGAGCATCGCCTCGAAGGCTGCCCGGTCCTCTCGGACGGGGTCCCAGTCGGAGACGGTCGGGATGCGGATGAGCGCCTGCAGCGCCTCGACGGCGGCGTCGTCCCCGTTCATGACCCGGAGCGTATGCCGTGCGACGGGCTGCACGTCCCCCGACGACGAATCAGGATCGCTGTCTTTGCCATCGACAGACAGGGGTGTGGGGGCATCGAGCTGCAGGACGAGACGCGCGACGGGCGCGTGTTCAGTGTCGACTCGGGCCGGGCGACGAGACCATCCCGCAACCCCCACGAGACCCTGCCGACCTTCCCGCCCCTGCTCTAAACCCTGTACGTGGCCCGCGGCCGACCGGTCGCGTGCCCCCATGGTCTGATGGGAACGACCGCGAGGCGACGAGCGCGACAGCCCTTGGGAGGCCAACGTGACCGACTACGGGCACGAGCTGCAGTTCGGGGTTTTCGCGAGCCCCGAAGCATCGCGGGTGCACGAGACGCTGGAGCTGGCGCAGCTGGCCGACGTCCTCGGCCTCGACCTCTTCACGGTCCAGGACCACCCGTACAACGCCAAGCACGTCGACACCATGGCCCTGCTGACGGCAGTGGCCACGCGCACCAACGCCATCCGGGTCGCCGCCAACGTCGCCAACCTCCCGTTGCGCCCGCCCGTGAGCCTCGCCAAGCAGGTGGCGACGCTCGACGTCCTCAGCGGCGGTCGTGCCGAGCTGGGCCTGGGCACCGGCGCCTTCTGGGACGCGATCGTCGCCGCGGGTGGCGAGCGCCGCAGCCCCAAGGAAGCCGTCGACGCCCTCGTCGGGGCCGTTCACGTCATCCGGGGCGTCTGGGGCCAGGACCGCGATCGCCCCGGCGCCCGGTCGGTGACCGTCGACGGTGAGCACTACTCGGTGGCGGGCCTGCACGCCGGTCCGTTCCCGGTGCACCCCGTCGAGATCTGGCTGGGCGCGTACAAGCCGCGCATGCTCCGGGTCACGGCCCGGCTCGCCGACGGCTGGCTGCCGAGCATGGGGTACGCCGAGCCGGGGGCTCTGGGTGGCCTGAACGCCGTCATTGACGAGGCCGCCGAGCGCGCCGGCCGTGGCCCTCAGGCGATCCGTCGGATGTACAACGTCTTCGGCTCCTTCGGCACCGGCCGCGACTTCCTGCGCGGGACCGCCGACGACTGGGCCGAGCAGCTCGCCGGGCTGGCGCTCAGCGAGGGGATGAGCACGTTCATCCTGGGCACCGACGACCCGGACGCGCTCCGCCGGTATGCCGTCGAGGTGGCACCCGCGGTCCGCGACCTCGTGGAGCGCGAGCGCTCGGGGCGCGCCGCGACCCCCTCGGCCGTCGACCGGGCGATCGAGAAGGAGGGGCCCGCCGGCGAGGAGCCGGCCTCGGGCTCGCGGCCCATCGAGGCAGCAGGAGCCTCGGGCCGCCGTCCGCTCGAGGTGCGTCCGACACCCGACGACGGCACCCGTCTGAGCGCCGCGATGCCGTGGCGGGAGGACGACCGTCCCGTGGCCGCCGAACCCGACGACGCGGCATACTCCCCGGCGCAGCAGGCAGTGCCGCAGCACCTGGTCGACGTGCACGACCATCTGCGCGGCGAGCTGGCGCAGCTGCGCGACATCGTCGGTCAGGTGAGGCGCGGGTCCATGGGCGTCGGCGCCGCCCGCTCCGTGATCAACACGATGGCGATCCGACAGAACAACTGGACGCTCGGCGCCTACTGCGAGACGTACTGCCGCCTCGTCACCGGTCACCACACCCTGGAGGACCGGAGCATCTTCGTGCACCTGCGTGGCGCGGCGCCCGAGCTCGCACCGGTGATCGACCGCCTGGAGCAGGAGCACCACGTCATCGCCGACGTGCTCGACCAGCTGGACGAGGCGCTGGTGGGGCTCGTCGGGACCGACGCCTACGGCCGCACGGGGTCCGCTGCGCTCGACGAGGTCCAGCGAACCCTGGATCTGCTCACCGACACGCTCCTGTCCCACCTCGCCTACGAGGAGCGAGAGCTCCTGCACCCGCTGGCACGCCACGGTTTCGGCTGAGCGACAAAGCCTTTGGTCCCGGACAGGGGCCACCCCTCCCGGCAGGGGTCCGGGAGGGGTGGCGATCAGGGGCCGCCGGCGCGGCGCGCTGGGGGCTGGTCAGCCCTGCGTGCCCGAGGTCTTCGAGGCGGAGCCGTGCTCGAGGGCCTCGACGACGGCGCCGCAGAAGTCGGGCAGGTCGTCGGGTTTGCGGCTCGTGATGAGGTTGCCGTCGACGACGAGGGACTCGTCGACCCACTCTCCACCGGCGTTGCGGATGTCGGTCTGCAGGCTCGGCCAGGACGTGAGGCGGCGGCCCTCGAGCACGCCCGCCTCGACGAGCGTCCACGGCGCGTGGCAGATGGCTGCCACCGGGTGGCCGGAGGCGAAGGCCTCGCGGGCGAACGCCACGGCGTCCTCGTGCATGCGCAGGTTGTCGGGATTGGCGACACCGCCCGGCAGGACGAGGGCGTCGAAGTCGTCGACCTTGGCGTCGGCGACCGTGACGTCGACCTTCTTGGTGTCGCCCTTGTCGAGGTGGTTGAACATCTGGACCTCGCCGCTCTCGGGAGCGACGAGGACGGCCTCGTGCCCGGCGTCGGTGACGGCCTTCCAGGGCTCGGTCAGCTCGACCTGCTCGATGCCCTCGTTCGCAACGAGAAATGCGACTCGCTTGGCCACGTCGTCCTCCTCTGGTCGCCCCGGGTCGGGGCGTTCGGGTGTCTGGGGTGGCGTTTCGCGCCACTGTCGGCTCCTACCCACCGAGGACTCGGGCATCACCGGGCATCACCGGGCATCACCGGGCACGGCCCGGGGCAGGCCGTTAGGGTCGGCCCATGGCCAAGGACCTCGTCGTTCCGCTCGTCCCCGGCGTCTGGCGCATCCCGCTCGTGCGCGACTTCGTGAACGGCTTCATCCTTCGCGACGACGACGGCCAGGTGACCCTGGTCGACATGGGCCTGAAGAGCTCGGGGCCCAAGGTCATCGCGGCTCTCGGCGCCATCGGCTCGGCACCCTCGGACGTCACGCGGCTGCTGTTGACCCACGCCCACCCCGACCATGCTGGTGGCGCGGCGCACGTGGCCCGCGAGACGGGCCGCGCCTTCACCGTCCACCGCGACGACGCGGCATACGCCAGCAAGGGCTCCTCGCCGCCGCGCGACCGCAGCTTCCTGCTGGGCCGGCTCTTCGACCGCCTCTCGCGGCCGGGGAAGGACTTCGAGCCGGTCACCGTCGAGCACGAGATGGTCGACGGCGAGGTGCTGCCGATCGCCGGGGGACTGCGGGTCGTCCACACGCCCGGCCACTCCCCCGGGCACGTCTCGCTGCTGCACGAGACCTCGCGCACGCTCATCACCGGCGACGCCATCTTCAACGTCCGGGGCCTGCGCTGGCCGATCAGGTCGTTCTGCACGGATTTCCGGATGACGCAGCAGACGGCACACCTGCTCGGTGAGCTGGACTACGACGTCGCGGCCTTCACGCACGGCGCCGAGCTGCGCGACCGCCCGCGCGAGGCGATCCGCGGGTTCCTCAGCCGGCACCGGCCGGACTGACCCCAGATCCACAGTCCTGTCCACAACTGTGGACACACCTTGTACGCCGGTGTGCTCGCGCGGCTCCCCACGGGTGGCGCAACACTCGACACGCGGTCGTGACGGTGGCGGTGGATCGGGTACGACGGACGCGTGACGAACTTCGGATACACCCTGATGACCGAGCAGAGCGGTCCCAAGGACCTCGTGCGCTGGGCCGCTCGCGCCGAGCAGGTCGGCTTCGACTTCGAGGTGTCGAGCGACCACTTCTCACCGTGGCTCACCGAGCAGGGCCATGCCCCGTATGCGTGGTCGGTGCTGGGAGCCGTGGCTCAGGCCACCGAGCGCGTCGAGCTCATGACCTACGTGACGTGTCCGACGATGCGCTACCACCCTGCAGTCGTGGCGCAGAAGGCCGCGACGCTGCAGCTGCTCTCCGACGGCCGCTTCACCCTCGGGCTGGGCAGCGGCGAGAGCCTCAACGAGCACGTCGTCGGTGAGGGCTGGCCCGGCGTCGTGACACGTCAGGAGATGCTCGTCGAGGCCATCGAGATCATCCGCAAGCTGCACTCGGGCGAGCTGGTGACCCACCACGGCGACTACTTCGACGTGGACTCCGCCCGGGTCTGGGACGTGCCCGACATCCTCGTGCCGGTCGCCGTGGCCGTGAGCGGCGACGCCTCGATCGAGCGCCTCGCCCCGCTGGCCGACCACATGATCTCCGTCGAGCCCAAGCCCGACCTCATCGAGACCTGGAACCGCACCGAGGGCGCCGAGCGCATCGGCTCGGGAGCACGGGCCATCGGGCAGATCCCGATCAGCTGGGACACCGACGAGGCGGCGGCGGTCGCGCGGGCCCACGAGCAGTTCCGCTGGTTCGGCGGCGGCTGGTCGGTCAACTCGGACCTGCCCACGCCCGCCGGGTTCGCGGGTGCCACGCAGTTCGTCCGTCCCGAGGACGTTGCCGAGTCCATCCCCTGCGGCCCGGACCTCGACAAGGTGGTGGAGGCCGTGCGTGCCTACTGGGAGGCCGGCTTCACCGACATCGCCCTCGTGCAGATCGGCGGCGACGCCCAGGAGCGCTTCTTCGACGAGGCGGCCGAGCCGCTGCTCGAGAAGCTGCGCGCCGCCGCGGGCTGAGCCCGGTCGGGCGCGGCGTCAGCCGACGCCGTGGGCGCTCTGGGCGCTGCGCCGACGGGTGATGTCGGCGCAGTCGAGGCAGACCTCCTCGGGGATGACGCCGAGTCGCATGAGGCCGGAGAAGATGATGCAGCCGACGCAGATGCCGAAGATCGACTCGAGCGCCGGGAAGAGCACCATGACGGCGCCGATGACGACGACGCCCGCGACCGCACCGGTCGAGCCCGTCACGAGGCTGACCACCCAGAGCGCGGTCGCGGCGACCGTCATGACGGCGCCGATGGTCGCCGCGAACCGCTTGGGCGGGCCGGCCGTGGGTCGACGTGCCGCGGAGACGGAGGGTCGGATCCACCGCTGCACGAGCCGGGCGATCGGGCTGGCCGAGGGGCCGAACGCTGCCCGCAGGGAGAAGTCGACGGCGAGGACGGCATACAGCCACCACTGCGACGTCGCCAGGGCGACCACTCCGATGACGAGCACGACGGCCGCGATGAGCCGGACCGTCACGTCGTCGACGACGGCGGGGAAGCGAGAGGCGCTCATCCACCCATTATGGCCTGCATAAGTCGTGGTTATGCAATCGCAGGTCAGCATCCGGAACATCCTCCCGCCGCTGGGGGCCGTCAGCGCGAGCGCAGGACGCGCAGGGCGATGACTGCACAGCCAACGAACAGCGCGGCACCGACGCCGGCTACGACGGCAAGGCTCATGGTGAAGGCGCCCTGTGCAGCCGTGACGAGCTCGTGGGCGGCTGACTGTGGCAGCGCGCTCGCAGTCCGGATGGCGCCGGTGAGCGAGTCGAGCGCGGCGGTCGTGGCATCGGAGGTGTGCGCGGCGGCATACGACCCCAGCTGGTCGCGGTAGACGAACGTCGCGAGCGACCCGAGGCCGGCGATGCCGACGGCGATCCCGAACTCACCGGAGGTCTCGGACAGCGAGGCGACGGAGCCGGCGCGCTCCGGTGGCGCGGACTGCATCATGACGCCCATCGTCAGCGTCGACGGCAGCATGATGCCGAACGACGTCAGGCACATCCCGAGGACGAGCAGACCGAGCCCCTGGGCCGGACCGACCTGCGTGTAGAGCGCGAGGCCCGCGGCGCAGAGGAGCAGGCCGGTTGCCATGGTGCGGGCCGTGCCGAGTCGCTGGGCGATCCGAGCCGACGAGGCGGAGCCGACGAGCAGGGCGACGTTGGCCGGAAGCATCCACAGGCCCGCGCCCAGCGGATCGAGGCCGGCCACGAGCTGGAGCCACTGGGAGATCAGGAACGACACGCCCGCCATGACGACACCGCCGACGAGCATGACCGCGAGCGCCGTCGAGAAGGCCCGGCTGCGGAAGAGCGCGAGGTCCACGAGCGGGTTGGCGATGCGACGCTGTCGACGGACGAAGACGAGGCCGAGCGCGCACCCGACGGACATGGTGAGCGCAGCGGTCGTCGTGCTGCCGCCGCGGGCGATCTCCTTGAAGCCGTAGATGACGGGCAGGATCGCGGCGAGGGAGAGCACCGAGCTGGCGAGGTCGACCGGCGCACCGGCCCGGCGGTCGGACTCCGGGAGCACCCGGTGGCCGACGACGACGAGCAGCACCATGAAGGGCACTCCGAGCAGGAACGCCGAGCCCCACCAGAAGTGCTGGAGCAGGATGCCGCCGACGAGCGGCCCGACGGCCATGCCGCCCATGAAGCACGAGTACCAGACGCCGATCGCGCTCATCATCGACTTCTCGTCGGCAAAGATCGTGCGGATCAGGCCCATCGTCGACGGCATGAGCGTGGCGCCGGCGATGCCGAGCACAGCGCGCCAGAAGATCAGCTGGCCGGGGCTCGACGAGTAGGCCGCGGCGGCGCTCGCGATGCCGAAGGCGACGGCACCGATGAGCAGCAGGCGCTTCCGGCCGATGCGGTCCCCGACCGCGCCCATCGTCACGAGGAAGCCGGCGAGGACGAACGAGTAGATGTCGAGCATCCACAGCTGCTGCGTCGTGCTCGCACCGAGGTCGGCGGACAGCTCGGGCAGCGCGAGGTAGAGGACGCTGACGTCGAGGGACAGCAGTAGCGCCGTGAGGGCGAGGACGCCGAGCGCGAGCCAGGGGTTGCGCGTCGACGGGCCGGTGATGGTCTGGGTCGCGGTTGTCGTCGTCATGCCCCTTCGTCGAACGAGGCCACGCCACCTCGACACGGTGGCGCGAAATCGCTGTGGGCCGGGCGGCATACGCTGGCGCCATGGCTCTACACATCGGCGCGCACGTCGACCAGGAGGACCCGATCGCCGAGGCGAAGGCACGTGGGGCGTCGCTCTCGCAGCTCTTCCTCGGCGACCCGCAGAGCTACAAGGGACCCGTGATCCGGTATGCCGGTGGTGCGGAGGCGCTCGAGGCGGACGCCGCCGCGGCGGGCATCGACCTCTACGTCCACGCGCCCTACCCGATCAACGTCGCCAGCCTCAACAACCGCATCCGGATCCCCGGGCGCAAGCTGCTCCAGCAGCACCTCACCGCAGCGGCCGAGATCGGCGCCAAGGGCGTCATCGTCCACGGCGGCCACCTCGGCGCCGACGAGGACGCCGCGAAGGGCTTCGACAACTGGCGCAAGTGCATCGACGGGCTCGACCTGCCGGTGCCACTGCTCATCGAGAACACAGCCGGCGGTGACAACGCCATGGCCCGCCGTCTCGAGGCGATCGCCCGCCTGTGGGACGCGATCGGCCAGGCGTCGGGCAGCGAGCACGTCGGCTTCTGCCTCGACACCTGCCACGCGCACGCCGGCGGCAACGACCTCGGCACCGTCGTCGACGAGGTGCGCGCCATCACCGGGCGCATCGACCTCGTGCACGCCAACGACTCCCGCGACGAGTTCGACTCCGGCGCCGACCGGCACACCAACTTCGGGTCGGGGCACATCGCGGGCGAGGCGCTCGCCGGGGTCATCCGGGCGGCCGGCGCTCCAGTCGTGTGCGAGACACCCGGCGGTCTCGAGGGGCAGACGGCGGACATCGCCTGGCTGCGGTCGCAGGCCGACTGACCCCTCCCGCTCCCAGCGCACTCCCAGGATGTCTTTACGGTCCCTTTGCCCAACGGGCCACCGCAGGCGCCTACGTTACTCAGGTATCGCGTTCGGGCCGTCGACGAAGCCGGTCCGTCGCGCCCGCACCCCGGCGTCGCGTCCCGCCGTCCCCTCCTCGGTGGCGGGCCGCGGCGCTGGTCCGTCGGCCATCCGGTCAGCGAGGAGCGACATCCTGATGCCAACTTGACGCCGTGCTGACGAGGCCGGAGTACAAAGGGTCGGGAGAGCGCCGACGAGGGAGGACCACCGTGACCGGGACGGGCAGGCCCGAGGACCCGTGGCTGCTGCGCACCCCACCGGGCACGTCGGAGTACACCATGCACCGCGACGACAGCGCCGCGCCGGCGCAGCTCGTCTGCCAGGTCGGGTCCACGCGCCTGACCTACGACGCCCGCGTCCTGGACGATCTCCACGCCTGGCTGGGCGAGCAGGGTGACTGGGTGCCGCTGGGAGCCGCCGACGAGCAGAAGCCGGCCAAGGAAGGCACCGTCGAGGCATGGGCGCGGTCCGGTTCCAACCCGCTCGGCGGGTGGTACGGCCTGCGCAAGGGCTATCGGGGCCGGGTCGGGATGTACCTGCCGCCCCTGCTCGAGGAGCTGGGCCTCGCCGAGGTGGAGCACCAGCCGCGCAACAACCGCATGCGTGCCCTCTGACGCGTGCCGGATCCTGTGGCCCGGCGGCTCCTGTCTCGGTAGCGTCGGCGCATGCTGAGCACCTCCACCTTCACGACGTCCGACTTCGAGGTCACCGACTACGCCCCCGACGTGGTGACGGCGCTGCCGACCGGCCACCTTCGCATGCGCAAGGCGTATGCCGGCGAGGTAGAGGGTCGCAGCGTCACGCAGTTCACGTCGGCGTTCGACCAGACCTCGGGCGTCGGCACGTACGTCGCCCTGGAGTCGTTCGAGGGCGTCGTCGCCGGCCGTCGGGGCTCGTTCAACTTCGTGCACGCGGCGTCGACGAGCGGCGCGGACCGGTCGAACGAATACGGCCTCATCGTGCCGGGTAGCGGCACCGACGAGCTGGCCGGCATCGAGGGGACCGTGCAGCTGCGCGTCGACGCCGACGGCACCCACCGCATGGACTTCGACCACAACCTGGGCTGACACCGTCGAAGGGCCACGAACCGGGGCCTTGCGGCCGCAAGGGCCCGGTTCGTGGCCCTTCGACGGTTGGGGGTGCGAGGGGGCGTGTCCCTCGCACCACGTTCCGGGCTACCGGACGGTCACCGTGAGCGAGCCCGCCACGTCGGACCGCGAGTCCGACACGAGGACGCGAACGGCATACGTGCCGGCGGTAGTCCAGGCGTGGCCGCCCTTGACGGTGGCCGTGCCGTCGGCTCCGACCGTCACGGTCGCATCCTCCGTCACGGAGCCGTCGCCCCACTCGACGCGGGCCGTGTAGCCGGAGTCCGCGGGGACGCCGCCCGAGGCGGTGCCGAGGGTGACGTCGGTGTCCGCACCAGAAGCCGCGGTGACGTCATCCGCTGCGGCGACCTGCAGGGCCGAACCGTTGTCGGCCACCGCGAAGACGTGGATCCGGCCGGCCGAGGCCGGGTCACCGGTCTGCGTCGGGAGGGTCACCGACTCGACCGTCTTGCCGGCCGGCACCGTCAGTGGCGCCGTCGCGAAGAGCTTCACCTGGCATCCGTCGGTGCCCGTGCCGTTGAGGCGGTAGGCCATCTGGATGGCGACGACGTTGCCGAACTGCGGTGAGCCGCACCAGTCGCCGTACTGCACCTTGTAGCTCGTGCTCGAGCCGTCGGTGAAGTTCACGGTGGCCGTGGTGTCCTGGTTCTTCTGCGTCGCCGTCCCGATGAGCGACAGCTTCGTTGCCCCCGGGGCGAGGGTCACCGCGAGGGTCTGGCCCGCACCGGTGGCGTTGTCCTTCTCACCGACCGGGATGCCCGGCATCGAGAACCGCAGGTCCGTCCCGGGCACCGTCAGCAGCTTGCCCGGAACGCCGCCGGCGGCGACGAGCGCCTCGCGGGACAGGCCCGCGCGGTCGCCGTCGCACGGGACAGAGTCGCCGACGTTGCCGAAGCAGACCGAGTCGAACCCTGCGGCATACGCCGGCTTGGACGCCTGGTGGACGGTGGCCTCCCCGAGCGCGGAGCCGCCGTCGTTCGCCGTCGTGACGGTGACCTTGGGCTGGTACGGCCCCGGCTTGCCCCACGTGTGGGTGCCGCGGACGGTGTACGAGCCGAGGTCGCCGGCCTCGATGGTGCCGGCCGAGGTGGTGCCGTCACCCCACGCGATGGTCGCCGTGGCCGTGGCCGACGGGTCCTGGCCCTGGCCGACGCCACCGGAGAAGGTCGCGACCGTGCCCGACCAGGCGGTGTCCTCGGCGACCTCGAACGGCTGGGCCGCCGACACCTTGATGCCGGTGTTCTGCGCCTTGGAGCCGTCGGTCAACAGCTCGAGCTCGGCAAGGTTCGCAGCCGCGCCCCCGGCCGTGGCCGTGACCACGAGTCGGTACGCCGTGAACGTGCCGGCGTGCGCGATCTCGAACGGACGCGTCTGCACCCGCCACGGGAAGACCTGCCCCGTACGCGCGTCGAGCGTCTGCCAGGTCTTGCCGTCGTCCTTGCTGCCCTCGAGGCGCCACGCCGACGGGTCGCCGGCCTTCGGTCCCGAGGTGACGGTGTACCAGGTGGCTCGCTGGCCGACGCCCGAGAGGGCGAAGGTCACGGACGGCGTCGCCGAGGTGAAGGCCACCGACGTCCGCGACGTGTTGTCGAAGAGCGCCTTGGCGTCGTCGCCCGACGCGAGGTCGGTCGCCGTCGCGGTGCCGCGGCCGGGCCCGGTCGCGTCCTTGAGCGGCTTCGGGGCCTCGGTGCCCTGCGTCAGCGACGGCGGGGCGTCCTGGGCGCGGGAGCCGAAGTCCGACGGCTTGGCACCCATCGCGAAGTCGACCGTGGTCGGGCCCGTGAGCTCGTCCTGGCTGATCGACACGCTCTTGTGCTTCTTGCCGTCGATCGTGACGCCCTGGACGTAGATCGAGTCCTCGGAGTTGCCCGGCGCGTTGACGACGAGGTCGCCCTGCGTGCGCTTGACCCGCACCTGCTCGAACTTCGGTGAGCCGATCGCCCAGTTGGCCGAGCCGACCTGCAGCGGGTAGATGCCGAGCGAGCTCAGGACGTACCACGCCGACATCTCGCCGTTGTCCTCGTCGCCGGGGTAGCCCTGGCCGATCTCGCCACCGACGTAGAGGCGACGCATAATCTCGCGGACCTTCTCGGCCGTCTTCCACTGCTGGCCGGTCCAGTCGTACATGTACGCGATGTGGTGGCTGACCTGGTTGCTCTGGCCGAGCTGTCCCATGCGGACGTCTCGCGCCTCGACCATCTCGTGGATGACACCGCCGTAGCCGCCGGGCTTGGTCGCCGTCTCCGGCGTCGCGAAGAACGTGTCGAGCTTCTTCGCGAGCGCGTCTCGGCCGCCGTAGAGGTTCGCGAGGCCGTTGCCGTCGAACGGCGCGTGGAAGGCGAAGTTCCAGCCGTTCGTCTCGGTGTAGTCCCCGCCCCAGTCCTCCGGGTCGAAGTCCGACGGGAAGGAGCCGTCGGCGGCGCGGCCCTGGAAGAAGCCGACCTTCGGGTTGAAGAGGTTGCCGTAGTGCGTCGAGCGCTCGAGGAAGTACTTCGACTCCTCGGTGAGCTGGGCGCGGCGGGCCTGCGGCGTGGCGGGGTCCTTGGCGAGCTTGGCCGCCATGGTCCCGATGCCGAAGTCGTTGACGAGTCCCTCGAGACCCCACGACACGCTCTCCCCGGTGTTGGTGCTCGTGTAGCCGAGGAAGGTGGAGGTGTCGAGGCCCTTGCGTCCGACGGCGCTCGACGTGGGCAGCACCGTGGCGTTCTTCACGGCCGCGTCGTATGCAGCGAGCGGGTCGGGCAGCTTGACACCCTTGGCGTAGGCGTCGGCGAACGCCACGTCGGAGCTGGTGCCGGTCATGAGGTCGGCGTAGCCCGGCGAGCTCCACCGCGCGACCCAGCCGCCGTCGCGGTACTGCTGCACGAAGCCGTCGGCGATCTCGGCCGCCACCTCCGGGTAGAGCAGGCTGTAGGCCGGCCAGGCCGTGCGGTAGGTGTCCCAGAAGCCGTTGTTGACGTAGATCTTGCCGTCCTTGACCGCGGCGTTCGTCGCCGTCGCGGTTGCCGAACCGCTCTTCCCCGCAACGGGGCTCGCGTACTGGTAGTGCGGAGCCGCAGCCGTGCCGGTGTTCTCGAACTGGCTGTTGGGGTAGAGGTTGAGCCGGTAGAGGTTGGAGTAGAGCGTCGTCCGCTCGGGGTCGTTGGCGCCCTTGACACTGACGACGCCGAGCCGGCCGTTCCAGTCCGTCTTGGCAGCGGCGCGCACGGCGTCGAAGTCGCGGGCGGCGAGCTCGAGGGCGTGGCTCTTCTTCGCCTGGTCGAGCGAGATGAACGACGTCGAGAGCTTGAGCGTGACCTGCTTGTTCGTGCTCGTGTCGAAGCTCGCGTAGCGGGTGCCGGCGTGACCGTTCGGTGCGGTGCCGACCGCCGTGGCGGCCCGGTCGAACGTGCCGTAGACGAACATCCGGCTGCGGCCGGCGGACAGGCCGCTGCCGTTGTCGACCCAGCCGGTCATCGTGCCGGTGGCCGCGTCGACGGTGAAGGTGCCGTTGTCGTCGATGGTGTCGAGCACGAGGCTCCCCTTGCTCGCCGAGGCGGGGAAGGTGAAGCGGTAGACGCCGCCGTGGTCGGCCGGGGCCGTCTCGGCGGTGAGGCCGCCGGCGAGGGCCACCTTGTAGTAGTCGGGGTGGGCCACCTCGGTCGCGTGGTCGAAGGAGAGGCCCCGACCCGATGCGCTGCCCGTCGGGGTTCCGGTCGCGATCGACGGCATGACCGACATCTGGTTGCGGTCGCCCATCCAGGGGCTCGGCTCGTGCGAGACCGCCAGTCCTTGCAGCACAGGCAGGTTCGCTGCGTTGTTCTGCGCCTGGTAGTAGTACTCCCACGACTGCGAGTTGGCGTTCGTCACCGGGGTGAAGAACGTGAAGCCGTTGGGCAGCGCGCTGATCGGCAGGTTGTTGCCACGCGAGAAGCTGCCCGAGGCGTTGGTGCCGCGGCGGACGTCCACGTAGTTCGTCAGGTCCGCGCCGTCGATGACGGCGGGTGAGGCCTGCACCCGGACGTCGTCGACCCAGCCGCCGAAGCGGGTGTCCTTCGTGGCGCCCGCGGCGTTGTCGTAGCCGATGAGGACGCGGTCGATGGTCTTGCCGGCGGCGACCTTGCCGACGTCGAGCGAGACCGCGTTCCACTGGTTCGCGTAGAGGATCTTGCCCTTGCCCTGGCCGCTCGGGCTCGCAGCCACGCCGTGCTGGTCGTCGGCGCCGAGGTCGGAGAGGTACGTGCCGTCCGTGAAGCGGACGTCGAGGGCGGCATACGTCGACGGGTACTCGAGGTCACCGGCGATCATGTCCGGGAAGATCTTGTAGCTCAGCTGCGTCGTCGGGGTGACCGGGAGGTCGACGTCGAAGAGCCGGTTCCAGGCATAGCCGCGACCGTCGGCAGTGTGACCGCCGGAGTAGCGCAGCGCCTTGACGCCGGTCCAGCCGACGAGCGGCTTGATGTTGAAGCCCGAGATCGGCCCCGAGCCGACGACGGTCCGCATCGGCGTCGCCGGGCCGGACCCCGTGCTGCCGTCGGAGAGGTCCCAGTCGGCGAGCTGGACGGTGCCGCCCGAGTGGATCGCGGTCACGTTCAGCCGGTAGTACGCATACGTCGCCGGCGTCGTGACGTCGAAGGTGCGCTTGGCGAAGCGTCCGGAGAAGTCGATGCCGGTCCGGCGGTCGAGGTCGGTCCACGTCGTGCCGTCCGTGGACCCCTGGAGCGTGAAGTCCTTCGGGTCGCGGTCCGGCGCGTCGTTGGCCGACGTCAGCGAGTAGCGGACCGCCTTGGCCGGGGTGCCGAGCTGGTAGCGCACCCAGCCGCTCGAGGCGAAGGCGAGCCACTTGCTGTCGGGGTTGGCGTCGGCGAGGTTCGCCGCGACCTCCCCCGGTGCGTTCTCGGCGCTCGCCGTGACGCCGACGACCGAGCCGAGGAGGCTGCCGTCGCTGCTCGCGGTGCCGGAGACGTTCTGCTGCCGCGGGCCGCTGTCACCGACCTCGACGGTCGACAGCTGCGGCTGCGGCTGGCCCGGCTCGAAGGACGTCGAGAAGTCACCCGCTCCCGCGTCTGCGGTGGGTGCCGTGAGCGGCGCCGCGGCGGCGGCGCCGAGGGTGTCCGCGTGGGCGGGTCCGGCGACCGCACCTGCGGTCGACGTCGCCAGGAGTGCCAGGGCGATGACGCCTCTGTGGATCCCGGATCTGAGGGACATGGTTCCTCCGTGCTCGTCGTTGAGCCGTGCTCGATGTGGGGGACGTCGACGGCCCTTGAGCCGCCTGCGACCGGCCGAGACTCGCGCCCTCGGACAAAAGGTGTCAACAGCCCGAACCGATCTTGTCCGGTCAGGACATCGAATCGGACAGAAGGGACGTCGCGGGTGGCGCCGGGGGGATCCCGCGTTGCGGTTCGAGCGCTCGCTCGTCAGACTGCGGGCATGACAGCGTTGTCTGACCACCGGACAGCCATCCGACCGACGATGGCCGACGTCGCGGCCGAGGCCCACGTCTCGGTCAAGACCGTCTCGCGGGTGGTCAACCACGAGGCCGGGGTCCGCCCCGACACGGCCGAGCGCGTCCGCGCGGTCATCGAGCGGCTCGGCTTCCGGCGCCACGACGGCGCCCGGCTGATGCGGCAGGGGCGCACCTTCACCATCGCGCTCGTCGTCGAGGACCTCGCCAACCCGTTCTACTCCCAGGTGGGGGCAGCGGTGGAGCGCGAGGCGCGGATCCGCCAGCACCAGCTCATCACCGCCTCCGCGGAGGGCTCGCCGACCCGTGAGCGCGCCGTCATCGAGGCCTTGATCAACCGGCGCGTCGACGGGATCGTCGTCGTGCCGGCCGACGAGGGTGCGTCGTCCGACCCGGCCATCGTGGCGAGCGGGACCCCGATCGTCTTCATGGACCGTCCGGTGCGCGGCACTCCCCGCGACACCGTCCTCAGCGACAACCACGGCGGCATCCGCAGCGCCGTCGAGCACCTCGTGGCCCACGGGCACCGGAGCATCGCCTTCTTCGGCGACGACCCCGCCTTCTGGACCGCGCGCCAGCGCCGCGAGGCCTTCGTGGCGACCCACCAGTCCCTCGGGTTGCCCGGCCCGCCTCGGGTGGCCATGGGCCCTCACACGCCGGCGTCGGCGCGCGACGCCCTGACCCGGTGGACCGAGCCGCCCGAGCCGACGACCGCTGTCATCAGCGGCAACAACCGGATCACGCTCGCCGTGCTGCGCGCGCTGCGCGAGCTGCGCCTGCCGCTCTCGCTCGTCGGCTACGACGACTTCGAGCTCGCAGACCTCATCGAGCCGCCCGTGACGGTCGTCCACCAGGACCCCGCCGCCTTGGGCCAGAAGGCGGCGCAGCAGCTCTTCGCCCGCTTGCTCGGGGACGAGTCACCGCCGCAGACGGTCGTCATGCCGACCCGCCTCATCGTCAGGGCGTCCGGCGTGCGACGAGGGTTGACGCTGCGATGAGCCGCCCGACGTCCGGCTCGAGGTCCCACTCGAGGTCCCACCAGGCGTCCCACTCGAGTCCCACGCCAGGTCCGACTAGGCGTCCCCTCCGACCACCACCCACCCGAGGAGCAACCCCACCGTGTCCGCACCGACCACGCAGCTGGCCTCCCAGCCGACTCCCCTCCAGCTCAACACCCCCCGCCGCTTCTACCGCGGCGGCGAGCGCATCCTCGGCTTCCGCGGGCTCGAGGTCCCGGACGACTTCGACGGCTATCGGCCGGAGGACTGGCTGGCGTCGACGACACGGCTCTTCGCCGAGGGTGGCGAGGGCGTCACGATGCTTGCGGACGGGACGCCGCTGCCCGGCGCCCTGGCCGCGGACCCCGAGCACTGGCTCGGCCCCGACCACGTCGCCGCCCACGGCGCCGTGCCGGGCCTGCTGACCAAGCTCCTCGACAGCGGTGAGCGGCTGCCCGTGCACTCGCACCCGACCCGCGCCTTCGCGGCCCGGCACCTCGACTGCGACCACGGCAAGACGGAGGCGTGGATCGTGCTCGACGCCGAGCCGGGCGCCTGCGTGTGGCTCGGCTTCCGCGACGGACTCTCCGCCGACGACCTCGCCGCGTTCGTGGACGCCCAGGACGACCGGCTGCTCGCGGCGCTCAACCGTCTCGAGGTCCGCGCGGGCGACACCGTCCTGGTGCCGGGTGGCCAGCCGCACGCGATCGGCGAGGGCGTGCTCGTCCTCGAGCTGCAGGAGCCGACCGACCTGTCGGTCATGCTCGAGCACCGACGTTTCGGGCTCGAGGAGGCGCACGCCTTCCTCGGGCTGTCGGTCCCCGTGGCGCTCGAGAGTGTCGACCGCGCTCCCCTCACCCCCGCGACGCTCTCGCACCTGCGCCGACGGTGGACCGATGTCGAGGGTGCGGGGCACGCCCTGCCGGAGGAGGCGTCCGAGTACTTCCGTGCCGAGGTGCTCCGTGCGACCGAGGGGTCGCCGGCCTCGGGCCGGGCGGCCTTCGCCGTGACCGTCGTCGTGGCGGGCGCGGGCGCGCTGTCGACGGGGACGGACGCGCCCCGCACCACCGAGGTGGCGCGGGGCGACGTGCTGCTCGTCCCGTACGGCGCCGGAGACGTGCGCCTCGAGGGCGACGTCACGGTCGTCCGCTGCATGCCGCCGGCCTGAGCTCGAGCGGCCGTCAGCCGGTCAGTCGGTCGTGCGACGGATGAAGGCGCGCACGGCCAGCGGGGCGACCGCGGCCGTGATGAGCACCGACCAGATGATGGTCGTCAAGATGGGGTGCTGCAGGGGCAGGGCGGCGTCGGCCGGCGCGGGAGGCACGTTGCCCCACAGCTCGCGCATGGACTGCACCAGCGAGCTGATGGGGTTCCACTCCGCGATGGTGCGAAGCCACGGCGTCATGCCCTCGGTCGGCGCGAAGGTGTTGGCCAGGAACGTCACCGGGAAGATCGTGGTGAACATCAGGCCGTTGACCGCCTCCGGAGAGCGCATCGAGGAGCCGACGAGGACGCCCACCCAGATCATCGCGAAGCCGAAGAGGAGCAGCAGGCCGAAGGCGAGCAAGGCCTCGCCGATGCTGCCGCGGATGCGCCAGCCGATGGCGAGGCCGGTGACCGACATGACGAAGATGCCGATGCTTGAGTGGATGAGGCTGTAGATGCTGCGGCCGACGAGCACCGACGACCGGGCGATCGGCAGCGAACGGAAGCGGTCGATGATGCCCTTGCCGAGGTCCATGTTGAGGCCTATCGCCACGATGAACGACGCGAAGGCCATGGTCTGGGCCATGATCCCGGGCAGCAGCCACTCGCGGTAGGAGCCGCTGTCGGTCCGGATCGAGCCGCCGAAGACGAAGGCGAAGAGCAGCACGAACATCACCGGCTGGATGGTGACGTCGGTGAGCGCCTCAGGCTGGCGCTTGATGTGCTTGAGGTTGCGCCACACCATCGTCGTGATCTGGCGCAGGCGCCCGGGCGGCTCGTAGTCGCGCGGCCCGGCCGACGCGGCCGCGGGGGCCGTGACGGTGGTGGCGGTCGTGGTGGCCCTGTCGGTCATCGGGACTCCTCGGCGGAGACGGAGGTGGTGTCGGTGGTCGCGGCAGAGTCGGCCGAGTCGGGAGCCCCCGACTCGGCGCGGTGGCCGGTGAGGCTGAGGAAGACGTCGTCGAGGCTCGGACGCTGCAGCCCGAGGTCGTCGAGGACGATCTCGCTGCGCTCGAAGACGGCTGCCACGCGTGTCATGTCGGACAGCCCCTCGGCCGGCGCGGTGAGCCGACGCGCGGGGACGTCGACGTGGACGTCCTCGACGTGCGAGGCCAGCAGGGCGCGCGCAGCCTCGAGCTGGTCGGCGTGCGAGACGGTGAGGACGATGGCTGCCTGCCCCGACTGGTCCTTCAGCTCGAGCGGGGTGCCGTCGGCGATGATGCGCCCGTGGTCGATGACGACGATGCGGTCGGCCAGCTGGTCGGCCTCCTCGAGGTACTGCGTCGTGAGCAGCAGCGTCGTGCCGTCGCGGACCAGGCCGCGCAGCACGTCCCAGAGCTCCACCCGGCTGCGCGGGTCCAGACCTGTCGTGGGCTCGTCGAGGAAGAGCACGGGCGGGGTGGCGATGAGGCTGACCGCGAGGTCGAGCCTTCGGCGCATGCCGCCGCTGTAGTCCTTGACGACCTTGTTGCCGGCGTCGGTGAGCGAGAAGCGCTCGAGCAGCTCGCCGGAGAGACGGCGCACCTGTGCCTTGGGCAGGCCGTAGAGCGAGCCCATGAGCCGGAGGTTCTCGCGGCCGGTGAGCA
Organism: Terrabacter sp. FW104-15G4B; assembly: GCF_058790095.1. Classification (NCBI taxonomy): domain Bacteria; kingdom Bacillati; phylum Actinomycetota; class Actinomycetes; order Micrococcales; family Intrasporangiaceae; genus Terrabacter; species Terrabacter sp. FW104-15G4B. The sequence goes on along the minus strand of NZ_JBYTCI010000006.1, from coordinate 46,620 downwards.
GCTCGTCGACGGTTGCCGCCTGGCCGGTGAGGCCCATGCTGCGGCGCACCTTCTCGGGATCTCGCCTGACGTCGTGCCCGGCCACGCGGGCGGAGCCGCTCGTCGGCGGGCTGAGCGTCGTCATCATGCGGACGGTCGTGGTCTTGCCGGCCCCGTTGGGACCCAGCAGACCGAGGACCGTACCCTGCGGCACGGAGAAGCTGACGTCGTCGACGGCGGTCATGTCACCGAAGCGTTTGACGAGGTGCTCGGCCTCGATGGCCGGCCCGGTGAACCGGTCGCGCGCGGCGAGCGCGTCGGTGGTGATGGTCATGTGCTGACTCCCCAGTCGGTGGTGCGTGCGTGAGATGCGTGCACTGCGGTGACGCCCCGCAGGCCCGGACTGCTGCGTGGGGACGACCCTAGGCGTCACCACCGACAAGGGTCATCGATGAAGTGAACGCCGTCAACATCTTTCTCCCCGACCCCCGGGCGCGCGGGCACCAGCACCACGGAGTTCGCCCACGGCGTACGCCCTCGGTGTCCTGGTGCGGCGCGAGCGGCGTGCTCCCGTGCGACGCTGGACGGACGCACCGAGATCGGAGACGGCCATGACCCAGATCGCCCCGCACGCGCACCCCGGCGTCCGCACCCCCCTGCTGCGCGAGGTCTACGGTCGGCTGCTGCGCGGGCTGCGCACCCGTCAGGGACGCACCCTCGCCGAGGTCGCCGCGCGCGCCGGCATCTCGGTCGCCTATCTCTCCGAGGTCGAGCGCGGCCTCAAGGAGCCGTCGTCGGAGGTCCTCGAGGCGGTCTGCATCGCGCTCGGCTCCAGCATCACCGGCCTTGTCGGCGCGGCCCACCGGGACCTGCGCGAGCTCACCTCCGAGGGCGCTCCTGCCGGGCGCGTCCTCGACCTCACCTCACGGGTCGGCTCGAGCATCGTGGCACCGGTCGAGGCGACGCCCTCGACCGGCACCCTCTCCGACACGACGGGGTCGGTGCTGCTCGCGGCCTGACCCACATCGAAAGAGCAGTCCGTCCGCGCGCGGACGAACTGCTCTTTCGATGTGGGTCAGTCGACGAGACTGCCCCACGTGTTGTTGCCGACGACGCCGTCGACCACCAGGCCCGTCTTCGACTGGTAGGCCCGCACGGCCGAGGAGGTCGCCGGCCCGAAGGACCCGTCGACGGTCAGGGAGTAGCCCGCGTCGACGAGCTCACGCTGCAGTCCCTTGACGGCCTCACCGCTGCTTCCCTCCCGTAGCACCGGCAGGATCGAGAACCACGTGTTGTCGCCGACGACGCCGTCGACCGACAGCCCGTGGGCCGACTGGTAGCTGCGCACCGCCGACTCGGTGGCCGACCCGAAGGCGCCGTCCGCCGCGACGCTCCGCCCCGACGCGCGCAGCATGTACTGAAGCGTGCGCACCGCTGAGCCGTTGCTGCCGTTGCGCAGCACCGGCAGGCTCGTCTCCGTCGTGCCTCCGCCGGTGCCACCCGAGCCGTACCTGCGCAGCACGTCGTTGGCGTATGCGATGCGCTGGGTCGTCGCGCACGTGCCGCACCGCTCGAACTTCTGCATGAAGACGGTCGTGGCGGAGTCGACGGTCGTCGACGAGCGCAGGCTCGCCAGGCCGAAGCCGGAGAAGGTCGTCAGCTCGTACCACGTGAAGTCGAGCTGCGCGGTGAGGCCGTAGCGGCTGCGACCGCTCAGCCCGGCGTACCAGACCATGTTGTCGCGGGAGTCGGTGTCCCAACGCCCGCCCTCGCTCCACTGGGCGATGCCCATGCCCGGGCCACCGGCCTGGTTGGCGTAGGGGTTGATCGGGCTGCCCGACTCCTGGATGAGGTTGCCGAGAATCCCGGCGGACTGGCGTTCGGTCAGGCCCTTGGACACGAAGTAGTCGAAGGCGATCTCGTCGTTGGAGGCGGCGAGGGCGCTCGGCGCCGCGACGACCCCGAGGATCGCCACGGCCACGCCGGCGAGCATCCCGGCGAGGATCCTGCGGGTGGTGCTGGTCTTCATCTGATCCTCCGGTCTACGCGAGCAGCTTGCTCCACGTGTTGGGGCCCACGACCGCGTCTGCGTCGAGGGCGTGGGCGGTCTGGAAGGACTTCACTGCGGAGGCGGTGCCCGAGCCGAACACGCCGTCGGCCGCGACGGCATACCCCTGGCCGGTGAGGGCGGTCTGGACACCGCGAACGGCGTCGGAGGTCTGGCCCTCGCTGCACGTGACGGCCAGGGGCGACTCCCACGTCGCGCGCCCGATGACGCCGTCGGCGCTCAGGCCCTTCGACTGCTGGAAGGAGATGACGACGGACCTCGTCCCCGAGCCGAATGACCCGTCGACCGTGAGGCTTCGTCCCGAGTGGCGCAGGAGGTACTGCGCCGCCGTGACGCGGAAGCCGGTGTTGCCCTGCTGCAGCGTCGGCCACGTGCGGGTGGGCACGGGCGCCGGGTTGCTCGTGCCGAGCCGGGCCGCCACGTCGGAGCGCAGCTGGGGGAGCTTGGCGTACAGGGCGTTTCCCGGGCAGTCGGTGTCGAGGAAGTCTCGGTGGCCGTAGATGTCCTCGGGGCCGAGGCCGTACGTCTGGCAGAGGTACGCGCAGAGCGCGACGAGGGCGTTCCACTGGGACGCGGTGGGCAGCGCGGTCGTGTAGGTGCCCTCGTTCTCGATGCCGATCGACGTCGAGTTCTGCCCCGTGCAGTGGGCGCCGAGCGGGAAGACCGTGCTCGACCCCGAGCCGAGACCCTCGATGGAGCGGTGGCGGCCCTCCATCGTGTAGCCACCGCGGCTGATCGTGAACTGCTGGCCCGAGTCGATCCAGCCGCGGGCGAAATGCCACGACTGGATGTTGCGGGCCAGGGAGTATGCCGCGGCCTGGGAGTAGTCGGTCGTGTTGGCCGAGGCTGTGTGGTGGACGAGGATCTTCTGCGGTGGCCCGGTCATGCTCACCGTGCCGGTCGTCGGTTGGGCTCCCCACGTGGCGCAGGACGCGATCGTGGGGCGCGCGACGGAGGCGTTGGCGGGGCCGGCCTTGCCGACCGTGAGCGCCCCGGCCGCGGGGGGGGGGGGGGGGCCGGCGCACGCGTCGGCGTCCCAGGCGATGCTCGTGCGGATGTCGACGTGCGCGTGGTCGTCGTGCGCCGGGTAGCCCGGGCCGAAGATGCCGCCGAAGCCGGCGTAGCGGGCCTGCTTGGCGATGCTGCAGATCGAGGTCGAGCTGTCACCGGGCACGAGGTCCAGGGCGCCACCGGTGAGGTGGACGCTGTTGCTCGCGCCGCCGACGGACGCGTTGCACGTCGAGTCGCGGTAGCCGGACGTGACCTTGAGCGGGTGGTCGCCGAGCTGGTGGCGAAGCGCCTCCGCCCGCCACAGCGCCCGCTTCATGTTCTCCTTGTTGGCCGCCGTGCCGGTGAAGCCTCGACCGCAGTTGTAGCTCGCCTCGGCGTAGGTGAAGTGCACCGGCGAGCAGTCCGGGTCCTGCAGCGCGTAGATCTTCGAGAAGGTCGCGGGCCCGGCGATCCCGTCGGCGGTGAGGCCGTACGCCTTCTGGAAGTTGGTGACGGCTGTCTTCGTCTGCGCCCCGAAGGACCCGTCCATGCCCATGACCTGGCCGCGGGGGACCCAGCCGGCGACGCGGATCTGCAGCTGGGTGACGTCCGAGCCGGAGCTGCCGGAGCTCAGCGTGCGGGGCCACGAGTAGCACTCGTCGGCGTGGGCCGTGGGCGCCGTGGCCGTTACGGTCGCCGTGGCGACGCCGAGGCCTCCGAGCGCGAGTGCTGCGGCGGCGAGGGCGTGGGTGAGTCGGTTCCTGCGCATGCGATGTCCCTTTCGTGAGGTGCCTGTCCCTACAGGCCGAGACTGTCCGAGCGGTGTGCGGATCGCGCGCCGAGTGCATGGGGAGCACTCCCCGTGCAGGTGCCTCGATGCGGGCCGTGCTCCACACCGTCTCGCTCCGCGCAGGCGCAGCCCACGGACAACCCGGACAACGGGGCCGGACATCGGTCGTCCGAGTTGCGGGGACGGCATACCTCCCGCACGATGCGAAGGCGGGACCTCGACGCTCCCGCCTTCGCTCTCGTCGGTCACGTCGCCGTGGCCACAGACCGCATCAGGGGACGGTATGGACGACGATTTCGGGAGGACGTTGCGACGGCTGCGCAAGCGCGCGGGCCTGACGCAGGAGGCTCTGGCCGAACGGTCGGGCCTCAGCGTCGAGGGGATCAGCGCGCTCGAGCGTGGCCAGCGGCGCCACCCGCGGGCCGACACGATCGACCTGCTCGCAGCGGGGCTCCGGCTGGGTCCCGACGGGCGGCGCTCTCTCGTCGAGGCCGCCGCTCGCGCCCTTCCCGACCGCGAGCACGGGGAGTGCCCGAGCGACCAGCTCTACCTCGACCTCAGGGGCCACGACATGCACGCGCCGCTCAGCACCCTGCGCGGCCTGACCTTCCTGGTCGGGTCACTGGGCGGGGACGCACGAGACGTGCCGGACGACGTCGGTCGGGCCGCCGCGATCTCCCGGCCGCTCGTGTCCGGCTCTCGTGTCCTCATCCTGCTGGACGGCGGCGCAGACGCTGCGCAGGTGGAGCGGACGCTGCCAGCCGACCGTGCGGACGTCGAGGCGTGACCTGGCTGACTCGCGTCGACCAGTTGCCGGGTGGGCGTGACGGATACAGCTGCTGAGAGCCCTCGGCGCCGGGTCACTCGACCGAGCACCTCGCACGCTGGCACTCTGGCACCGCACGGATCGGCGTGCCACAGATTGGACGAAGCCGCCGGTCAGGGCGCGACCGGCAACGCCTGCGCTGCGCGCTCCACGACGTGGTCGACGATGCCGAATTCCACCGCCTCCTCCGCCGTGAGGACCTTGTCGCGGTCGGTGTCGACGCGCAGCTGCTCGACGGAGCGTCCCGTGTGGTGGCTCAGCACCTCCTCGACCTGGGCCCGCACGCGGAGCAGCTCGTCGGCCTGGAGGGCGAGGTCGCTCACCGTGCCCTGGCCGCCGGCGGACGGCTGGTGGAGCAGCACCCGAGCGTGGCGCAGCGCGAAGCGCCGACCCGACTCACCTGCTGCGAGCAGGACCGCGGCCGCAGACGCCGCCTGCCCCAGGCAGTAGGTCGCGATCGGCGGCTGGACGAACTGCATGGTGTCGTAGATCGCCATGAGGGCGGTGAAGGAACCGCCAGAGCTGTTCACGTAGAGGGACACCTCACGCTCGGGTGCGACGTCCGCGAGATGGAGCAGCTGGGCCATCACGACGTTGGCGACACCGTCGTCGATCTCCGTGCCCACGAAGATGATCCGCTCCTGGAGCAGGCGACTGTAGATGTCGAAGCTGCGCTCACCTGCCGGCGTCCGCTCGACGACGTAGGGCATCGTGTAGCTGCTCATCGCCGGTTGCGACAGCGACCTGTTCATCGCAGGCCCACCTTGCGCTCGACGCCGACCGGGCGGACGTCGGTCAGGGTGCTGACGACGTGGTCGACGATGCCGTATGCCGCAGCCTCCTCTGCGCTGAACCAGCGGTCACGCTCACTGTCGCGGGTGATCTGCTCGACGGTCTGCCCGGTGTGCCGGGCCTGGAGCTCGTTGACGCGCTGCTTGACGGCCTTGAGGTTGGCGGCCTGGACCTCGACGTCGGCCGCGGTGCCCTGGATGCCGGCCGAGGGCTGGTGCATCATGATCCGCGCATTCGGCAGCGCGAAGCGCTTCCCCGGGGTGCCTGCGCCGAGCAGGAACTGCCCCATGGAGGCAGCGAAACCGACTGCGAGAGTGGAGACGTCGTTCGGGATGACCCGCATCGTGTCGTAGATGGCGAGGCCCGCAGTGACCGACCCACCGGGGCTGTTGACGTAGAGGCTGATGTCGGCGCGGGGGTCCCGGGCCGAGAGCAGCAGCAGCTGGGCGGTGATGCGGTTGGCGATCGGGTCGTCGACCTCCGCCCCGAGCACGATGATCCGCTGGTGGAGCAGCTGCATCGACAGCTGGTCGTCCAGGAGGGCTGGCATGGGGTTCTCGGTCATGCACCCAGCGTGCAGGCCCAGCCGCAGCGGTGGAATCCCGCTCTGCCTCCGGCGGATTCGCCGACGGCGTACGCGAGCGGCGGGCAACGGCTAGTCAGCGCTGTCGGCCAGATGGCTCGACCTCCGGCTCGCGGAGTCGTGGGTGACATGATCTGACCCATGGAAACCGACGTCGTCGTCGTGGGAGCCGGCCTCGCCGGGCTCGTCGCCACCGCAGAGCTCACCGAGCGCGGCAAGCGGGTCGTGCTCGTGGACCAGGAGGGCGAGCAGTCCCTCGGCGGCCAGGCCTTCTGGAGCTTCGGGGGCCTCTTCCTCGTCGACAGCCCCGAGCAGCGGCGCATGGGCATCAAGGACGGCCTCGAGCTCGCCACGCAGGACTGGATGGGTTCGGCGCAGTTCGACCGCGAGGAGGACTTCTGGCCTCGGAAGTGGGCCGAGGCATACCTCCACTTCGCGGCCGGCGAGAAGCGCGCGTGGCTGCACGAGCGGGGCCACCGCCTCTTCCCCGTCGTCGGCTGGGCCGAGCGCGGCGACGGCCGCGCCGACGGGCACGGCAACTCCGTGCCGCGCTTCCACATCACGTGGGGCACCGGCCCGGGTCTCGTCGAGCCGTTCGAGCGCCGGGTCCGCGCAGCCGAGGCGAGCGGCCGGGTGACCTTCGCCTTCCGACACCGCGTCGACGAGCTCGTCGAGACCGCAGGCGCGGTGACTGGCGTCCGCGGTCACGTCCTCGTCGACGACGGCGCCGAGCGTGGCCGGCCGAGCAGCCGTGAGGAGGTCCGCGACTTCGAGATCGCAGCGCAGGCGGTCGTCGTGACGAGCGGCGGAATCGGCGGCGACCACGACCTGGTGCGGCGCAACTGGCCCGCGCGACTCGGCACGCCGCCGGCCCGCATGGTCGCCGGCGTCCCCGCCCACGTGGACGGCCGGATGCTGGGCATCACCCAGTCCGCCGGCGGCCGGGTCATCAACCCGGACCGGATGTGGCACTACACGGAGGGCCTGCGCAACTGGGACCCCGTGTGGGACAACCACGGCATCCGCGTGCTGCCCGGCCCGTCGTCGCTGTGGCTCGACGCGCGGGGCCGACGCTTCCCCGCGCCGTACTTCCCCGGCTTCGACACCCTCGGCACGCTGGGGCACATCATGCGCAGCGGCCACGACTACTCGTGGTTCGTGCTGACCCAGCGGATCATCGAGAAGGAGTTCGCGCTCTCGGGCTCCGAGCAGAACCCCGACCTCACCGGCAGGGACGTCAGGCAGGTGCTCGGCCGGGCCCGCGGCGGAGCACCCGGTCCGGTCGAGGCGTTCAAGCGCCATGGCGAGGACTTCGTCGTGGCCGACACCCTCGCGGACCTGGTGCGCCGGATGAACGCCCTCACGGGTGACGGGCTCATCGACCTCGAGTCGCTGCGCCGCACCATCGGGGCGCGCGACAACGAGCTGGACAACGACTTCACCAAGGACGCGCAGGTCACCGCCATCCGCGGCGCGCGGAACTACCGTGGCGACAGGCTGATTCGCGTGGCGAGCCCGCACAAGCTGCTCGACCCGAAGGCCGGCCCGCTCATCGCGGTCCGCCTCAACATCCTGACGCGCAAGACGCTCGGCGGGCTCGAGACCGACCTCGCAGGACGGGTGCTCCGTGCCGACGGCGAGCCGCTGCCCGGCGTGTATGCCGCGGGCGAGGTCAGCGGCTTCGGCGGGGGCGGGATGCACGGCTACAACTCCCTCGAGGGCACCTTCCTCGGCGGTTGCCTCTTCAGCGGTCGCACCGCCGGCCGGGCGGTCGCCGCCGCCCTCTGACCGCGGCGACGCGTCAGAGGCGGCCCCGCACGGGCGTGCGCTCGACGGGGTCGCCCTCCTCCGGCATCACCATCTCGGCCCGGACACCGAGCAGGCGCACCTCCCGATCAGGGTCGAGCCTCCCGGCGAGGGCGACGGCTGCAGCGACGACGTCGTCCCGCTCACTCGTCGGCGCCGGCAGCTTGCTGGCCTTCGTCTGCGTGAAGAAGGGCGCGTACCGGACCTTGAGGGTGACCCGGAAGACCGGCCGCCCCTCCTTGACGGTGTCGTCGAAGACCTCGGAGGCGAGCACCCGGACCGCGTCACGCACCTCGTCAGGCGTCGTCAGGTTGCGTTGGTAGGTGGTCTCGCGGCTGTGTCCCCGAGCCACCCACGGCGAGTCGTCCACCACGGCGGAGCCGAGCCCGCGACCCAGCTCGGAGTACCAGCGCCCCATCCGTGGGCCGAACTCGGCGACCAGGACGGACTCCTCGGCATCCGCGAGCTGACGCACCGTCTCGATCCCATGCGCGGCAAGGCGTTTGGACACCTTGGAGCCCACGCCCCACAGGTCGATGGTGGGTCGCTCACCCATGACCTCGAACCAGTTCTCACGAGTCAGCCGGAAGACACCACGAGGCTTGCCGAAGCCGGTCGCGATCTTGGCACGCACCTTGTTGTCCCCGATGCCGACGGAACAGTGCAGCTCGGTCGCGTCGAGCACCGTGGCGCGGGCCCGGTCGGCGAAGGCCTCGGGGTCGTCGGTTCCGACACCGAGGAACGCCTCGTCCCAGCCGAGCACCTCGACCACCACACCGAGCGAGCGCAGCGCGTCCATCACCTGCCCGGACGCCTCGGTGTACGCGGGGGCGTCGACGGGCAGGATCACCGCATCGGGCACCTTGCGCGCGGCCAGCCGCAGCGGCATGCCCGACCCCACACCGAACTGACGGGCCTCGTAGCTGGCCGTGGACACCACGGCCCGCTCGGTCGGGTCCCCCCGGCCGCCGACGATCACCGGCCGGCCGGCGAGCTCCGGTCGCCGCAGCACCTCGACCGCGGCGATGAACTGGTCGAGGTCGACGTGCAGCACCCAGTGGGCCGGGCCGGCGCTCATCTCGCCATTGTGCCCGGCCGGCCGAGGCGCGGGTCAGCCGCGAGGGAAGCCATCGCGCCGACCGGTTCGCCGCGACCGGTCCTTGACCGGCTTGCCGCCCCGGAAGGTGTAGACGGCCGGTCCCTCGTCGTGCGCCGGCCCCTGGAGGTCGTCGGCGTCCTCGACGTCGTCGGCGTGGTGGACGGTCCCGGACTCCTGCAACTCGACCTCGCCGGCCGCGTCGACCCCTTCGGCCTCGTCCGCCTGGTCGTCCACCTCGAACTCGTCGTCATCGTCGAAGAGGTCCGGGCCGGGACCTGCTGCATCGTCCTGCTCATGGGCCGCGACCATGACGCCGTGGAAGAGCATGGCGGCCGAAAGTGCCGTCAGCGCGAAGGCCGACACGGCGAGGGGCAGTCCGGTGTGGGCGCCACCGATCTCCGAGCGGAGCAGGTGCAGCCCACCGGCGCCCGCTCCGACGACCGCGGCGCCGACGAACCAGATGATCGTGGCCCGGGTCATTGATTTCCCCACGGGGTCACTCTGGCACACGCACCAGCCGCTGCCGCGCAGCGCTGGGCCGACGCCCTCGGCGCCGCAACCGGTTCGGCGTGCGTCAGCGTGCCGGGCGATCTGACCAGATCAACTCACGAACGGTTCGTGGGCTCGCCGCCGTGCCGACCTTCGTCTCGGTGACGGCGCTGCGCGCGACGGCCGTCGAGGATCGAGGCGACGTCTTTCCCGTCTTCGGCTTCGCCGCGTTCGGCTTCGATGCCTTCGTCCTGGCGGCCTCTGGCTTGGCTGCCGTGGGCTTGGGAGCCTTGCCGGCCGGGAATGGCTTCGACGCCTTGGGCGACGTCGCGCCGCGCGGCGCTGCAGGCACCGTGACGGTCACCGTGGCGGGGCTCGGGTCCAGCGCATCCAGTGAGAGCGTCAGCGCCTCGGCCGCCGGGGTCGACGCCCGCACCATCGCGCCGAGCCCAGGGACGGAGGGCCCGGGGACGGAGGGCCCGGGGACGGAGGGCCCGGCGGTCGCTCGGTCTGCCGCCGCCTCCGGGAGGGCGGGCGATGCGGTCCCGACCGAGGTGGCACGGGCCGAGGGGATGGCGGAGCTCGACGACGTCGCGGACGGCTCGTCGACCGCAGGGACCGCCGACGACACGGAGGCGGAAGGCCCAACGCCCGCCGTCGCGGTGGGCGAGGGTGCTGCCGGTGTGCGGAGGGCGGCATACGCAGCCTCGGACTCGACGGCCCGCGTCCCGTCGACGGCGACCGGCGAGCCGGCCACGGTGCCCGCCGGGCGCCGGTCGTGGGTCGTGACGGAGCCGACGATGAGGGCGGCCACCGCCACCCCGAGCAGGACGCCCGCCCCGCGGGGTCCACCCACGCGTGCCAGCGAGAAGGGGCCGCGGACGAGCGCGGCACTCGCGGTGAGCAGGGTCGAGACCCCAACGACGACAAGGCCGCCCGTGGGGCCGCCGACGAGGCAGCTGAAGGCGACGAGAGCGGCGAGCGTGGTGAAGCCCGGGATCGCGCCCTCGGGAACGCGGGGACGTGCAGGGTCGGCGAGCAGGTCGACCGGTTCGATCAGCAGGCCCGGACGCTCGGGCAGCGTGAAGGCGGCGTCGTCGAGGGCCGCCCAATGGGACAAATCGGACTTCACGGACACAGTGTGTCGGACCAGGTCCTCGTCCTGCTGCACCGGCCCCCCACCTTCCGTCGTGGGCGGAGTGGACTGCTCCGCGAGAACTCTAGGGCCCAGAGTCAGCCTTTGCACCACAAAGGGTAAAAGAAAGGCAAAGCGGCCTTCAGCGCTTGTCCAGTTGAGCGGGGTGCAGAGTGCCCACGAGCCACGCCGGCGTCTGGTCGGCGAAGTGCACGTCGCCGGCGTCACCGCTCGCCCCGAACGGCACGACCCAGCGGCTGGCGTCGCGGTCGACCAGGTCCCAGACGTAGCGTGCGACCGGGCCGCCGTAGCACTGGTCCGTCACGCCGGGGGCGCTCGCGGCCGCCAGCACGCATCCCTTGTCGCCGCCGACCGGGGCGCGCGGCACCGTGGGCACCAACCCGGCCGATGCCGTGGCGTCGCGACCGACGTCGAGGGCGTGTGCCGGCGAGAGCCAGTGGCGCTCGCCCCAGACGGCGCCCGAGCCCGTGCCCGTGCCCGGGCTCGGCGCGGGGCCCCTCCCCCGGCCAGTCTCCGCGGCCACCCGCTCGAGGGCCACGCGCACGCCCTGTGCGACGTCGATCCCGTGCTCGGGACCCAGCCGCGCCATCGAGTGCCAGCCGACGCCGATCTGGGTGACGACGTCGGTCCACGCGGCGAAGAGCGGCGAGATCCCGGCCGGCTCGTGCAGGGCCGCGAGGCTCGGGTGCTCGGCGAACCACCGGACCAGCGAGGTGCGCCAGGACGCGAAGAGCGCCGCGCCGCAGCTGCCCGCATCGCTGTGTCCGTCCCACGCGAGCAGCTCCTGCCGGACGTCGTCGGCCGGCCCGGAGACGTCGGCCGCTGCGACGAGCTCGCACATGAGCGGCGCCTGCCCGTTGAGGGTGTCGACGTGGATGGCCGCGCAGTCGTCAGCCGTGAGGGCCGTGCGCGACTCGATGAGCGCACGGATCCGGTTGGCACGGAAGGGAGTCGCGTACTCCACGCCGAGCCCGCCGCCGCTGGCCCGGTCGTTCGCGCTGACCATGAGGTCGCGGACCTCCTGCGCCGGTCCCCGGCGGTAGCCGTGCCAGGTGTGCCGCGCGTCCCAGGCCGGCACCGGCAGGACGGTCCCCACCGCGTCGCGCTCGGGAACCCGGCCCACGACGAGGTGGCGCATGCGGCCCGACACGTCGGCGACGAGGACGCTGTTGACCGGCTCCACCCAGCGGGAGAGCGCCTCCTCGACGTCGGCGACCGTCCGCGAGCGCAGCAGCGGCAGCAGGGCCCCGAAGCCGAGATCCTCCTCGACCTGCGTCGGCGTACGCAGGCTGCGGGCAGGTGGGGGCGCCCCGCGAGGCTGCTCACCCTCGCCGGTCCACTCCCGAGCCGCCCTGACCTCCGCGGCCGCGCGGTCGAGCTCCGCCTCGAGGCCGCTCACGATGGGTCCGCGCGCCGTGACGACCACCGGCACGCGAACGTCCGCGCCGTCGCGCACCCGCACCGTCTCGGTGAAGCTGCTCACCGGCTGCCACCCGTCGATCCCACGAGCCTCCAGCAGCGGGCCCCCATTCGCGTCGACTCCCTTGTGCCGCAGTGACTCCACCGTCAGGTCCTGGTAGTCGGCCATGGCGTTCGTGATGCCCCACGCGACCGAGCCGGTGTGCGCGAAGTGCTGCACGCCCGGGACCCCGGGGAAGGTGAAGCCCACGACGTCGAACTCGTCGCAGGCCAGCCCCACCTGCTGGTAGCAGCCGGGCAGCTCGATCGTGCGGTGCGGGTCGCCAGCCACGAGCGGCAGGCCGCTCGCCGTGCGGTGCCCCCCGACGACCCAGGCGTTGCTCCCCGACGCCTGCGCGCGCTCGGCGCCCTCCGCGTCGAACATCGGTAGCGCGTCCGCGCCGAGGTGGTCGGCGACGTGTGCGTTGAAGAGCTTGGACGGGAAGGTGCCGAAGAGCAGGTGGATGCCCCAGAAGATGCCGAGCGGCGTCCAGGGCTCCCACGGACGGGGAGCGGCGGCATACGAACGCAGGCCGAGCGACGCGATCTCGGGGGTGTCCACGAGCCCCTCCGCGAGCGTGTCGTTGACCCCGTCGACGTATGCCGTCAGCCACGCCTGCGTCTGGGCGTCGAGTCGCTCGAAGCAGCGGCGGACGGTCGGCTCGAGGCACACCTGCCGGGCGAAGCGGTCCCAGGGGAGGCCTGCGGCGCCGACGTACTCGGCGGTGCGGCCCTCCATGCGCCACCGGTGGTGCTCCACCTGCCACCCGCGGTCGAGCGCGGTGACGCGCCCCTGCAGCCGGGCGAGCGCCAGGACGTCGGGGGCCGTGAGGTGCGGGATGCCGAGGCCGTCACGCCGCACCTGCGGCCGCTCGGTCACTCAGCCGCCGCCGGTCACTCGTGCGACCGCGCGAAGCGGCTCTCGATCTCGCGCAGGAAGGCGTCGGAGATCCGGCGGTACTGCTGGCCGGTCAGGGTGATGGGGTCGCCGACCTGGAGGTGCAGGACGCTGCGCCCGGGATCGAGGCGCAGCTGCGGGTCGGCCATCATCGTGCCGCCGTTCTCCATCAGGGAACGGGCCACGACGCGCACCTCGTTGAGGGCGTTGCCGTCCTTGCCCTCGACGCCGCGCAGGCGGTGGACGAAGTAGCCCTCGAGGACGAGCAGCATGTTGTTGAAGTACTCGTACTCGAGGGAGTCGAGAGCCCCCTCGAGTCCGGAGACATCGGCGTCACCGTGGTCGCGGGCGGCTCGGGCGACCTCCTGGAACATCGCGATCTGCGACTCCATCCGGGAGCGGCAGGCGTCGATGTAGTCCTGCTCGTACTCCTCGACCCCCAGCATGGCCCCAGCGTAGCGAGCCGAGGGGCCGGTAGGTTGGCGTCATGGCAGGCCGTGAACGCAACGTCCTCGGCGGCGAGCTCGAGTCGTGCGGCACCGACCCGATGACCGGCTTCTACCGCGACGGCTTCTGCACCACCGGCCCCGAGGACCGTGGCAGCCACACCGTCTGCGTCGTCGCGACTGCGGAGTTCCTCGAGCACCAGCGCAGCGTCGGCAACGACCTGGTGACGCCCCGGCCGGAGTGGCGCTTCCCCGGCCTGACCCCGGGCGACCGGTGGTGCGTCGTCGCGAGCCGCTGGCTGCAGGCCCACCAGGACGGTGCGGCCGCGCCGGTTCTCCTCGCTGCGACCCACGAGCGGGCCCTCGAGGTGATGCCGCTCCAGCTGCTGCAGTCCTATGCCGTCGACATCCCCGACGACCCCGGGTCGCTGCTGTGACCACGAGCCCGGGGCGGCTCGAGGCCGACTGCAGCCGGTGCTTCGGGCTCTGCTGCGTCGCCCTGCCCTTCGCGCGGTCGGCCGACTTCCCCGTCGACAAGGCCGGGGGTGAGCCGTGCCGCAACCTGCTCGCCGACCACCGGTGCGGCATCCACGACCGCCTGTCCGCCGAGGGCTGGCGCGGCTGCGTGACCTTCGAGTGCTTCGGCGCGGGCCAGCAGGTCTCGCAGGTCACCTTCAGAGGGGTCTCGTGGAGCGAGGCGCCCGACCAGGCTCCGAGGATGTATGCCGTCCTGCCCGTCATGCGGCAGCTGCACGAGATGATCGCCCACCTGCTCGAGGCGCTCGAGCTGGAGACCGACGGCACCACCCGAGCCGCGCTGGCCGTGGCTCGTCGCGAGGTCGACGCCGCCACGGCGGGCGGACCGGAGGAGGTGCTGGCCGTCGACCTCGTGGCGCTGCGGTCCAGGGTGGGTGAGCTCCTGCGGACCGCGAGCGCGACCGCGCGGGGGCACCGTCGGCGGCGTGACGGCATACGGAAGGTTCCGCGACGGGTGCGGGCCGGTGCCGACCTCGTCGGTGCAGACCTGCGGGCCCGGGACCTGCGCACGGCCGACCTCAGGGGCGCGCTGCTCATCGCCGCCGACCTGCGCGACGCCGACCTGCGCTGGGCCGACCTGCTCGGAGCGGACCTGCGCGACGCCGACCTGCGCGGTGCCCGGCTGGACGGAGCGCTCTTCCTCACCCGGCCGCAGCTCGCCGCTGCGCGCACCTGAGTCCTGACCGCCAGGATCATTCCCCCATAAGCGCTACGCCGGGACCCCCCAGCACGCACAATCGAGCCACTGTCCCCGTCGAGCACCGGAGTCGACCGTGCGCCGAGCCCAGGCCACAGCTGTTGCCGGGCTGCTCGCTGCGCTGGGCCTGGCCGGCTGCTCCTCCGGGACCCCGCAGGTCGAGCTGAGCCAGGTGGTGGGGGCCACGGGAGCCACGGGGCCGCCGGCGCCGACCCAGACCGTGACCGTCACGCAGATCGACACCCGGACGGTCACTGCGACGGCGAGGGTGCTCGTGACCGCAACGGTCACGGCCACGCCGACCGTCACCGTGACGGCGCTGCCGCACCCGAGCCTCACCACGAGCACCGTCTTCAACCGGCCCGCCGCCCTGGCCGGCTACGGCAACCTGGTGAGCGACGTGCGGGTCCTGGACCGGATGGCCCTGACCGGCAGTGCGGCAGCCCTCCAGCTGGACCTGCTGGCCCAGCACCTCGCCCAGCTACGCGCCAACGGCCCACCGCCCGGGCTCGACGCCCCCAGCTACTACGGACGGCTGGGCTCGCTGGTGCTCTTCGCGCAGGCAGCCTCCGGGGAAACTGCGGCGAACTCGCCTGTGGCACAAAGCCGCTACGCCGTCATCCGGCAGGAGACCGCCGTGCTGCTCTCGCTCGTCAATGGCGCGCTCGCGACGACCTTCGCGCTGCCGGCGCCCGTCCCACGGCCGACCACGACAACTCGCTGAGTCGGCAACCGCCGCCAGCTGCGGTGGCTCAGCTGCGGTGAGGCGGCTCTGCGTGGACGCGGCGACTCAGCCTCGAGTGGGACCTCGGAGCCGGCACCCGTGACCAGACGGCGCGCTGCAGGGCCAGGGTGACCCACCCCGCGAGGGCCATGCCGACGATGTTGAGGACGAGCTGCAGCCCGCTCCCGCGCACCTCGGCCCACGCGCCGAAGGCGAGGCCGAGCGCCACGTTGCCTGCAGCGGGGATGGTGGTCACGGAGATGAAGACCCCGCTCAGGCCGCCGACCTTGGCGGATGTCAACGACAGCACGCCCGCCGCTGCCGCGAGGACGGCGACGATGAACGACCACTTGTCCGGTGAGTAGATGAACCCGGTCGCCGGCCGCTTGCCCGTGATGTCCTCGAGCGTCACCCAGCCCAGGGCGCGCCCGGCGAGGCCGGCCAGGCACGTGACGAGGATGGCGACGCCGAAGCCGACGACCAGGGCTCGGGCGGCGACGGCCAGCAGAAGCGGCCGCCGGCGCACGAGGGCCACGCCGAGCGCGGCGATGGCGCCGAACTCGGGGCCGAGGACCATCGCGCCGATGACCAGGATCTGCGAGTCGAGGACGATGGCGATGCCGGCGATGAGGGTCGCGAGCGACATGAACGACAGGAACGTCCAGTTCAGCTCGCTGTCGTCGTACGAGCGCTGCGCCACCTGGGCCCATACGACGGCGTCGGCGCTGCTGCCGGGCGTCTCCTCGTCGGCCTGGAAGCCGGCGCGCGAGATCCACGTCGTCACCGGTTCGATCTGCAGCATCCCGCCCTCGTGCACGCCGAGGTCGCGGAGCCGGTCGACGAGCACGTTGGCGCCCTCGCGGGCCACGTGCGCCTCCACGACGTCGCCCACGGGACGGACGGCGGCGCCCCGCACGACCGACAGCGTGCTCACCGCGGTGGAGTCGGCGAGCACCTGCGTGACCTGCTCGGTCAGCTCGCTCGGGATGGTGGCGGTCAGTCTCAGCATGTCCGACAGTCTGCCGCGCGGTTGACACCCCGGCCCTCCCCGCCGACAGTGACATCGAGAGATCAGTTCCGGCGAAGGGGGCCCCCATGAGCCATGGCGGCGGGTCCCCCACGTGAGCCGCTCCCACGGCCACACGCACGGCGCCACCGGTCACGCGGGAGGACGGCACCGCTGGCGGCTCGCGGTCGCCTTCGGGCTCGTGGCGGCATACTTCGTCGTCGAGCTCGTCTCGGGCCTCGTGTCCGGCTCGCTCGCGCTGCTCTCCGACGCCGGCCACCTGGCCGCCGACGTCGTCACCCTCGGCGCCGCGCTCGTCGCCACGCGGATCGCGACGCGCGCCGACACGACCGGTCGACGCACCTTCGGGTCGTACCGCGCCGAGGTCTTCGCCTCCGGGCTCGCGGTGCTGCTCATGCTCGGCGTCTCGGTCTACATCGCCGTCGAGGCGATCGGGCGCATCGGGTCGAGCCCCGAGATCGCCTCGGGCACCATGCTCGTCGTCGGCGTGATCGGCCTCGTCGTCAACCTCGCCGCCCTGCTCCTGCTGCGCGGTGGCGCGGCGGAGAGCCTCAACGTCAAGGGCGCCTACCTCGAGGTGGTCGGCGACACCGTGGGCTCCATCGGCGTCATCGCCGCGGCCCTGCTCGTCCGGGCGACCGGGAGCGCGCGGTGGGACACCGTCGTCGCGCTCGCCATCGCGGTCTTCGTCGCCGTGCGCGCCGTCGGGCTGGGTCGTGAGGTGCTCGCCGTCCTCGGCCAGCACGCCCCGACCGGCCTCGAGCCCACCGAGCTGCTGACCGCGCTCGCCGAGGTGCCGAAGGTCACCGAGGTGCACGACCTCCACGTGTGGACGCTGACCTCGGGGATGGACGTCGCGACCGCGCACCTCGTCACGGCACGCGCGGACGCCGGACCGGAGGTGCTCGACGCGGCCAGCCGCATGCTGCGCGAGCGCTTCCACGTCGCCCACGCCACGCTGCAGGTCGAGACCACCGACCGGAGCCAGTGCCGAGGCGCCGACTGGTGAGGACCTCCCGGGACCTTGACGGCGGGTCCCGCGACCGACAGGGTGACCGACCGTGACCCTTCAGGCGCGGTTGTCCCCCCTGCTGCGGGCTCGGCTCGCCGCCGGCACCGCCTTCTTCGTGCAGGGCCTGCTCTTCATCTCCCTGACGACCCGGCTCCCCCAGGTGCAGCTGAAGTGGTCGCTCGACGAGCTCGCCGTCAGCGGACTGCTCCTCATGGTGGTCCTGCTCGCCGGGCTGGGTTCGGTCGTCGCCGAGGTCGTGGCGGCACGCTCGTCGAGCGCCGTGGTCGTACGGGTGGGGCTCGTCCTCGCGACCGTGGGCTTTGCGGCGCTGCTCGTCGCGCCGGCGTTCGGCATCTTCGTCGCCGGGCTCGCCGCCTACGGCCTGGCCCTCGGGCTCGTCGACGCGTCCTCGAACATGCAGGCGGTCACGGTCGAGCACCTCTACGGCCGCCCGATCCTGCCCTCGTTCCATGCCTTCTGGACCGCCGGCGGCATCCTCGGCACGCTCGTCACGCTCGCGACGTCAGGCGTGCAGCTCGGCCCCGCGCTGCTGCCGCTGCTCGCCTTCCCGGTCGCGGCTCTGGCCGCGCCCTACGTGCGCCGCGACCGCCTCGTCGAGACGGACGCGACCGTGGACGTACCCTGGCGGCGAATCGTGCTGATCGGCGTCGCGCTGGTCCTCTTCTACATGGTCGACACGGCCGCGACGACGTGGGGCCCGGTCTACCTCGACGGCACCCTGAACGCCCCGACCAACCTCGCCGCCCTGGCCACCCTGCCCTACCTCGTCGCGACACTGCTCGCCCGCGCGGTGGGCGACGGCCTCGTCGACCGGCACGGAGCCGTCTGGCTCCTGCGGATCAGCGGTGTGGTCGCCTCGGCCTCCCTCGCCGTCATCGTCTTCGCACCGACGTGGCCAGTCGCCGTCGTCGGCTTCACCGTGCTCGGCGGGGCCGTCGCGACGATTGCGCCCCTCAGCTTCTCGGCCGCCGGGGCGCTCGCCGGTGGTGAGGGCGACTCGGCCGGCGAGCACATCGACAAGACCGATCAGGTCGTGGCGCGCTTCAACCAGTTCAACTACGTCGGAGCGCTGCTGGGCGCCGTCCTCACCGGCGCGGTCGGCTCCGACAACCTGCGCCTGGGCTTCGCCGTCCCGATGGTCCTCGTGCTCGGGATCATCCCGCTCGCGACGCAGTTCGCCATCATCCGTCGGCGGGGTGTCCCGACTCCATCGAGCTGAGGACGTCCCGCAGCACAGCCAAGGCGGGCGCGATGCCCTCGAGGGGTATGCCGCCGACGCCGAACGCGAGCCCGTGGCGGGCCGGCTGTTCCAGGTACCGGACGGACAGCGGCTCGACGAAGACGCCTGCGCTCGCAGCGTTTCGGGCCACCTCCACGTCGTCGATGGCGGGATCGCCCAGCATCGTGCACAGGTGCAGTCCGGCGGCCGAAGGGATGACCTCGAGCCAGTCGGCGAGCCCGTCGCGCCTCGTGAGCCCGTCCAGCAGGGCCTCCCGCCGAGCGCGGTAGACCTTCGCGGCGCGCCGCACGTGCGCGGCATGGTGGCCCTCGGCGAGGAAGTCGGCGAGCGCCCCCTGGGTCACCGCGTCACCGTCCCAGACGCTGACGCGTTTGGCCTCGCGCAGGGCAGCCGTGAGGGAGGTCGGGGCCACGGCATACCCGACCCGGAGCGCCGGCAGCAGCGACTTGGAGAAGGATCCGACGTAGACGACGCGACCATCCCGGTCGAGGCTCTGCAACGGCTCGAGGGGTCGGTCGGCGAACCGGAACTCGCTGTCGTAGTCGTCCTCGATGCCACGGCATCGTGCCGGACCGCCCACTCCAGCAGGGCGATCCGTCGTGAGCGAGACATCGCCACACCGGTCGGGTGCTGGTGCGAGGGCGTCACGTAGACGACACGCGCTGTCTCGGGCAGCGCCTCCACGACGATGCCCTCGCCGTCGACCGGGACGCCACGCACCACGGCGCGGTGGGTCGTGAAGAGCCGGGCCGCAGCCGCGTAGCAGGGGTCCTCCACCGCGACGACGTCACCGGGCTCGACCAGGACGCGCGCGATGAGGTCGAGCGCCTGCTGCGCCCCTGAGGTGGTCACCACGTCCTCCGCCGAGGCGACGACGGAGCGGGACAGACCGGCATACCTCGCGATCTCCGCCTCGAGGCGGCTCGCCGCACGAGGCGAGGAGAGCTCGTCGTACGTGCCCGCGGACAGCCGGCTGCGCCGCAGCGTGCCGCTGACCAGACGTCGCCAGGTCGCGAGGGGGAAGAGCGACTCGTCGGGCACACCGACGGAGAAGTCGTGGGCCGCGCCCGCCGGTCCGGGCGCCGGTTGCCCACCGGTCGACCACAGGGGCACCGGTGTGACCGCCCCCGTCCGGGCCCGGCGTCCAGCTCCCCGCCCCGGCAGCATGCAGCCGGCCGCGACGAAGGTGCCGGCGCCGCGGCGGCTCTCGAGCAGCTCCTCCGCGACGAGCCGGTCGTATGCCGTCGTGACGGTGCCGCGCGACACCCCCAGCGTCGCCGCGAGGTCCCGGGAGGCCGGCACCCGGTCTCCCCCGGCAAGACGGCCGTCGAGGACGGCGGTGCGCAGCTGGGCGTAGATCTGGGCGGCGAGGTCACCGGAACCGGTCACGGTGACGTGGAGGTCCATCATCGCAACCTAGGGTGGACCAAACCAGTTGGCAAGAAGTGGCTCTTCTGACCGGTCCAATCGACGACCACTCTGAGGGCATGGCGACGACCCGAGGCATCACCCGGTCCGACCGCGCCGCTGCCGGCTCCGGAACGGGCAGCGTCTCGGCCGCGACCCGCGGCGCCCTGACCGTCGCCCAGGGCACGGCCCTGTCCGTCGGTGCGGTTCTGGGGACCGGGGTCATCACCCTGCCTGCCCTGGCGGCGGAGGTCGCCGGCCCGGCCTCGCTCCTCGCGTGGGCGGCGCTCGTGCTGCTCTCCGTGCCCCTGGCCAGCACCTTCGCGGCCCTCGGGGCGCGCCACCCGGACAGCGGAGGCGTCTCGACCTACGTCCGTCGTGCCTTCGGCGACCGGGCCGCCGGGGCGGTCGGCTGGTGCTTCTACTTCGCGATCCCGGTCGGAGCGCCTCCGGCGTCGATGATGGCGGGCGGCTACGTCGCCGACGTCGTGGGCGGCGGCCGCACCACCTCGGTCGTGGTGGCGGCGGCACTCGTCCTCGGCACTGGCGTGATGAACCTGGCCGGGCTGCGCTTCTCGGGCCGGGTCCAGCTCGGGCTCGCGAGCGTCCTGGCCCTGCTCATCACGGCGACCATCGCCGTCGCGCTGCCGCACGGGAGCACGGCGTCCCTGAGCCCCTTCGCCCCGAACGGCTGGGCAGCCGTGGGCACGGCCGCAACCGTGCTCGTGTGGGGCTTCGCCGGCTGGGAGGCCGTCGCCTCGCTGGCCGCGGACTACCGCGACCCCCGCCGCGACGTGCCCCGGTCCACGGGCATCGCCGTCGCGGTCGTCGGCGTGCTCTACCTGGGACTGGCCGCGACGAGCGTCCTCGTGCTCGGGCCCGCCACGGGTCGCAGCCAGGCACCGCTCTCGGACCTCATGGCGATCGCCCTCGGCGGCCAGGCGCGCGTCGTGACGGCCGTCGCCGCGGTCCTGCTCACCGTCGGGGCCATGAACGCGTACTACGCCGGCGGGTCGAGGCTGGGGGCGGCGCTGGCCCGCGACGGCGCGCTGCCGCAGTGGCTGGCGAAAGGCGGCGAGGCCGGTCAGGTACCGCGCCGCAGCATCGCCCTCGTGACGGTCGCCTCGGCCGTCTCCTTGCTGCTCGCCGTCGTGCTCGACCTCGGCCTGACGCCGCTGATGCTGCTGGCGACCGGTTGCTTCACGCTCGTCTACGTCCTCGGCACCGCCGCTGCCCTGCGGCTGCTGCCGCAGCGCACCCTCGGCTGGTGGACGGCCGCCGTCGCCTTCACGTCGGCCCTGGCCCTGCTCGTGGCCAACGGCGTCCACGCCCTGTGGGCCCTCGCGGTCGTCGGCCTGTCCCTGGCCTACCAGTCCCGCAGACGCCGGTCGGCCGCGCGCAGCTGATTCCGCCCTCCTTGGCGGCGACCCTCTGTGGCACCGCGTCCAGCGGCGTTCAGCAGCGGCCGGCGGCGCCCAGCCATGTCCGGCACTCCCAGCGGCGCGCCCTAGACTTCGCCGCCGTGACGACACAGCGGACGGAACGTACCCCACTCAAACGGTGGTTCCTCGACGCCGAGGAGGCCGACCCCGGCGGCTACTACGAGCGGGAGAGCGAGGCCCGGGAGCAGAAGCACGTGCAGCCGTGGTGGCGGGTCATGTGCCTCACGGGTGTCGACTACTTCTCAACGCTCGGCTACCAGCCGGGCATCGCGGCCCTCGCCGCCGGCGCCCTCTCCCCGGTTGCGACCCTCGTACTCGTGCTCATCACGCTCTTCGGGGCGCTGCCGATGTACCGCCGGGTCGCCGCCGAGAGCCCGCACGGCGACGGCAGCCTGTCGATGCTGGAGCGGCTGCTGTCCTACTGGCCGAGCAAGATCCTCGTGCTCTGTCTCATCGGCTTCGTGGCGACCGGCTTCGTCATCACGATCACCCTCTCCGCCGCCGACGCGAGCGCCCACCTCATCGAGAACCCCTACCTGAAGTCCACGTTGACCGGCCGGCAGGTCGGCGTCACCCTGGCGCTGCTCCTGTGCCTCGCCGGCATCTTCCTCAAGGGCTTCAAGGAGGCGATCGGCATCGCCGTCGTCCTCGTGGTCGCGTATCTCGGGCTGAGCTTCGTCGTGCTCGTCAGCGGGGTGATCGCGATCGGCGACCACCCGACGGCCTTCAGCGACTGGATCTCGGCCATGACGTCGGCGCACTCGGCGCCGTTCGGGATCATCGGCGCCTCCCTGCTCGTCTTCCCGGCGCTGGCCCTCGGTCTCTCCGGCTTCGAGACGGGGGTCGTCGTCATGCCGCTCGTGAAGGGCGACCCGACCGACACCGCGGAGAAGCCCGAGGGCCGCATCCGCAACGCCCGCAAGCTGCTCACGACCGCCGCGCTCATCATGAGCGTGCTGCTCATCGGGTCCTCGCTCGTCACGACGCTGCTGATCCCGCCCCCCGCCTTCCAGCCCGGCGGCCCGGCCAACGGGCGCGCGCTGGCCTACCTCGCCCACGACCTGCTCGGTGAGGGCTTCGGCACGGTCTACGACGTGTCGACCATCGGCATCCTGTGGTTCGCCGGAGCGTCCGCGATGGCAGGGCTGCTCAACATCGTGCCGCGCTACCTGCCGCGCTACGGCATGGCGCCGGACTGGGCGCGGTCCACCAGGCCCCTGGTGCTCGTCCTGTCGTTCATCGCTGCCGCCGTGACGCTCGCCTTCCAGGCCAACGTCGACGAGCAGGCGGGGGCGTATGCCACCGGCGTGCTCGCGCTCATGACCTCCGCCGCGATCGCCGTGTTCCTGACGGAGCTGCGGCGGGGCCACCGCGCGGCAGCGGCATTCTTCGCCGTGGTCAGCGCGATCTTCGTCTACACGATCACCATCACGATCGAGCAGCGCCCCGAGGGTCTCGTCATCGCGCTGATCTTCATCGCGCTCATCGTCGTCATCAGCGTCTGGTCCCGCATCGTGCGGTCGACGGAGCTGCGGGTGCAGCGGGTGGTCTATGACGACAGCGCGCGGGCGATCCTCGACGATGCCGTCCTGGGGCCGCAGCCGTTGCGCTTCATCGCGAACAAGATCAACGCCGGCGACCGCGACGAGTACCGGGCGAAGTCCCTCGACGTGCGGATGCGCAACCATCTCAACGCCAGGCAGGGCGCGATCTTCCTCGAGGTCGAGATCAGCGACGCGAGCGACTTCGCCACCACCGTGCACGTCGGCTCGGCCGTCGTCGGCGGGCATTACATCCTGCGCGCGACGGGGCCGTCCGTGCCCAACGTGCTGGCGGCCGTGCTGCTCGACGTGCGCGACCGGGTGAGCAAGCCGCCGCACATCTACTTCGAGTGGAGCGAGAAGGCGCCCGGGCAGAACGTGCTGCGCTTCCTGCTCGCCGGCGAGGGCGACATCCCGCCGCTGACGCACGAGATCATCCGCAGGGCCGAGCCCGACGCCGCCCGCCGGCCGCAGGTGCACGTCGGCGGCTGAGCGGCGCCGCGCGGCTGAGCGGGGCCTTGCGACTCAGGCCCGGTCGGCCCAGCGCCCGGGTGTCGCGCGGTAGACGCGGGACGCTCCCTCGTACCACTTCTCCATGACCCCGAGGTCGTCCATGCCGAGCCGCCGGCAGACGGCCTGGGACCGCTCGTTCGCCGTGTGGGTGATGGCGTAGATCTCGGGGAGGCCGCCGTCGAAGCCGTGCTGCATGACCGCAGTCGCGGCCTCGGTCGCGAAACCGTGGCCCCACGAGTCGGGGTGCAGGTGCCACCCGAGCTCCACCTCGCCGTCGTCGGCGTTCGGGAGGGTCAGCAGGATGACCGAGCCGGCGATCACGCCGGTCTCGCGCACCTGGACCGCCCAGAAGCCGAGCGGCGGTGTCTCGCTGCGCTCCTGGTAACGGTCGATGCGGGCGTGCGCCTCGTCGAGGTCCTTCATCAGGACCGGCTCCCCGTCGCCCAGCCACTTCACGACCTCGATGCGGCCCTGGATGTCGAGCAGGCGGTCCGCCTCGTCGTGCGACCAGGGACGGATGATCAGGCGGGTGGTGTGGAGCTCCATGGCGCCACGCTCGCACTCGACTCGACGTGCGTCCAGAGGATTCCCGGCGCCCCGCCGGCGCTCCGGCGGCGCGACGCGCACCACGCCGACCGTTCCGCCGCCCGCTGTGCGTTGGGTCCTCCAGTGACGCGCACGCTCCCGACCACGCGTAGTCACACACAATGACCGCTGAGTCACCCCAAGACCCAACGCACAGCCTCTGCGGCAACAGCCATCATGC
Source organism: Terrabacter sp. FW104-15G4B (assembly GCF_058790095.1). NCBI lineage: Bacteria > Bacillati > Actinomycetota > Actinomycetes > Micrococcales > Intrasporangiaceae > Terrabacter > Terrabacter sp. FW104-15G4B. Next base: position 22,313 of record NZ_JBYTCI010000006.1, on the reverse strand, counting down.
GGCCGCATCAGCACGCCAGCCAGCCCTCCCCGCCGGGACTCGGCAAGGTCGTCCACATCCCTCCTGGCCGGGCCGGCCTTTGTCCACAGGACTGCTTTCTCGACGACGCGCCGGCGCCCCGGCCGGTCACCCTGCGTCCATGACCGTCCCCATCAGCCATGGGCCCGACGCCTTCGGCAACGCGCTGCGCCACGTGCGCCGCACCTACCTGCTGAGCCAGCGCGGGCTCGCCGACCGGCTGGGCGTCTCGCACAGCCGCATCTCCCGGCTCGAGAGCGGTCATCACGGCCTCACGCTCGACGCCGCGCTGTCGCTCTACCGCGTGCTGGGCTTCAGCATCGAACTCACCCACCTCTTCCCGTGCCCCGCCAGCGACGACATCCAACCGCGGTGCCACGACTGGGACGACGACGGCGCCGTCGGACACGTCGACGCGGCGCTGCGTGCGTTCCCGGCCCATGCGGCGGTGGGCCCGGGCATCCCCACGTGGTGGGGCGTGCGGCATGGCTGGGGAGCGTCGGACAGGGAGGACCTCTGTGGTTCCGTGACCGCCGGTCGCCGCCGGAGCTGGCGGCACGGCAGGATGGCCGCATGTCCGACAGCGATGGTGCAGGCGTGAGCGACGACGCGACGACCGTGCCGAGCGAGATCAGCGAGGCTGCCCGGGCGTATGCCGCCGTCCGCCCCGAGGTCGAGGCCGCCACCGGCCTGTTCGTCGAGATGGTGACCCTGCTGCTCGACGAGGCCGGGATCAACTACCTCAGCGTCAGCGGCCGCACCAAGTCCGTTGCCTCGTTCGCCTCCAAGGCCGAGCGACGCCGCGACGGTGAGCTGCTCTACCCCGAGCCGCTCACCGACATCACCGACCAGATCGGCGTGCGCGTCATCACCTACGTCCACGACGACGTCGCCGCCGTCGCCGAGCTGCTCGCCGAGGAGCTCGCCGTGCTCGACGACCGGGACATGGGCCTGGAGACGGCGCGCTCCGGCCGGTTCGGCTACGCCAGCCGCCACCTGCTCGTCGCGGTCGACGCCAGCCGCACCGTCCCCGCCTCCTACCAACCGCTGCGACGTCGGAGCGCGTCGGTCCAGATCCGCACCGTGCTGCAGCACGCCTGGGCCGAGTTCGAGCACGACATCCGCTACAAGGGCACCGTCCCCGAGGAGCACGCGCACGACCTGGACCGCCGCTTCACCCTGGCCGCCGGGCTCATCGAGCTCGCCGATCGCGAGTTCTCGGCCATCCGCGACCGGCTCCAGATGGCGCTGCCCGCGACCCCACCGGACGCGGCCGAGCAGGACGCACGCATCAGCGCCCAGGACCTCGCCAAGTTCCTCGCCGCCGAGTATGCCGACGCCGGCTGGTCGCGCACCGACCACTACACCTGGGTCTCCGGCCTGCTGCTCGAGCTGGGCATCACCTCCGTCGATGCGCTGGCCGAGGTCATCGCTCCGGTCGACGGGGCCGACCTCATCGAGCGGATGGGCTACAAGTACCCTCCCGGCGCGGTGCGCCGGCTCGACGACGCCCTGCTCGCCACCTTCGGCACGCGCTACCTCGACCTCGAGGGCAACGCCCACCGCAGGGCGTCCCTGGAGGGCCGCCTGGAGCGCCTCGCGGGCGGGTGATCCGAACCGATCTCGGCAACGTGTCGATTTCCGGTGCTCGAGTTCGTCAGGATGATGTGGCGAGGGTCGCCACCTGCGCATCGCGCACCTGAACGAGAAGGAGCCGGCCATGGCCGACACATACGTCTACATGATCCACGAGGGCGACTGGGACTCCGACGCGTACCTCGGTGGCAACACCACCACGGACGCCGGTCCGGCCGGCAAGGACCCGGGCGCTCCCGGCGCGGCACCCGACACCGACGGGATGTTCCCGGAGCACACCGCCTTCCAGAAGGCCGTCGCCAACCTGGGCGCCCGTGTCGTCGGCGGTGCGGCCCTGCAGAACAGCCGCCACGGCGGCACGGTCGTCCCCGGCGCCGCGGGCCGCCTCGTCGAGGACGCCGTCTACACCGACGGTCCCTTCGCGGACACCTCCGAGGTCATCACCGGCTTCTACATGGTGGAGACCGACGACGAGGACACCGCTCGCCGCATCGCGGCACTCGTGCCGACCGGCGGCCACATCGAGTGGCGCAAGGTCTTCCCGACGGGGATGTGAGTGCCACTCGGGACAGGTGAGTTCGAGGAGGCGTGGCCGCGCATCGTGCGCGCCCTCGCCTCCTTCACCGGGAGCCTCGACGAGGCCGAGGAGTACGCCGCCGAGGCCGTCGCCCGCGCCGCCGCCCACGAGGGCGACGGCGGGGCGCCGATCGAGTCGTATGCCGCGTGGTGCACCTCGGTGGCCAAACGGGCCTGGCTCGACGACTCCCGGCGCCGGAGCGTCGAGCGACGTCTGGCTCCCGAGCTCGCCCGCCCCGAGACGGACCCCCGGTCCGGGCACCTCACCGATCGCACCGTCATGGATGCCGACGACCTCTCCCGCGAGGGCCTCGACGACCGCCTCGCCCTGCTCTTCGTCGCCTGCGACGAGGCGATCTCCCCCGCGTCCCGGATGGTCCTCGCTCTGCGCGTCGTGTGCGGCCTCACCATCCCGGAGATCGCCGGCCACCTCGGGGTGCAGGACACGGCGGCGGCCGCCCGCCTCACCCGTGCGAAGCGCGCCCTCGCCGACGCGCGTGGCGCCTTCCACGTCCCTGACGTGACCGAGCGGGCACGCCGCCTTCCGGTTGTGACCGCCTGTGTCGCAGGGATGTTCACGGTCGCCCACCGCACCGTTCTGGACCCGGCCGACGGTCTCGCCGATACCGGACGCCAGGCCCTGTCCATCGCCGACGCGCTCGTCGCGGCCTATCCCGACGACAGCGAGGTGCGAGGGCTGCGCGCCGTCATCCGCCTCGGCCTGGCGCGCCGTCCCGGCCGTGTCGACGACAGCGGGACGGGCCTCGCCCTGGACGAGGTCGACCGGACCCGTTGGGACCTCACCCTGCTGCGGGCCGGCCTCGACGACGCGACGGTCGCGGCCGCGGGCGACGGGCGCTTCGCGATCGAGGCGGCGATCGCCGGCCTGCACTCGAGCGCAAGCTCGTTCGAGCGCACCGACTGGCCGCGCATCGTCCAGCTCTACGGCGCGCTCGAGGACCGCTGGCCCTCTCCCTCGGTCCGGGTCGCCCGCCTCGTCGCCACGGCCCACAGCATCCTCGCGACCACCTCGAACGGGCGGCCCCTGGCCTCCGTGGAGGCGGAGCTGGTGGCGCTGGAAGGCGGCGCCCCGGCATACGCCAGCCGTGACGCGAGCCTCGCCCTCGCCGACCTCGAGTGGCGCACCGGACGGCGGGAACAGGCGTCAGCCCGCTACCGCGACCTCGCAGACGTCATGCCCGTCGAACCGCTGCGACGCTTCTGCCTGCGTCGGGCGGGTCTCACTCGCCCGTGACGCCGTCGATCGCCTCGCGCAGGAAGTCCGCGTGGCCGTTGTGGCGGGCGTACTCCTCGATCATGTGCAGCAGGATCCAGCGCAGCGTGAACTGCTGGTTGTCCTTGCGCGACAGCGTGGCCGAGCGGAACTCGAGCCCGCCGGCGGCCAGCGCCGCGTCGATGTCGCGACGCGCCTGCGCGACGGACTCGTCCATGAGGCGGCGCAGCTCCTGGGGACCGTCGTCGCGAGCGGACGTCATCTCCCAGTCGGGGTCGGCGTCCCAGTCGGCGCCCGCCCACGGCTCCGGCACGGGTCGGCCGTGCAGCACCTCCCCGAACCAGCTCGCCTCGTTGAGCGCGACGTGCTTGAGCAGGCCGCCGAGCGTGAGCGTCGACGGCGAAAGCGGCTGGGCCAGCTGTTCGCCCGAGAGCCCCTCGGTCTTGAGCCGGAGGGTGTCGCGGTGGTAGTCGAGGAAGGCGACGAGCGTCGTGGCCTCGTCGGCGGCGAGCGGAGGATCGGTGCGCTGGGACGTCATGGCCCCAGACGCTAGTGTCCGAGCCGCGAAATACGCCTGCCTTTTGAGCGGGGCCGGGAGCACACTGCGATGGTGCCGTCATCCAGCCAATGGGTCGCGTTCCTCGTCGCGTCGATCCTCTTCATCCAGGTCCCGGGCCCCAGCCTGCTCTTCACCATCGGCCGGGCCCTCACCGTCGGCCGGCGCGCGGCGCTGCTCTCAGTCGTCGGCAACGCCATCGGCGTCACCGCCCAGGCGGTCCTCGTCGCCGTTGGGCTCGGCGCAGTGGTCGCCACGAGCATCACCGCCTACACGGTCATCAAGCTCGCCGGCGCGGCATACGTGATCTGGCTCGGCATCCAGGCGATCCGTCACCGGCGCGAGGCGCGAGAGGCGCTGGAGCGGCAGGTCTCGGCGCGGCGGGGCCACGCCCTGCGCGTCGGCTTCGTCGTCGGCCTCACCAACCCCAAGACGATCCTCTTCTTCGTGGCCTTCCTTCCGCAGTTCGTCGACGGCCGCGCTGGGCACGTCGGTGCCCAGATGGCCCTGCTCGGCGGCGTCTTCGGCGTGATGGCGGTCTGCAGCGACAGCATGTGGGCCCTGCTGGCGGCTCGGGCGCGCGAGTGGTTCGCGCGCAAGCCCGCCCGGCTCGACGCCCTCGGGGCCACCGGAGGCGTCATGATGGTCGGCCTCGGCGCGACGATGCTGGCCAATGAGTAGCCGCGTGCTGACGAGATCTGTTTGACTGCGATGGTGGCATCGCCTCAGGTGACGGCTCCGGCGGATCGGCCCGAGACCCCTCAACGGCTCCGCGAGCACGAGCAAGCGCTCGAGCGGGTGAAGCAGGCGTATGCCGCCCTGCCGCCCGACCTCCCGGTGCGGCTGGCCAAGCGCACCTCGAACCTCTTCCGCACCCGTAGTGCCACCGATGCGCCACGTCTGGACCTGTCGGCGCTCCGGGGCGTCATCCAGGTCCGTCCGGGCGTCGACGGCGGCCCCGCGAGCGCGCTGGTGGGCGGGCTGACGACCTACGAGCAGCTCGTCGACGAGCTGCTGCCGCACGGCTACGTGCCGCTCGTCGTGCCGCAGCTGCGGACCATCACGATCGGTGGGGCGGTGACCGGGCTCGGCATCGAGGCCGCGTCGTTCCGCAACGGCCTGCCCCACGAGTCGGTCCTCGAGATGCGGATCCTGACCGGCAACGGCGACATCGTGACCGCGACGCCCGACGGCGAGCACGCCGACCTCTTCCGGACCTTCCCCAACTCCTACGGCTCGCTCGGCTACGCCCTCGACCTCGTCATCGAGCTCGAGCCGGCCCGGCCGTACGTGGCGCTGCGCCACGTGCGCTTCGACTCGGTTACTGCCCTGACCGACGCCGTGGGCGACGTGATGGGCTCGCAGACGTGGGACAGCGACCGGGTGGACTTCGTCGACGGCGTCGTCTTCGGCCCGACCGAGGCATACGTCACCCTGGGACGCTGGACCGACCACCTCGAGGACCAGGCCCGCCCCAGCGACTACACCGGCGACCAGGTCTTCTACCGCTCCATCCAGCAGCGACGCACCGACGTGCTGACGGCCCACGACTACCTGTGGAGGTGGGACACCGACTGGTTCTGGTGCAGCCGCGCCTTCGGCGCCCAGAACCCGACGGTCCGCCGCCTCTGGCCCAGACACCTGCTGCGCAGCGACGTCTACTGGAAGATCGTCGCCTTCGAGAACCGGCACCGGGTCATGGCCCGGATCGACCGGCTCCGTGGCCTGCCCGACCGTGAGCGCGTCGTGCAGGACGTGGAGATCCCACTCGACCGGACGGCCGAGTTCGTCGACTGGTTCCTGCGGGAGGTGCCCATCGAGCCGGTCTGGCTGTGCCCGATCCAGCTGCGCGGCAGTGGGTACACGGACCCGGTGGGACCACGCGAAGAGCAGGACGGGGCCGCACCCCCGTGGCCCCTCTATCCGATGAGAATCGACGAGCGCTACGTCAACGTCGGCTTCTGGTCGACCGTCCCCGTCGCGCCAGGCGCGCAGGACGGCGACGTCAACCGCCGTGTCGAGGCGGAGGTCACCCGCCTCGGCGGCCACAAGTCCCTCTACTCCGACGCCTACTACGACGAGGCCACCTTCGCCGCCCTCTACGGCGGCACGGCATACGCCCCCGTCAAAGGCAGGTACGACCCGAGGGGACGGTTCCCGTCCCTCTACGAGAAGGCGGTGCAGGCTCGATGACGATGACCGTGGGACAGGCGTTCGACTGCGTGTTCGGCCCCCACGCACCCGTGCGGGTGGTGGCTTGGGACGGCTCGGAGGGCGGCAGCCCTGACGGGCTCGTGATCCGGCTGACCAGCCCGGACGCGCTCAACCACGTCCTGGCGGCGCCCGGTGACCTCGGGCTGGCTCGCGCGTACCTGCACGGCGACCTCGTCATCGACGGGATGGACGAGGCCGACCCCTACGAGGTGCTCCGCGTCTTCAGCGACGGGCTGACACCGCGCCGGCCCCGGGGGCGCGACGCCGCCGAGCTGGCCCGGTTCCTGGCCCACCACAGGCTGCACCCGCCGGCCCTGCCCCCGGAGGAGACGCCGAGCCCGCTCAGGCGGATGGCGCACGGCCTGCGCCACGGGCGGGCGCGCGACGCCGCGGCGATCAGCCACCACTACGACGTGTCCAACACGTTCTACGAGAACGTGTTGGGTCCGTCGATGACCTACACGTGCGCCTGCTTCCCCACCGACGAGGCCTCGCTCGAGGAGGCCCAGGCGTACAAGTACGACCTCGTCGCCCAGAAGCTCGGCCTGAAGTCGGGCATGCGGCTGCTCGACGTCGGCTGCGGCTGGGGCGGCATGGTGCGCCACGCCGTCAAGCACTACGGCGTCACCGCGCTCGGCGTCACCCTGTCGCGCGAGCAGGCCGCGTGGGGGCAGGCCGCGATCGAGGCCGACGGCATCGGGGACCGCGCCGAGGTGCGCCACGGCGACTACCGCGACGTCACCGAGCGAGGCTTCGACGCCATCAGCTCCATCGGCCTGACCGAGCACATCGGCGTCAAGAACTACCCGGCATACTTCCGGTTCCTGCGCGAGCGCCTCCGCGACGAGGGGCGCCTGCTCAACCACTGCATCACCCGTCCCGACAACCAGCACGCCGGCCTGCCGGCGCGCGGGTTCATCAACCGCTACGTCTTCCCCGACGGCGAGCTGACCGGCAGCGGCGACATCGTGCGGGTGATGGAGGACGAGGGCTTCGAGGTGCGCCACCACGAGAACCTCCGCGAGCACTACGCCCGCACCTGCGCGGCCTGGAACGCCAACCTCGCCAAGAGCTGGGACGACTGCGTCGAGCTCGCCGGTCTAGGTCGCGCCCGGGTCTGGGGTCTCTACCTCGCCGGATCCCGACTTGCCTTCGAGCGCAACGAGATCCAGCTGCACCAGGTCCTGGCGTCGCGAACGAGCCGCGAAGGGGTGTCCGGCTTCCCGCTGCGGCCCAGGTTCGAGCCGGCCGACGCCTGAGCCAGCCGCGGGTCAGTCAGACCCGCCGAGGTCGACGTCGTACGCCTCGTAGACGAGGTCGCCGCCTCTCTGCCGGTGCCGGACCAGCCGGCCGACGAGTGCGGTCAGCTCCTCGCGGAAGACCGGCAGGTCAGCCAGCGTGCCGCCGTGCTCGAGCACGACGAGGTAGCCGTGGATCGCCGCGCGCAGATCGCGGTGCTCGCGCAGCAGCCGCTCGACGCGGCCCGAGAGCCGCGGGGCGCTGCGCCGCGCGCGGTCGTAGATGCCGCCCGGGCTCTCGGTCAGCGCGATGTGCTCGTCGAAGTCGTGGGCCAGCTCGGCGAGAGCCGCACGGACCCGCTCGCGCCAGGCGCCGCCGCGTGCGATCGGCGCCTCCAGCGCGAGATCCACCGCTGCGACGGACTCGCGCAGCTCGGAGCGGTGGCGGCGGACGCGCTCGAGGTGGACGGCGAGGTCGACAGCCGTCTCGACCCGGCCGCGATCGAACCCGTGGGCGTCGACCGCACCCTCCACGAGCAGGGGCGGGATGGCGACAGCCACCGGGATGGCGGCATTCGGCTGGACGTTCATGGCGCGACCTCCGTGCCCTCCATGGTCGCCCTGCTCGCCCCGTTCGTCCAGACCAGGGCTGCTGAAGATTTCCCCTTGGACACGTGGCTGGTCCTTGCCCCCGCCGGGAAACAACCGTGGATCGGCGACGTTGCCGGCTTCTCCCGGTGGGTACGCCTTCACCATCCAACGTGGAGGAGGTCTCATGGACATCGGAAGACTTGCCGCGCGCGCGGTGATCGGTGGACTCTTCGTCGGGCACGGGACCCAGAAGCTGTTCGGCTGGTTCGGCGGGCCGGGCCTCGAGGGGACCGAGCAGATGATGGGCGCGCTCGACATGCGGCCAACGCGCGCCAACGCCCTCGCCGCCGGCATCAGCGAGACCGCGGGCGGCGCTCTGGTCGTGCTCGGCGCAGCTACTCCGGCAGCGGCCGCGAGCCTGATCGGCACCATGGCCACGGCGATCTACAAGGTCCACAAGCCGAACGGGCCCTGGGTCGCGCAGGGCGGCTGGGAGTACAACGCCGTCCTCATCGCCGCCTTGACCGCACTCATCGACGCCGGTCCCGGTGACGTCTCGGTCGATTCTCGGCTCGGGCGCCAGACGTGGGGACCGGGCTGGGCCCTGGGCGGACTCGCGGCGGGCGTTGCCGCCTCGGCAGCCGCCGTGACCCTGGGCCGGCACGGCTCCTCGGGAGCGACACCGTCGCCCACCGACCCGGTTGCCCAGGCGGCCGCGGGCGACACACCTGGGGATCCGGTCACCGCAGTCGACTGAAACCCACTGAGGCCGACCGACGCCACACCCGGGCTGACCCGGCCCACACCTGGATCGGCCGCTCACTGCACGCTCCTCCCGCGAGGCGCCGACCGGCATGCGGTGTCGGGCGTACCGTCGCACCCCGGGACCGAGGGGCGCCGTCGGCCTGCAGCCTGCGGCGCCGGTGCGAGACCCAGGACTCCGTCCCGACCAGCACGTGTCGCGGGAGGAGGTCTCCACGTCACGATGCGGTGTCATCCAGTGTGCAAGTCCCCGCTGCGCGGCGGCGCCGCCATACGTTGCCGTCGTGAGCCACATGGGTCAGCTGGTAGCAGCCGGTGCCGCCATGCTCGGCGCTGCCGGCCTGCTCTCCGGGTGCGTCCAGCCGGCCAGGACCGCGGCCCAGCCACGGGCGTCCACGACGACGGTGGTGCCCGGATGCCCTCCTGTGGCGCTCGAGGCGAGCCGGCACGTCGTCATCGACTTCACGGACTTCGTGGTGCACGGCGGCGTCACGTACTCGGCCCTGGTGGACGCCCCCAGGGTCTCGACCACCGTGACGCCGGGGCAGCTCGGGCCGGAGCTGTTTCGCGTGACCTGCACCTTCTCCACCCTCAACGCGCGCACGCAGGTGGAGCTGCCGGAGCCCACCGAGCACTCGGCCGGCTACCTCCCCGCGCAGTCCCCGGTGTTCGCCGTTCAGGGCTGGCCCGCGTCCTGTCGGCTGGCGGCCCAGCACGACGGCAGGTGGGTCGTCTACGTCGCGACCCTCGACACCGCAGCGACGTCGACGTTCGACGGGTGCGGGCTCGAGACGGACCGGCAGGTCGACCCCACCCGTTCGTGAGGGCGGAGGACACGCTGCCCCTTCGACGCCGCCGTCAACGGAAGCTACCGGCTCAGGGGCCTGCCTCGACGATCTGTCGGACCTCGGCGAGGTCGAGGTCGAAGGGACCGATCCGGGTCAGCACCCACGAAGCGCCGCTGTCGAGCCAGGGCGCGGGGTCCTGCTCCGGCCGCAGGTCCATCACCACCTCGAATCCCGGCGCCGGGTCGTGCCGGGCCAGGTCGGCGGTCACGACCTCGAGGTCGTCGGGCCGGTCCAGGCCGATGACGAAGAAGCCGTCGTACCTCGCGGCCCGGCGCACGGGCGCGCGGTTGCCGAAGCGCCCGGCCAGCCAGATCGGCACCTCGGGTGCCGGCCGCATGCGGACGTCGCGGGCTGTGTAGCGCGCTCCGTCGTGACTCACCTGCTCACCGGACAGCAGGGCGGTGAGGAGGTCCAGACCCTCGTCGAGCATGCGGGCGCGCGCCCGCGGGTCGGGCTCGTCGCCGAAGGAGCTGAACTCCCCCACCCAGTCGTCGCCCAGCCCCAGGCCGAGAACGAACCGGCCACCCGAGAGCACCGCCAGGCTCGCAGCCTGTTGTGCCAGCACCTGCGGCCGGCGCCGCGCCAACGGCGTCACCATCGGCCCGAAGAGCATCCGCTCGGTCCGGAGTGCGACGGCCGCGCAGCAGGTCCACACGTCGGCGATCGCGGTGACCCGCTCGCCGTACTGCAGGTGGTCCCAGACGAAGAAGCCGTCCCAGCCGGCAGCCTCGGCCGTGGCGGCCAGGTCGCCGACCACCCGAGGGTCGGCGAGGGAGTCGAAGGGGGCGACGAAGAGCCCGCGGCGCGTGGTCATGACCCTGATCATGCCGACCCCGCGCTCGAATGTGACTGAGGCTCCTCAGGTCAGGGAGCCGTCAGGCCAGCGAGAGGAAGAGCTTCTCCAGCTGGGCGACGTCCATCTCCTCGCCGTCCGGGTTCTTCAGGCACGTACGCAGACCGGTCGCGATGACGGCGAAGCCGGCCCGGTCGAGCGCCTTGGAGACGGCGGCGAGCTGCGTGACGATGTCCTTGCAGTCGCGCCCCTCCTCGATCATCTTGACGATGCCGCCGATCTGGCCGCGGGCGCGGTTGAGGCGGCGGATGACCGCCTGCATCTCGTCGAGGTCGAGCTCCACGGCGTCCTCCCAGGTGGTTGCTTAAACCACCAATATACCCCCGGCCGTATGCGTCCACGCCGTCACGCAGACCGCTCAGCCCGAACGGGGCGCGTACATGATGAGCGCGACGCCGACGAGGCACACGGCCGCGCCCGCGACGTCCCAGCGGTCGGGGCGGAAGCCGTCGGCGACCATGCCCCACACCAGCGACCCCGCGACGAAGACGCCACCGTAGGCGGCGAGGATGCGCCCGAAGTGCGCATCGGGCTGGAGGGTCGTGACGAAGCCGTAGAGGCCCAGGGCCACGACGCCGGCTCCGGCCCAGATCCAGCCGCGATGCTCGCGCACCCCCTGCCAGATCAGCCAGGCGCCCCCGATCTCGGCGATGGCGGCGAGCACGAACAGCGCGATCGAGCGAGTGACGGTCACGCGCGCCATCCTCGCACTCGGGCTCAGAGGTCCCCCGCCGCGCGCCGCTCCTCGTCGCTGCGCAGGATGCAGAACTCGTTGCCCTCGCGGTCGGCCAGCACGACCCAGCCGCGGCCGTCGTCGGTGCGGCAGTCCTGCACGACCGTCGCACCGAGCCCGGTGACGCGCGCGACCTCCTCGTCGCGGGGGCGGTCGGTGGGGCGCAGGTCGAGGTGGAGGCGGTTGCGCCCCTGCTTCACGTCCTCCACCTCGATGAAGAGCAGCCGGTGCGACTGGTCGGGCGAGAAGATCATGCACTCCTCGTGCCCCGGCTCGTTGGGGTCCGTTGGGTCCTCGTGGTAGCCGAGGAGGTCGGCCCACCAGACGGACTGCGCGTAGGCGTCGAGGGCGTTGACGGTCGTGTGCGAGAGCGCGAGTGCCATGCGGCCATCCTGCAGCGCGCCCGTTCACCGAACCACTCCTTTACGTCCCGGCGTGTCAACACGCGTTGACGAGCGCGAGCACCCGGCATACGCTGTCAACACGAGTTGACAAACGGACGGCGGACCGGAGTGACGAGAGAGGTCGACGACATTCTGGAGCTCGCTCGCGCCACGGGTGACGACGACCCCCGCGCAGCCCTCGCCGCGGCGCGGGAGCTGCGGCGGGCGGCCGACCGCACGGAGGCCGCCGTCGTGCGCCGCGCCCGCAACAGCGGCCTCGCGTGGGTCGAGATCGCGGAGCAGCTCGGCGTCAGCCGCCAGGCGGTGCACAAGAAGTACGGTCGGCGCTAGCCCTCGCGACGCAGCACGACGACGGTGTCGAGCGCGACACGCTCACCGTCGTCCGTCTCGACGGGACGCTCCCGGATGCCGGACTGCTCCTCGACGGCAGGCAGCCCCTCGACGGCGGCGAGCACCTCGTCGGGGTCGTAGAGCACGGCCGGGTCCTGCGGGCCGCCCCATCCCTGCGTGAGGTTGCGGCCGGCGTGGCCCACCACGACGACACGCCCCCCGGGCCGCACGGCCTCGACCGCCGCCCGCAACGCCTGGCGCCACTCGTCGGCGGGCAGCTGGAGGTAGCACAGCAGCGCGAGGTCGTATGCCGCCGGGCCGCCCGGCGCGGGCTGCGTGGCGTCGGCGACCAGCGCCGTCAGCCGGCCGGCGCGGTCGCCGAGCCGGTCGGTGGCCAGCGAGCGCATCCGGCCGACCGCCACCTCCGAGTAGTCCGAGGCGACGACGGTCCACCCCTGCTCGACCATCCAGATCGCGTTGCGGCCCTCGCCTGCCGCCAGGTCGATCGCGTGACCCGGCGTCAGCGGGCCGATGATCTCCGCCACGAAGCGGTTGGGCTCGACGGACCAGACGAGGTCGATCGCGGCATACCGCTCATCCCAGGACCTGGCGTCCACGATCGTCTCCTCGTCGTCGGTGGCTCGCCGGGTGGCGCCGCCGATCCCATTGTGGCGCGAGGGGTCTCGTCCGTCACGATTCCCGGGCGTACCGCCCGGCGATGCGTAGCGTGGAGTGCGGAAAGGCATTCACCATGAGCGTCCTCATCGTCCACGAGTCCCTCTTCGGCAACACCCACGAGATCGCCGACGCCATCGCCGACGGACTGCGGCACGGCAGAACGCCGGGTGACGGCGGGGTCCGCGTCGTCCACGTCGACGACGCACCCACTGCGCTCGACGACGAGGTCGAGCTGCTCCTCGTCGGCGGTCCCACCCACGCGCTCGGGATGACCCGGCCGAAGACGCGGGAGGACGCGGTGACCCAGGGTGGCGCCGGGGCGCGCGAGGGAGTGCGCGAGTGGATCGAGACCGTGAGCCCGCGCCCCGAGCTGCCGGTCGTCACCTTCGACACCCGGATCCACGTCAGGCTCGTCCCGGGATCAGCAGCCAACGCAGCCGCGAAGTCCTTGCGGCATCACGGTTTCCGCCGGGCGGAACGCGGCGAGACGTTCTGGGTCGAGGGCACCTCCGGGCCGGTCGCGGACGGCGAGCTCGACCGTGCCCGGGCGTGGGGCGAGAAGCTCACAGCCCGAATGGCGCACGGCGTCGCCTGACAGCTTCCTCAGCCAGCCGTCCGACCCAGCGACTCCAGCCACGGCTGGAGGTGGGCGATCACGGCGTCGGGGTCCTCGAGCTGCGGAGTGTGACCGACGTCCTCGAGGTATGCCGTCTGCCACGCCGGGTTGAGCCGTGCGGCACGTCGTGCGGCCGACACCGGCACGAGGCGGTCGCGCGTGCCGTGGATGAGCAGGACCGGGCGGTCGACGTCGCGGATGACCCGGTCGTACGCACGCCGGCCGCGAAGCACCCGCAGCAGCGAGCGGGCGGCTCCGAGGAACTCACCCTCGGGGTCGGGCAGCGAACGGCGCCACGCCGCGAGCTCGACCCCGGCCTCGATCACGTCGGGGTCGGCGCGTGACGGGTCGGCGAAGCACAGCGCCACGGTCCCGAGCACCCGCTGCCGGTCGTCGAAACGCGCGTTGTACTGGGTCAGCACCAGCTCGCCGACGCGGGGGACGGCATACATGGCGAAGGTCGCGGCGACCTGGGGGTCCATCCGGGCGCCGGGGTTGGGAAGGGCCGGGTCGACGAGGGCCAGCCCCACGACCTGCTCCGGCCGGCGGTCTGCGAGCAGGAGGCTCACCATGCCGCCCATCGAGTTGCCGACGAGCACGACCGGAGCTCCGAGGACCTGGTGGATGAAGCGGCTGAGCAGCGCGGCGTTGTGGTTGACGCTCGTGTCACGGCCGAGCGCCGGCGTCAGCCCGAAACCGGGCAGGTCGATCGCGACGACCCGGTGCCGGCGGTTGAGCGTAGGGGCGACGCCGACCCAGTTGAGGTGCGAGCCACCGAGCCCGTGGACGAGGACGACGGGCGGCCCCTCGGCCTCCTGGGGGTCCTTGGGCCCGCCGAAGTCCACCCAGTGCACGGGGCCCTCGAGGTCGATGGTGCCCCCGACGCCGCCCCAGCGGGACGCGAGGTGGAGCGGCACGGCGTCGGGAAGGCTCCTCATGACCGCAGGCTACCGCCGGTCACCGGGGTGGGCCGCCGCCTCCAGCGCACGTCCGCGCAGGTGGTCCGACTCGCGCAGGTTGTCGCTGAGCGCGGCGGCACGCTCCCACTCGACGGCCGCCTCCGGCCACCGCCCGAGGCGACCGAGCAGCTCTGCCCGCACCGCGTGGAACGCGGGGTAGCGGTCGAGCTCGAGGCCGTCGAGCAGCCGGAGCGCGGGGCCGGGGCCGTCCACCTCCGCCACGGCGACCGCCCGGTTGAGCCGCACGACGTCGGTCGGTGCGAACCGCAGCAGGTGGTCGTAGAGGGCCACGACCTGGCCCCAGTCGGTGTGCGCGGCGTCTGCCGCGTCGGTGTGCACGGCGTTGATGGCCGCCTGGAGCTGGTAGGGGCCGGGAGCGCCCCGACGCAGGCACCGGCGTACGAGCGCGTGCCCCTCGGTGAGGAGGCCGGCGTCCCAGGCCGAGCGGTCCTGGCCCGCGAGCACCACGAGCGCACCCGACGCATCGGTGCGGGCCGGGCGCCTCGCCTCGGTCAGGAGCATGAGCGCCAGCAGGCCCAGCGCCTCCGGCTCGTCGGGCATCAGCTCGACGAGCACCCGACCGAGCCGGATCGCCTCGGCGGCCAGGTCCGGTCGGCCCAGGTCGTCGCCGGCACTTGCCGTGTGCCCCTCGGTGAAGACGAGGTAGAGCACAGCGAGCACCGATGCGAGCCGCGCGGGGAGGTCCTCGTCACGCGGGACGCGGTAGGGGATACCGGCAGTGCGGATCTTGCTCTTGGCCCGTACCAGGCGCTGGGCCATCGTGGTCTCCGGCACGAGGAAGGCGCGGGCGATCTCCGGCGTCGTCAGGCCGCCGAGCAGCCGCAGGGTCAGTGCCACCTGCGCCTCCCTGGACAGGGCCGGGTGGCAGCAGGTGAAGATCAGCCGCAGGCGGTCGTCCTGCACCGGTCCTCCCTCCTTCGCCTCCTCCGGCGAGTGCAGCAGCATCGCCTCCGCGTGCCGCGCCTGCCTCGTCGACTCCCGGCGCAGCCGGTCGATCGCCCGGCGACGAGCGGTCGTGATGATCCAGCCGGACGGACTGGGCGGCATACCTTCCCGGGGCCAGCGCTCGACGGCGACGGTGAAGGCGTCCTGCACGGCGTCCTCGGCCAGGTCCACGTCGCCCAGAGTCCGGATGAGCACGGACACGGCGCGGCCGTGCTCGGCACGGAAGACGCGCGCGATGTCCGCGCCCGAGACCGTCATGTCGTCCGTGCCGTCACCGGTCGGTCGGCGCCTGGCCGGGCTCGTCGTCACCCTGGAACGGGCGCACCTCGACGGGCAGGCCGGTCGCGCCGGCGATCCGCTCGGCCCAGCCGAGCACCGAGTCGTAGTCGTCGGAACGGACGATCGACAGGCCCCCGAGGTGCTCCTTCGCCTCGATGAACGGCCCGTCGGTGAGCACCGCATCGGCGACCGCGTCGCTCTTGCGGATCGTCGTGGCGCTGCCCTGGTCGGCGAGGCCGCCGGCGAAGACCCAGCCGCCCGCCGCGCGGATGTCGGCGTTGACGACCTCGAGGTCGGCCATGACGCGCGAGAGGTCGAGGTCCTCGGGCGGCGGGCCGTCGGGCGAGAACAGGCTGATCAGGTACGTCTTCATGGTGGTCTCCTCCTGCCGGCCGGGCCGGCTGTCCCGGGCGCACCCTCCGTGCGCCCTTCACCCCCTACACGAACGGGCGCTGCAGGGATCGACAGTCCGTCGGGGCGGATCCGGCGCTAACCACGGGGCCGCTGCTCGACGAGGCCGACGAGGTTGCCCTCGGAGTCGACGACGAAGGCCATCCACTCGTCGGTCCCGGCCGGCCCGAGCGTGTCGTCGTCGTGGCCGAAGATGACGCGCGGCTCGCTGCGCACCTCGACCTCGCTCGCCCTCAGCCGCTCGACGGTGGCGTCGAGGTCGTCGACCCGCAGGTAGTGCAGCGCGCTCGGCGCACCCTGGTCGAGCAGCAGCCGGACGCCGCCCACGTCGAAGAAGACGAGGCCCGGCGGGTCGAACGTCGCGAGCGGTTCGGCTCCGAGCAGGTCACGGTAGAAGGCGGTGGCCCGGCCGAGGTCGTCGGCGTGCTGGGCGATCTGGACGAGTCCCATGCCCCGACGGTAGACCCGCCGGGGCCCCGCGCGCGTCAGTCCTTGGAGCTGCTGAAGGCGGCATCGAACGCCGCCTCCGGCTTGTCGAAGTTGAGGGCTCGCACGAAATCCAGCGCTCCGGGCGCCCCGACGAGGCGGTCCATGCCGGCGTCCTCCCACTCGATCGAGATGGGGCCGTCGTAGCCGATCGCGTTGAGGGTGCGGAAGCAGTCCTCCCACGGCACGTCGCCGTGCCCGGTGGAGACGAAGTCCCAGCCGCGGCGCGGGTCGCCCCACGGCAGGTGCGAGCCCAGACGACCGTTGCGGCCGTTGCCGGTTCGCTTGCGGGTGTCCTTGCAGTCGACGTGGTAGATCCGGTCCCTGAAGTCCCAGATGAAGCCCGCCGGGTCGAGGTCCTGCCACACCATGTGGCTCGGGTCCCAGTTGAGGCCGAACGCCTCGCGGTGACCGATCGCCTCGAGCGTGGCGACGGTGCTCCAGTAGTCGTAGGCGATCTCGCTCGGGTGCACCTCGTGGGCGAACTTCACGCCGACCTCGTCGAAGACGTCGAGGATCGGGTTCCACCGGCGGGCGAAGTCGGCGTAGCCCTCCTGGATGACGTCGTCCCCGACCGGCGGGAACATCGCGACGTACTTCCAGATCGCCGAGCCGGTGAAGCCGATGACCGTGTCGACGCCGAGCTTGGCGGCGGCGCGGGCCGTGTCGGCCATCCGCGCGGCGGCCCGCTGGCGCACGCCCTCGGGGTCGCCGTCACCCCAGACCGCTGCCGGCAGGATGTCCTGGTGACGCTGGTCGATGGGGTCGTCGCAGACGGCCTGGCCGACGAGGTGGTTCGAGACGGCCCAGACCTTGAGGCCGTGGCGCTGCAGGATCTCGTGACGGGAGTCGACGTAGCCCTCCTCGTTCAGGGCCCGGTCGACCTCGAAGTGGTCGCCCCAGCAGGCGAGCTCGAGGCCGTCGTAGCCCCACTCCCCAGCGAGCTTGCACACCTGCTCGAAGGGCAGGTCTGCCCACTGTCCGGTGAAGAGCGTGATCGGTCGGGCCATCGTGGGTCTCCTGGTCGTGGGTCGGTGTACGGCGTGGTCGGCCGATGCATCGGGATCGGTGCCGCCGGACGAGCCTCGCTTGTAGCATTCAGCTCGTCCTTCTTGACAGAGACGGGCGAAGCCGGTCCCCGGGGAGCGCGCCGCTGCAACGGCATCTGCACTCCCCGGGGCCCGGTGTTTACGTGCGTGTCAGCCGCGCAGCGCAGCCATGTTGTCGTAGCTGACCTTCGCGAACTCCAGCGACTGGCCGGGGCTGGCGACGCCACCGGGAGCGTTGTCCTGCTCGTACATCGGGTTGTGGTAGCCCTTGGCGCCGGTCTGCGTCAGGAACGACCTGTAGTCGATGTCGCCAGTGCCGAAGGGCACCATCTCGTAGCCGTTCGCCAGGTCGGGGCGGGCGTCGCCGTCCTTGGCATGGAAGAGCGGGAACCGGATCGGCTGGGCCTGCACCACGCCGAGCGGGTTGAAGACCGACTGCACCGTCGAGCCGTCGGCAGCCGTGTAGGCCGTGTGCTTGAACTTCGCGACGTGCGCCCAGTAGATGTCCATCTCGAGGTAGACGTACTTCGGGTCGGTGTTGGCCAGGAAGTACTCGAGACGGCGGATGCCGGACGAGCGGGTCGGTCGACCGAGGTCGTCGAGCGGACCGCTGTCCAGCAAGAAGCTGTACGCGGTGTCGTGGTTGTGCGTGTACAGCTTGAGGCCGTGCGAGGCGGCCCGGGCTCCCAGGACGTTCCATCGCTCCGCGGCAGCAGCCCAGTCGGCCAGGTAGGCACTGCCCGTCGGGTCACTGCCCGTGCCGATGTGCTGCATGCCGAGGATGTTGGCGACCTCGCACGCCGCGTCGAACGAGGCGAGCGTCGCGTCGTTGATGACGGAGGGGACGGAGCCGTGGTTGCCCTCGGCCTCGAGCCCGTTGTCGTCGAGCCACGTGCGCAGCAGCTGTGCGCCCGCGACGTTGTTGACGTTGCCGCCCGGGGCGTTGGCGCTCTGGCCGAAGCCGGCGAACTCGACCTGCTTGTAACCGATCCGGCCGAGCTCCTCGAAGACGGCTTTGAAGCCGGAGGCGTAGGGGCTGGTGGACGGGTCGCGCGAGATGGCGTCGCGAACCGTGTAGAGGATGATGCCGCGCTTGCCGGGCGGCACCACCACACCGTTGGCGGCGGAGGGTGCCGCAGTCGCAACGCCGGCGCCGGCGACGGCGGTCACGGCAGCGGCTGCTGCCATCCCGGTCGAGGCGGCCAGGAACTGCCGACGGTTGAGGCCGAGGCCCTTGGCCAGCTTGAGCGGGTTGACGTCGTTGTCGTGCATGAGAGCTTGCTCCTTCTGGGGGTGACAGAGACGAGACGCGCGGATCGGGCCGGATCTCCTTGTCCGACAAACGAGGTCTTGTGTAGGTCCGCAGCGTTCAGGACGTGGCCGACGATGTCGCGCGGGCCCCGTCGATCGGGGTCCAGGACCCCTCCCGCTCCACGCTCGTCTCGACCGCCGACAGGATCCGCTGCACCTGGAGCCCGTCGGAGAAGGAAGGCCGGGGGTCGGAGCCCTCGGCGATGGCGGTCAGCAGGTCGACCGCCTGGTGGGTGAAGCCGTGCTCGTAGCCGAGCAGGTGACCGGGCGGCCACCAGGACGCCACGTAGGGGTGGGTGGCCTCCGTGACGAGCACCCGGGTGAAGCCCGCGTCGCGGCTCGGGACGCGCCCGTCGAAGACGTGGAGCACGTTCAGGTCCTCGAAGTCGAAGGCGATCGAGCCCTCGGTCCCGTTGACCTCCAGGCGGATCGCGTTCTTGCGGCCGCTGGCGAAACGCGTCGCCTCGAAGGTGGCGAGCGCCCCTCCGCTGGTCCGTGAGACGAACACTGCCGCGTCGTCCACCGTCACGGGGCCGGTGCTGGCGGAGCCGTTCTGCGCGGCCGTGGCGCTGATCCCCCCGGTGCCGACGTTCGCCGCGTCGGCCAGCGGGCGCTCCCGCACGAACGTCTCGGTGAGCGCCGAGACGCCGGTGAGGTGCTCGCCCGTGACGAACTGCGCGAGGTCGATGATGTGGGCGCCGATGTCGCCCAGTGCTCCCGAACCTGCCCGCTCCTTCTGCAGCCGCCACGTGAGCGGCGACTGCGGGTCCACGAGCCAGTCCTGCAGGTAGGCCCCGCGCACGTGGACGATCCGGCCCAGCCGTCCCTCGGAGACCAGCTGCCGCGCATACGCGATGGCCGGCACCCGGCGGTAGGTGAACCCCACCATCGAGCGGACGCCACGCCCCCTGGCGGCCGCGGCCGCCGCGACCATCGCCTCGGCCTCCCCGACCGAGTTGGCCAGCGGCTTCTCGCACAGCACGTGCTTGCCCGCCTCGAGCGCGGCGACGGCGATCTCCGCATGCGTATCGCCCGGCGTGCAGATGTCGATGACGTCGATGTCGTCGCGCTCGAGCAGGCGCCGCCAGTCGGTCTCGACGCAGGCCCACCCGAATCGGTCGGCAGTCTCGCGTGCCGCCGCCTCGTTGCGCCCGGCCACCGCGACGAGACTCGGCGTCACCGGCACGTCGAAGTAGCTGCGGGCGTTGCGCCAGGCCTGGGAGTGGGCGCGGCCCATGAAGGCGTAGCCGATCATCCCGATCCCGAGGGTGGGCTTGCTGGGTGTGGTCATGACGTCCTCACATCCGACGTGGGGGTGGCACCGCTGACGGTCTCGACGTTCCTGCGGGAGGCGCCCGCGCCACTCGGTCGGCGCGGGCACCGACCGGTCAGGACTCGAAGCCGAGGGGCAGGTACTGGTCGACGTTCTCCTTGGTCACCACGGGCGCGTTGAGCACGACGCGACGCGGGACCTCGACCTGGACCAGGTCGCTGATGCCCTTGCCCTGCGCGATGAGCCGGGCGAGCCTGATGCCGTCCGCAGCCTGGGTGGGCGGGTAGACGACGGTCGCCTCCATCTTGCCCTCCTTGATCCAGCGCATCGCGTTGGCGGAGCCGGCGCCGCCGATGAACGCCATCTCGTGACGGTTGGCCTGGTCGAGGGCAGCCATGACGCCGACCCCCTGGTCGTCGTCGTGGTTCCACAGGATGTCGATCTTCGGTGCCGCCTGGAGCAGGTTGGCGGCCTGGCGGTTGCCGGACTCGACGGTGAACTCGGCCGCGACGCGGTTGTCGACGGTCTGGCTGCACGCCTTGAGCGCGTCGGCGAAGCCCTTGCTGCGGTCCTGCGTCAGCGGGAGGGCGTCGATGCCGGCGATCTCGGTGATGACCGGGTTGGTGAGCTTCTTGTCCTTGACGAGCTTGCAGGCGTAGGTCCCGGCCGAGACGCCCATGCCGTAGTTGTCGCCGAGCACGGTCGTGCGTGCGGCGAAGGGGCTGGAGAACTCACGGTCGACGTTGATGACGGGGATCCCGGCGTCCATCGCCTTCGTCGCGACCTCCGTGAGGGCGGCGCCGTCGGTGGGCAGCAGGACGATCGCGTCGACCTTGTCGTTGATGAACGTCTCGATCTGGCTGATCTGGAGGCTGGCGTCGTTGGTGCCCTCCGCCGCCTTGAGCTCCACGTCGCTGTACTTCTTGGCCTCGGCGAGCGCCGAGCTGTTGATCGCGGCGAGCCAGCCGTGGTCGGCGGCCGGTCCGGAGAAGCCGATGACGACCTTCTTGCCGGGGGCGTCGTTGTCGCTCGCCGCGTTGGCACCAGTCTGCTGGGTGGAGGCCGCGGGAGTCGTGGCCGGGTCGTTGCTGGTGCACCCCGCGGCGACCAGCGCCGAGCTGAGGATGGTCGCCAGGACGGCGACGCGCTTGGTCGAACGGGAGAGTGATGCGGACACGCTGACTCCTATGTGAGCGAAGAGGGTGGTGCGGTGTGAGTGGTGCTGTGCCGTGCTGGTGGTGCTGCTGACCTGGCCTCTCGGCTAGCCCGACCGCGTGCGGGACACCCGCTGCTGGAGCAGGACGGCGGCGACGATGATCGCCCCCTTGGCCACCGCCTGCGTCGACGTGTCCAGGTTGTTCAGGGTGAACACGTTGCTCAGCGTCGTGAAGATCAGGACGCCGAGGACGGTGCCGACGACCGTGCCGCGGCCGCCGGAGAGTAGGGTGCCGCCGATGACGACGGCAGCGATGGCGTCGAGCTCGTACAGCTGGCCGTGGGTCGAGGTGCCGGTCGTCGTGCGGGCCATGAGCATGACCGCCGCGATGCCGCAGGCGATCCCGAGGAGGATGTAGAGGTACATCGTCTGCCGCTGCACGCGGATGCCGGCGAGGCGAGCCGCCTCGGGGTTGCCGCCGATGGCCAGCGTGCGTCGGCCGAACGTCGTGCGGTTGAGCAGGACCCAGCCGACGACGGCGACGACCGCGAAGACCAGGACGAGGACGGGGACCCCGAGGACGCTGCCGCCGAAGAACTCGACGAAGCCGCGCTCCCTGACGATCTGGGTGCGCCGCTTGGCGATGAGCTCGGCGAGGCCGCGGGCGGCGGCGAGCATCGCCAGGGTCACGATGAAGGGCGCGATCCGGCCGTAGGCCACGAGTACCCCGTTGACGAGTCCGCAGGCGCCTCCGACGGCGACCGCGGCGAAGACCATGACGATCCAGTGGTAGTTCGCGGCCATCGTCTGGGTGGCGACGGTCGTGGCCCACACCGAGGACAGGGCGACGATTGCTCCGACCGACAGGTCGATGCCGCCGCCCGAGATGACGAAGGTCATGCCGACGCTGACGACACCGATCGTCGCGCCGAAGCGCAGGATGGTGAGGGCGTTCTCGGGGCTGGCGAAGCGGTCACCGGCGGTGACGATGCCGACGATGACGAGGAGCACGAGGGCGAGCACGAGGCCCGCGCTGCGGCCGGCCGGTCCGCTGAGGAAGCTGCCCAGGCCGCTGCTCCGCGAGGCCGCGACGCCACCGACCGGTGGACCGCTCGGCGTGCTGGGTGCCCCCGCCTCGCTGCCCCCGCCCCCCCGCTACCCCGCCTGGTGGATCTT